>NZ_JALOCP010000090.1:0-5931 GCF_030511745.1 Paraburkholderia sp. SECH4
TCTCCTTTGATCGCGGGACGACGAACTCAGGGGAACGGCGGCAACGACGAGAAGCGCCGCCGACTCAGCAGAAACCACCAACGCCGGGACTCGGAATCTAGGGATCCGGTCAGCTCAAACCAGAAGGGGTCGAATATGACATTTGACGAATACAGAAAGCGCTTTCGCGCGTCGCGCGGCTTCCAACGCTACACAAGCGAGCAGCGCGCGAACCACGCGTCCAGCCATCGGCTGACACAAAACAAGCGCATCTCGACCGGAGAGTACTTCTACGCCCACGTGCACGTACCCGGCATTGCCTTTCCCAGGCGTCAGACAGCGGAGCGCGCCGGGTATGACGCGTATCTGTTATCCCTCGAAAGCGAAGGAACAGCCCCGGCCGTCGGCGGGACCGCCCCGGCCCAGCCGAAGGTGCCGCCTATCCATCTCACCCATACCGGCCCGTCAGCAGGGGCGACGTTATGCGGTGCCCGCCGGGATGGCGGCACTGCGCACCACGCTGTGTATGCCCCCGTCCAGCGCGACGACTACCGGGCGCTTTGCTGCGTCGCCTGCCTCAAGGAATTCGCGCGTGCGTGGGCCGGCGCGCGGACCAAGCCGGACTGGGTTACGACTCTTCTCGCCGCTGCCGCACACGAAGTCGCCAGCACCCAACTTGCTCTCTCTTTGTAAAAGGAACGCACCATGCAGATCGAACTTTGCCTGTCGGCTGAAACCATTGCAACCGATGCCATTGCGACCGCTATGAAAGCCACCGCCCACGCTGCGCGCGTCGCGCGCGTTTTCGACGCGATGCGTGGCATTGTCGAAAAGCCGGACGCACGACTCAAACACTACACGGTCGACTTCTACGAGCACGACCGTGCATACCTGCAGCGTACCTACGCAACCGGCCAGTACGGCTGGGTCGTTCGCGAAAGCGGTACGCACCTGGTACAGCTCGGCAGACACCCCCGCATGAACGAAGAACTGGACGCAGCGCTGCGCGTCGGTCCGAGCCGCGACTGCTATCTGATCGACGCGCGCGCTGGGACCGTAATGGAGGTAACCGAGGCAAAGTTGCGCGAGGAGATGTCGCGGTTCACATACGTGACAGGAACGCACGTAGTGGGGAAGAACGGCCGGACCATCGCAATGATGGACGTGAGCATGTCGCCGTGGGCTCACGCTAACCCGCCGCAAGGCATCGTTCGATTCCGCTCGCTCGATGTGCCGCTCACCCACGAGGATCTGGTAGCGCTCGCCCAGATCGGTGCGTCCGAAGTCATCCGCGTCTCGCACTCGCTTCTCACGGGCACGCAGACTCTTGAACTGGACGGCGAAAACCTGCTCGACCTGATCGAACAGCGCGCCGAGTAGCCAGACACTCAGACGCCGAGGAGCGGAAACCGCTCTTCGGCGTATTTCATCTACGTTCCGGATTTTGCGCCGCAAATCAGCCGGGTCGGGGCGAGCAGCCCTTCAGGCATCCGCCTTCCGGGCTGCTCGCATTTCCCCCGACCCGGTTACCAACAACGGATCGCTCTAAGGCTTCGCCCGGCGCGAGCCACCCATGCCAGTCGCTCGCTTCGCTACGCGAGAAGGCGCTGCCCGCGCGGGCCATTCACGCGGTCGCAGCGGTCGCATACCGACTGTTCCCCCTCATCGCCCATACCCGCGACCTTAGCCGGCGTCGGCCTGTCGTCAAGGCGTGCGGGGCCGTGTTGTCGCTTCGCGCCTGCCCGCCCCAACACCCCGCACTTGCCTCCTTGACGCACGGCCTCGACCGGCTTGCGTAGTCGCAGGGCGATGAACTCAGGGGAACGGCGGCAACGCTGGAACCTTTCAAGCGCCCGCCGAATGGAAACCCCTACGTAGGGCTCCGAATCTTGGGGCCCGGTCAGCTAAAAACAGGAGCCATGCCATGTCACGACGCGAACCGAAGCACGAAGTCACCGCCTATGCCTACGTCAAGCAGGAAAGCTGCACGACTGAACTGATAGTGGATGTGGAGCGCGCAGTGGTCGGCCCAACCGGCTACGTCTACAGCGGTAGCATTTCGCTGCGAGCGTTTGTGAGTGATCAGAGCGCGGAGTCGTTCGCCCATCGCGTCACATTCTCCAACATCTGCGGAGCGGAGACGGACGAGGTCCGCGTCGCGTTGCGCAAGCTGGACCGCATCCGGACGCAGATGATCAAGGCGGACAGGGAGCTTGGCGACGCGCGTACTTTCGCGGAGTTTGCCCGGCGCGCGATGCTCGCCGCCCGGGTCAGCACGGTGTATGTGGCACGTGACGCTGCGGGACGCCCCCGCAATGCGGCGCACTACATCGTGGCCAACCCGGCGGATGGCCGTGACGTGCACGACTCCATCGGTCGGCTGGAAATGATCGCCCTCACGCTGTACGGCAAGCGCGTGGAGGCAGCATGAGCGCGCAACTGGTTGAACGCTGGGAAGGGGCCGCGAAGGGCGCACGTTATCAGATCGACGTCATGCGCATCGAACCGCGTCCAGGCCGGGAGTTTTTCGACATCCGCCTGTCTCGCGACGCGAGGCAGTACGACTCGAAGCTCGCGCGCTCGCCCGCTGAAGCTCGCGGCCGCGTGCAGCACGCCGTCGATTGGGCGCTTTCCTACGGGCCAGCCCCATACACGCGCACGTTCCGCGATCCAAAGCTCGCCCCGGTTGCGTGTGACGCCCACCTGATCCTGACTGCGCAGGCCAACCGCTTCGAACTGGCTGCGAGGCTGGCCCTGTTCCTCGTTAAGCGCAAGGGAGACCGCGCCGCGCGGTGGAGCGGGACCCTTCTGGCGGCAGAACAGCGGGCTCTCTTCGGGCGCTTCCTTGGCAAGGGAACGTTGACCATCGACGGCGCGCGCGAGCGAATCAGACACTCGGTTAGCCGGTCATTTGGCATGGGCCGGCAGGTTACCGCCGATCTCGCCTGGACCGAACTATGAAAGCGGCACCGGCTGTGCGAGGCGAGTTTGTTGCAGACACCGCGCTCGAACCAGCCGATTGCCTTTCCTTACTACACAGGAGCGCGCCCCTTCGGCGCGTAAAACCACCATGAAATCAATCTTTGCTTTACCTGTCCACTTGCCCGTACGCTGGCCAATTCACACGAAGCAGCCGACCCGTACCGCCCAGATCCGCGTTCTTCTGAATACGGTAGTGACCGATGCGCTCGCGGCATGGCGAGAGGCACCCGAGCGCTCCTGGGCGGATATCGGTGGTCTGGTCTACAGGCAGCTCCGCACGCTCGACGTTTTGTACCCTGAAGCCGGGATACTGGAGGCTCCAGCGCGCGAGGTCGCCGTGCGGTTCTTCGCAACGAACGTAGATCCGTCGATCAGGAACCTCCGGTACCGCGACGGGGACATGCCGAACCCGGCAATCGCGCGCCTGCGGCGTGCGCTGCGCTCATGTGCGACGACGACCAGCGCGCCCCGGTCGGACAACGCAGACTTTTCCAGTCAAGGACTTTTGGCTCTTGGGGCCACGCCGCGTGCCGCGGACTTGCCCCGGCGCGTGCCATCCCCTCCAGCTTCGCCGCTTTCAGCGGCTCAGTAAGCGCGCTCGCCGCGCGAGGCTTTTCGCTTCGTCGCGGCCACCCCTCGTATTCCCGTTCCCCTTGTTCGCCGTCCTTTTCCCGCGACCGTAGCCACGTCCTGCGCTGCGTCAAGGCGCGCGGGGCCGTGTCAGTCGCTGCCGCTCCATCCCGCCCCTGCACCCCGCGCTCCAATCCTTGACCCAGCACCGGCCGCGTCTCCTTTTATCGCGGGACGACGAACTCAGGGAAACGGCGGCAACGACGAGAAGCACCGCCGACTCAGCAGAAACATCGTTCACGCCGGGACTCGGAATCTAGGGATCCGGTCAGCTCAACCACTATGGAGAACACGCCATGTCCGACCTGCTCAACCAACCCCGCCACAACGAGAGTGACTGCCTTCCTGCAGCCGCTGAGAAGACGCCCGATCTGATTCTTTCGCGAAACAAGCCGGTTCTCATTGATGCGCTGCGCAATGTGGACGCGTCCGGTGCGACGGTTTGCTATTCGGGATCTGGTGATTCCGGCAACGACAACGAGGTTTCCATCCTCATTGCGGACGGTCAGGCGTTCGAATCGAACACCACGGTTACGGTTACGACGCTTCGCTCCCAGTACGTGGACGGTCAATGGCAGACCGCATATGTTGAAGAGACCGTATCTCTTACCCAGGCTCTCAGCGACTATGCAGATCGGGCGATCGAGGTTTTCCATAGCGGTTTTGAGGACGGGGAAGGTGGTTCAGGCGAAGTCGACTTCGTTTGCGAAACGGGCACCGTGACGCTGGATCACCGCGACTACTACGTTGAGTCGGCCCAGACGGTGACGCGGCTATGAAAGTCTGCGTCTCTC
This sequence comes from Paraburkholderia sp. SECH4, assembly GCF_030511745.1. Classification (NCBI taxonomy): domain Bacteria; kingdom Pseudomonadati; phylum Pseudomonadota; class Betaproteobacteria; order Burkholderiales; family Burkholderiaceae; genus Paraburkholderia; species Paraburkholderia sp. SECH4. The sequence continues at coordinate 4,386 of NZ_JALOCP010000090.1, forward strand.
TCGCAAGCTGGCCCGGTCTGCGATACGAAAGCGCACTTGCCATGCTGACCCGGACGCATGTCGAGCCAGTATTCGGTGACCTGTCCATCGAACATGTACAACTCGTTCCGCAATCGTTCGGTACGCTGACAGACGAGGTTGTGTCGGACATTTTGCGGGCGTTCCCATCGACACAGTTCCGGCTTCACGCCAATGCACGCGTACTGCGTACACACCGCCTTGCCGACCTTTCGAACTTCGAAGCCAATCAGGATTGGTTCGAACGTGCGGCACATGTAAGCCAGAGCCTGAATGCTCCGGCCTACAGCGCGCACTCGGGCAGTCGGGCGAACGCTAACCTCGACAGCATGCTGGACAACGCCCGACGCTGCGCGGATCTGTTTGGGTGTCAGGTAGCAGTCGAGGGGCAGTATCCGACGAGGGGCGATCCCCTCCTTGTCTCAACCTGGGATGAGTACCGGACAGTCTTCGAATCCGGCGTTCCCTACGCCATCGACCTCTCACATCTGAACATCGTCGCGACACAAACACACACACGCGACGATGGACTGGTGGCCGAGATGCTCTCGTGTGAGCGATGTATCGAAGTCCACGTAAGCGCTAATGACGGACGCGGTGACTGGCATCAGGTCTGTAGTGCAACCTCGTGGTGGAGCGGTCTGCTTCGCCATGTCAATTCCAACGCCGTGATTTTCTCAGAAGGAAATCACCGTACCAAACGGAGCAACGCATGAGTGCAGATCAAAATTTCGCAACGCCGACGTACTTTCTCAGCGGCGGTAAATTCCTGCTCAACGACGCAGGGCAGAAGGTCAATAGCGAATATGAGCATGCGGCCGCCGAGAAGCGGAAGCTCGACGCGACCTGGGCAGGCGCTCTCCTCGCGCGCCTGTTCATCGATCACCCGTGGCTGGCCGGTATGACAATCGAGCTACGGGCGAGCGCGGTAACGGACGACGATGGGGTTACCTTCCGCTCGGTCGTGGCCAGCGTGTCGGACGTTATCCATGTGGACGGCGTGCCATTGGCAGAAAGCGTGGATGCCGCTGGCAACCTGTGTCAGGACCGTGCCACTGACCTGCTTGAGAACGTCCTGCAGGACAATGACGCAGATCTGTACGCATCGTTCGCCGAGCCACACGAGTACGACGATATCGACCTGATCGTGCGACGAGACGCCATCGCCGAATTGCTGCAAGGAGAACAGATCGATGGAAGCGTGGCGTTTGCGCTTCTGTTCTCGGATCACGTACACGCGGCGCCCAGCGGCCCGAGTGCCTGACGGCTAGGCGGCCACAGCCGGATAGCACGCGCTGCAGTACCACGCCGCGCGTCATCCGGTTGCACTTCAAATCAGCCGTGCCGCTGCACCTTGCGCGCCCGGCTACGCCCGTCACGCAAGCCGACAGCACCGCGTCACGGAGTCATTCCACGCCCGCTCTTGGGGCGCGCCGCGTCCCGCGGACTTGCCCCGGCGCGTGCCATCCCCTTCAGCCTCGCTGCCTTCGGCAGCTCGGTAACGCGCTCGCCGCGCGGCGTTTCGCTT
>NZ_JALOCP010000091.1:0-4464 GCF_030511745.1 Paraburkholderia sp. SECH4
CCCGCCGCTTCATCTGCAAACCGAACGGGCAGTACATTAATCAGCGTTTCCCTAGGTATAGGAGGTAATCATGCAATGCGGGTACCGTGGGTGGATCATAGACGCGACGCCGGACTTCTCCCTTGGGAAATTCTTTGCGCACGCGCGACTGGTTCGCGTTTCGGCTGACGATGACGTTGACGGCGAAATGCACATCGAGCGTGATCTTTCCTATTTCGACACGGAGGAAGAGGCGATCGAAGTTGCCCAACAATGGGCGTTTGCATGGATATGCGAGCGCGACGGCAGCGTCGATGGTATGCAGCACGAGACACAGGCATCCCGGAGCGGTATTCCGGACGAAATTCCATTCAGATGAAATGCTGAATGCGCTGCGCCCACGCTGACTTATTCATGTAAGCGCACCTTGCAACGCCGTAGCAGGAAGTCCGGACACACAAAGAAAGCGGCGCCGCCGGCCGGGTGTCGGGACGCCGCCTGAATCACACACTCGCAGGACTCGGGAGACCGCACGAGTGACTTGAAGGTATCGTTCGCCACCGCTCGCTTCAAGACGAAAAATCTTCGTTTGTAGCGAGGCCAAAAGCATTAGTTACATCATTTAATCTGATGACTTCGCTACGCAACCGGCCACGATGGTCCTTTGGCGTGGGCGCGCGACGGTCGCGGTTTTTGGAATTTACAAAATCAAAAATTTCTTACAAAACTGCTCATCGGTTGAATCCAACCAACAACATGTTCCGGGTCATCGTTCATCAGATTTTCCTGGAAACCAGGATTTCCTTCAGTGCATCGGCGTAACGTAAGCCGCACACCGCAATTCCCCCCGAGTGCAAATTTTTGTGCGTCCCAGTTCGACCCACGCCTCGCCTGGCGCAGATCCCTGTTGGATCGTGTATGCCCATGCTATGTCCACGATCTGACAATTCAATTGGGGGTTCGGCCTAACAGGCACAGCGAATGCTTCATCTGCATCGTGTCGTCGCCAACTGTGGAGTCATTGCGGAAAAGCACGCCGGATGGCGACTCCGGCCACCCGTCCGGAATGGCCAGGAAGATGGCGAGCGTTTTCATAGCTCAAAGGCTTACGATAGAAAACCTGGTACACCGCTCCCATTGCCATGGCGGAACCAGGAGGCGAACACGCAGAACGGTCCCGCGGCTCATTTCGATGAGCACTCCGCGAGGGGGGAGGGCACATGAACTTAGTGAATGGAAGGATCAGACGAACCGATCCGAAGCGTGTCGTAATGTTCAGACCGGCCGAGCTTGCGCATTCGGGTGCAGGTAGCCCGGGTTCAGGCATCAAGGCCGCACCGCCTGCGCGGGGCAGACGCCTTGCGCTTTGGGTAGCGTCGGCAAGCGCATTGGCTGTCGGGGTCATGGGTATCGTCGCGTATGGCGATCGGTTCGACGATGATCAGGCGCTCGGGATCATCGGACCCACGTCGCCAGCGCAACACACGTCTTGGTCCGGTCATGTCGCGCTACCAGCGTCACCTCCCGCTCGCGGAACTGCGGTTGCCAGTACTGAGCTTACCCCGCCTGTGTCTTCCGCTTCGTCCGATCACCGCGCTGGACCTACTCCGGATTCTGCTGCGCCGCAGTCGGTTACACGAGGGCCTGGTCAAGCAAGCTATGCCGCCACACAGAATCGCCGCCATTGGGCGCCGCACGTGAGAGCAATCGCGCGGCATGCGCCGGGGATCACCCTAGCCACATCGCCAACGCAACAAGCGTTTTCGTCCGGTCATGTCGAGAGATCATCGTCACCTCCTGCCCCGGAAACTGCAATTGACAGTGCTGAGCTCGCCCCGCCCGCTTCGTTCGATCAGCGCGGTGCACCTTCTCCGAATTCTGCTTCACTGCAGATGGCTGAAGGACAGCCTGCAGGCGGTCACGGCGGAGGCGGTTCGGGTGCCGCCGGTTCAGGCGGAGGCGGTTCGGGTGCCGGCGGTTCAGGCGCCGGCGGTTCGGGCGCCGGCGGTTCGGGCGCAGGTGGTTCGGGCGCCGGCGGTTCGGGCGCAGGCGGTTCGGGCGCAGGTGGTTCGGGCGCGGGCGGTTCGGGCGCGGGCGGTTCAGGCGCGGGCGGCTCAGGCGCGGGCGGCTCAGGCGCGGGCGGTTCGGGCGCAGGCGGTTCGGGCGCAGGCGGTTCAGGCGCGGGCGGTTCAGGCGCAGGCGGCTCAGGCGCGGGCGGTTCCGGTGCAGGCGGTCACGGCGCAGGCGGTCACGGCGGAGGTGGGAACGGCGGAGGTGGGAACGGCGGAGGCGGGAACGGCGGAGGCGGGAACGGCGGAGGCGGGAACGGCGGAGGCGGGAACGGCGGCGCNNGGTCAAGGTAATCGGCCACCTTATTTTCAGCCGCCCTTTCGAGCAGGAGACGAAGGTCATGCCGGCTACCGAACGGGTAATCCCGATTGGATGGAACATGAAGCCGTGAGATCCGTTGCGTATGTCCATCTCTCTAGCGGAAGCTCCGATGGCTGTATCCAGCCGGCCGCCCAGTTCGGTGCAACACTGAGAGACGAATGTCAGCTACCGAAGTGCATCGGCCATATGATCGTCCATTTGCTCAGGTAGAGGAATGACGGGAACTGGCCGGACACACCCATTGCGATCGGCGGAAGCCGCTCAAGCTGCGACGGCCGCCCGTTTGATCCTGTTCGTCTGCCGCCGGCTGGGTTGATCTCGGTTCGGTGGCGAGGTTGTCACCAATCAACGGGCGAAGCCGCGAGACGTTTGAAGATGTCGTAGCGGCAGCTAAATAGAAATGTCGTGTTTTTAAGGGTTAAAAGGTCTGTCTTTCATGGGTTACTGATCACGCAGTGTCGAAGGAGGGCGCCTGAACGGGCAGGGCGCTTACGTCTGTTCCACTGTCCCTTGCAGACCGCCGGCCAGGTTTGCGTTTTTGCGTCGGCTGCCTGCGTTGTGCCAGTTCCGTGATCACACCGTTGATGTCATCCTGTGTGAATTCACGCTGCTTCTTCGTGCCCTGCGCGCGTTCCGTTGCCCGAACCGGTTGTCCCTGATTCGTGCGCGCAGGGGAGCCCGAGATGCGCCGGTTGTCGCGTTGCGCCTGGATCGCCTGCGCGACCTGCAGTACGTGACCCAGACGCTTGTGCTCGACGATGGCCCCCTGATCGATCTCGGCCAGCCGGTCGTACTGCCTGTACGGCAGCACACGGCCATCGGCGCGGATCTCGATGCGTCCGTCCGGATACTCCCACACGTCGATGTAGCGGTGGATCAGTTTGCGGTTCTCCGCCGTGTCATCCAGCAGGTACATCACGCGGTCGTACTGCACCGTCAGCGACTTCGTCACGCGTCGCGTCTCGCGCCAGGTCATCAGCAGGTCGAGATGCTCGTCAGCCCGCAGCGGCCGGTGTGCATCGAACTCACTCTTCGGTGGCCTGGCAAACCGCGCGTTGTAGGCTGCCATGAAGGAGGGCGCATACGCATTGGCATCAGCCACCGTGCTGATGCCGCGCAACCGCATCTCCTTCACCATGCGGTCCTGCAGCGTGAGGTGGGCACGTTCGACGCGGCCCTTCGCGGAACTGCTGTTCGCGCAGAACGTGTCGATGTTCAGTTCGTACATCGCCCGGCCGAAATGCGTCACGCTGCTGCCCGTTTCATGGGCTTTGCCACTGCGAAACACGCTCGCCTTGTCGCTATAGAACGCGCCGGGCTTGCCGTGGCATTCGATGTACGCACGCGTCGCCTCGAAATAGCTGAAGGTTGATTCGCTCGCCGTGAAGTGCAGATGCATCAGCCGGCTGGTCGCATCGTCAACGTACACCAGCAGTGTGCAGGCCGGCGCCCGTTCCTCGAACCACCGGTGATCGCTGCCATCGATCTGCACCAGCTCGCCCAGACACGCACGACGGGCCCGCGGCTGATAGACCTTCGGCGGGCGCTGCCGGCGCGGCACCCACAGCCCGGCCTCGGTCATCAGGTGCCGCACGGTTTCCTTGGCCATCCGGATGCCGTGGCACTCCCAAAGCTTCTCGCAGGCCAGCGTCGGCCCGAAATCGGCGTAGCGCTCACGAATGATCGCCAGCGCCCGCTGGGCCAGTCCTTCGTCCAGCTTCCGGTTGCCGGAACGGCCACGTCTGCGCGAGGCCAGTCCCGCCGCACCGGATTCCTGATAGCGGATCACCAGGCGCTCAACCTGACGCACGGTCAGGCCCAGACGTTCGGCCGCGCGACCAGGCTTGAGGCCCATGTCGACAACGGCCTGGATGACCTTCAAACGGTCGAGTTCGCGCATGTTCAATGTCACCAGTGTGGCTGGACACATGGCCGACTCCGAAATCTCGCAACGGACCGACCAGCATGCCAGCGTTCAAAAACACGACATTTCTATCTAGCTAGAACACGACATTTACATAAAGCTACTACATCACTGATGTTGATTCTTGGTACCTATGGCGTGGTGTTGCGTTGGTGTGGTTTTTCCGATTT
>NZ_JALOCP010000092.1:0-4344 GCF_030511745.1 Paraburkholderia sp. SECH4
TAATCGGCACCTCCTTCTCCAAAGGATAGATGTCCGTTTTTCTGGGTCAACTTCACTCGGCTAGACGAGGCTCGCCGTCAGTTTGGGTACCACCGCCTTCAGTCTTTGAAGGACTCAGCATGAGTGACGAACACGATCCGTTCGCCGATACGTCAATCTCGGTGCGCAAAACGGTAGCGCTACCTGCAGACCAGATCAAACGAGCCGCCAGGCTCGGCTCGGCGACACTTCACGAAGCTGGAGGCCGGATCGGGGCGTTACCGTCGTCGATCAAGCCGACAGCCGCCAGTTTCAGGCTGGCAGGGCCGGCTTTTACTGTGCACTGCCCGCCGAACGACAATCTGTGGATTCATCGAGCCATCAAGGCGGCCAGCCCGGGCGATATCCTGGTCGTCTATGCAAGCGGCCACTATGAAGCAGGATATTGGGGCGAGGTCATGTCGACTTCAGGAATGGTCGCCCGACTGGGTGGCCTGGTCATAGATGCGGGCGTGAGAGATGGCGCTCTGCTTGAGGAAGTTGGGTTTCCTGTTTTCTCAAGAGGCTTATGCATCCGCGGTACCGGGAAAGATTTTGGTGCGACGGGATGGCTTAACAAGCCTGTGCTGATGGGTGACATCTTCGTGAGTCCTGGTGACCTGATCGTAGGTGACATTGACGGAGTGGTCTCTATCCCCAATGAGCGGATTGGTGAGGTGCTTCTCGCCGCGGAGAAACGTGAGGCGGCGGAGAGGGAAATTCTGACGAGGCTGCGCGCTGGAGAGTCGACCTTGCAAGTATTTGGTCTAGACCGTTGAGGAGGAGGGCGGTCAGGGCTTCACGACACCCCCAGCAACGTCTTTGCCTCGAGGTACGATTCCAGACCAAGCACGCCGTACTCGCGCCCGACGCCCGACTGCTTAAATCCGCCGAACGGCGCCAAAGGATCGTGCTGTAGCGTGTTGATCATCACTCGACCGGCCTGCAGCCTTGTCGCCACAGCCTTTGCCCGTGCCGGATCGGACGACATGACGTAGGCGTGCAGGCCAAACACCGTATCGTTGGCCATGTCGATCGCTTCCTCCTCGCTGCCATATGTCAGGATGGACAGAACGGGGCCGAAGATTTCCTCACGTGCGATGGTCATCTCGCTGCGCACATCGGCAAATACCGTCGGCTTGACGAAATAGCCTTGCTCTAGCCCCGCCGGACGCCCCTCGCCACCCGTGATAAGCGTAGCGCCCTCGGCGAGACCGAGCCTGATGTAGTTCTGAATGCGTTCATACTGGTTGCGATTGGCCAGAGGTCCAATGACGGTCGTTGGGTCGGCCGGGTCGCCCACCTTCATCTGCGCCACTGTCTCTTTCACCACCGTGATCGCTTCTGCCAAGCGCCGCTCAGGTACCAGCAATCGGCTCCCCGAGATGCATGCCTGCCCGTTGTTCATGAACGCCGCATTGAGCGCGAGCGGAACTGCCTTCGTCAGGTCCGCATCGTCAAGGATGATGGACGGGGATTTCCCGCCCAAGGCGAGGTGGACACGCTTCATGGTGTCGGTCGCCGCGCGCTGGATGATCTTGCCCACCGCCGTGGAGCCAGTAAAGGAAATCTTGGCGACATCCGGGTGCGTGCTCAATTCTGCGCCCACGACGTCGCCGCGTCCGGTGACGATATTGACGATGCCTGCCGGCAACCCTGCCGCATGAATTGCTTCCGTCACGATCCTGTTTTGTATTGGGCTCAGCTCGCTTGGCTTGATCACGGACGTGCAACCTGCGGCGATGGCCATCGCCAATTTGCTACAGATCGAACCGGCAGTGCTGTTCCACGGAGTGATGAGGGCAGCAACGCCCACAGGTTCCATCACTACGGTTGAGGTACCCATCACGCGGGTGAAGTCATAGGCCTCCAGCGTCACTGCGGCGTCAAGAAATGATTGCGCCGCGAAGTGAGAGATCCAGGTGGCCCGTGAAACAGGCGCGCCATATTCTTCAATCGTCGCATCGCGCAGTGCATCGCTGCATTCCAGGACGGCAGCGTGCAGCCGCTTCAGCATGGCGACGCGCTCGCCGACTGTTGTTTGCGCAAATGCCGGCAACGCCCTTTTTGCCGCAGCGATGGCGCGACGCGTGTCCTGGGCGTCGGCGAGGGGCGCGCGTGCGAGAGGCCTTTCGGTGGTCGGGTTGATGATTTCAACGGTCTCGGTGCCGTGCGGTGTCACGAAGGTGCCGTCGATGTAGGTCTGGTGGATGGTTTGCATGATCGCTCCTGTGTTTCCCCGGACTATCGGGAGGTGGTGCACGCAGCATACGCCGGCCCAATTATTCTGATAAGATGGATAAAGTTTGATATCTTGGTTCGAAAATCGGGATAATGCAGAAATCTGGCTTAGTCGGCCTGGAGGCCGCACTTGCTGTTGCCCGCTGCCAGAGCTTTCGCCGCGCAGCGAATGAACTCGGCATCTCGACCACGGCCTTGAGCAACGCTGTTTCGGGACTGGAAACGCGACTCGGCGTTCGCCTGTTTCATCGGACCACCCGTAGTGTCTCGCTGACCGAGGCTGGCGAGCACTTCGTCGCCCGGATCGGGCCGGCCTTGTCGGAGATTCGCGGCGCCATGGAGGAAACTACCCTCCATCGCCTTTCGCCTATTGGCACGCTCCGCATCAACGCCTCGCTGGGCGCAGTCCGCATGGTGTTTGCGCCCATCGTACTGGTGTACCTGAGCCGCTACCCCGATATGAAGGTGGAGATCGTGACCGAGGGGCAAATGGTCGACATCGTGGCCGAGGGCTTCGATGCCGGGATTCGCCTGAGTGAGACGGTGCCGCAAAACATGGTCCGCATCCCGATCGACGGTGATCTCCGGATGGCGGTGGTGGGTTCGCCTGAGCACTTCTCACGGTTCCCGACCCCAACTTCACCGGCCGAGCTTGCCGGGCACCCCTGTGTACGGGCCAAGTTTCCCAGTGGTGCGCCGTCGCGCTGGGAGTTCTCCCGTCATGGCGAACCAATGAATATCGAAGTAAGCGGACCACTCACACTCGACGACCCGGGCCTCATGCGTGAAGCCGCCTTGGCCGGTACGGGCCTGGCCTATCTGGCCGATTGGTATGTGCGTGACGACCTGGCGGCTGGACGGCTTGTGCGCGTGCTGCAGGACTGGACGCCCAGCTACCGTGGTCTGGCGCTCTACTATCCCCCTGGGCGGCAGCTACCAGCGGGACTCCGCGCTTTTGTTGATCTCATTCATGAACTTGGCCAACGATAGTGCGCGTGGCATTGTTCGCGTTCTTCCCGCCACCCGGCATGAAATGAAGTACGGCGACGCCCGGTCGGTCGCGGTAGGGACGGGAATTGCTCCTCGCTCCTCGCTCCCCGCAGAGATCCGTACGTGCAGAATTACTCAACGCTTGATGTGTGGTAACGGCGAGGGTCATTGGAGATCGGCCGTCAACTTCTGCCCTTAACGCACGGACTATGCCTAATCGCGACAACTAGAATGCGCTCTTCGAGCGCTTGGGCTGTCACCCCTCCAGCGTGACTTTCTATTCGATTCGGCATAGCGTGGGATTCGGCATAAACCTGCAGGGCCAACGGCATCGATCCGTACCGCTAACTGAACTGGCTGTTCCAGCGTCTCCCGCGTGCGAACACCGTAGATGACTACGACGCGCTGCGGTGATCCACTCTCCGACTTGCTGTGCGTGCAACAACGATTCGTCGGCCTGCTTACGTAGTCAGGATCTGATCGGAATCCGCCGAATCCGAAGACGAGAAACGAATAGTGCGTATACACGAGTGCCTACTTTGAAGTGTGAGGCATGTACGACGAAATCCGCCGTTTGAAATTGGATCGTGAGCCCTTTGGATCACTGGAGCGGGTCGAGAGTACGCATCCGCTGAGGATCCGGTCTTCGCGGGCGCGATGCTCCGAACGACAGGAAAGGAAAATTAAGCTGCCTCGTGAACGGCGACACGTGAACGTCAGCAATGGCCGAACTGCTGTCTGCGAGAGGTCAGCTTGAGTGACCGGACCACTCGGTTTACCGCCGTTGAATCCCTGACATCACGACCGGCGGCAATGGGCCAATCTGCGACCTTAATGGATGGGAGGAGGCAGGTCCGAGTCGTCAGGTCATCGCGGCAAAGCATGTCGTCGCATCATTGCCGCGATAACGCGGGTTATCGCCGTACCGATGCGCCATTAAATATATTCCTGAGAATGGGGACTATCACGAGAGGGGAACGGTAGCGGTGAGTGGCCCCAAAGGCGCGAACCCGTGGGCCGTGATCGTTGGAAGCCCTCGGTGTTAGCGGCGGTGTAAAAGCGTCATTAGATGGCGGCGCAAAGTTGAGTAGAAGC
>NZ_JALOCP010000093.1:0-4077 GCF_030511745.1 Paraburkholderia sp. SECH4
TATCCGCCGCTTCTGGGAGCCGCGCATGCGGCGCGCGCTGCTGGCAGTGCTCGATACGCCGAACAAGGAGGCGTTGTGCCAGATCGTGCGTGAGGCGCTGGCGGGCCATCGCGCTGGGTTGACGCCCGCTCGAGCATAAGCGGCGAAGCCTGCGGCGGCGGCGTCGCTTGCGCCCGCGATATGGCGCACGGGCATTACGCACCGCCTGGAAAAATTCGCATCGTCGGAGTTGAAACGGATGTCGATTTCGACGCGACAGCGTTCGTGCCTTAAAAACAGGAGGAGACAGATGAAGATCTGTATTTATGGCGCCGGCGCGATCGGCGCGTACCTCGGTGCGCAACTCGCATTGGCAGGCGCCGCCGTCAGTTTCGTGGCGCGCGGCCCGCACCTCGCCGCCATGCAGGCAAACGGCGTACGTCTGCAGATCGACGGTGCCGAGCGTATCGTCAACGTGCGTTGCTCAGCGGACCCGCGTGAACTCGGCGTGCAGGACTACGTGATCGTTGCGCTGAAGGCGCATTCGGTGCCGGGCGTGGTGGGCGCGATGCAGCCCTTGCTGGGGCCGGACACGGCGATCGTTACCGCCGTAAACGGGATCCCGTACTGGTATTTCTACAAGCATGGCGGCGAATTCGCCGACACCACGCTCGACAGCATCGACCCGGGCGGCAAGCAGTGGAACCAGCTCGGACCCGAGCGGGCGATCGGTTGCGTGGTGTATCCGGCGGCCGAAATCGTCGAACCGGGCGTGATTCGCCACGTGTACGGCAAGAAGTTCCCGATTGGCGAGCCGGGCGGCGAACGTACGGCGCGGATCCAGAAACTGCACGAAATCATGGTGTCGGCGGGTCTGGACGCGCCGATCCGCGACACTATCCGCGACGAAATCTGGCTGAAGCTATGGGGCAATCTCTGCTTCAATCCGATTAGCGCGCTGACCCACGCGACGCTGGACGTCATCACGAGCAATCGGGCCACGCGCGCGGTATCGCGAACGATGATGCTGGAAGCTAAAGCGATCGGCGACCGCTTAGGCGTGCATTTCCGCGTGGATGTCGAAAGGCGTATCGATGGCGCGGGTGCGGTCGGCGCCCACAAGACCTCGATGTTGCAGGATCTCGAAGCCAACCGTCCGATGGAGATCGACCCGCTGCTCACCGTCGTCCAGGAAATGGGCCGGCTGGTCGGCGAGGCAACGCCGACGATCGATACGGTGCTGGCATTGATCAAGCTGCGCGAGCGCATTGCGCAGCAAGCGCCGGTTCAGGCTGCTTCTTCATCTTCGGAAGGCGCGGGCCGGACGGTGAGGGTCCCGCGCGCGGCATAGGCGCGGCTAGCGCGCCTATCATGGGCGGACCCGTGCGCCTGCGGAAGTGCGCACAGACCCGCAGTGGATGCAGCCGTCGCTCAAAATCGAATCGGCAACGGCGCGGTCCTCGCGCTCCTTCAGTAAATCGCTGAGCGCAAGCGCAACGGTTTTCGTAGCCAGCCTTCGAGATGAACGCAACCGTTGTGAGCGGTCGTAATCGCAAATGAGAAGCCGGCGCAGATCGCGAAGTCGGGCTTCACGATGCCGTTCGCAAGCAGCCATCCCGGACCCAGCAAGCCGCCGCTTTCCTCGGCCGAACGGTGTCGTGTGCGCGCCGTCCTCGCTCGCCATTTTCAGGATCTGGGCACAGGTCGGCACGTCGTCGTCCATGCCGGGCGTGCGATGCACGCGCAACGCCAGACGCATCTCCTGCAGCATGTCGCGGTCTTCGTTGATGCCGGCTTCGTCGAGTCCCATGCCGACCGTCACGCCGTATTTCGCAAACACGTTACCCGCTTCGGTGTTGCGGCCTGCGCGCAACGTGGGGCAAGCACTGAAGTCTGTGAGCCGGTACCGTCGAACGTACCGCCGCAAAGCAGCGGCGGCGCCTGTATCAGTCGCATTGCTGCACCTATCGCCCCAATTGGTGGGCCTCAACACCCATCAACGCACGAACATGCGCGGCCGTGCTGGTGGCCAGGCCGTCCAGACTGTAGCCCCCCTCGAGAATCGAGACGATGCGCCCCTCGCACGTCGCATCGGCAATACGCATCAGCTCACTGGTAATCCAGTGGAAATCGTCGTCCTCGAGGTTCAAGCCTGCGAGCGGATCCAGTCGGTGCGCGTCGAAGCCGGCCGAAATGACGATGAGTTGGGGGTTGAAGTGGCGTATCGCCGGCAACATGCCGGCTTCTATCCGAGCACGGAAGAGCGCCGAATCACAGCCACGGGGCAACGCGACATTGACGATGTTGTGGTTCACGCCGGTCTCGGATGGGGCGCCCGTGCCGGGATAGAAAGGCGACTGGTGGCTGGAAGCGTAAAACAGCCCCGGCCGGTCGAAAAAGGCTGCCTGGGTACCGTTGCCATGATGGACGTCGAAGTCGACGACCGCGACGCGCTCCAGCTTGTGTACTTCATAAGCGTAGGCTGCAGCGATCGCAGCCTGATTGAAAATGCAAAAACCCATTGCCCTGGCTGGCTCGGCGTGGTGACCACACGGGCGGGTGGCACAAAATACGTTGCGTGCTTGCACATTCATCACCGCGTCGACGCCAGCACAAGCCGCTCCGACGCAGCGCATCACGGCTTCCCACGAGCCCGGCGACATCACCGTGTCGCCGGCATCGAGAGGCATATAGCCATGCTGCGGGGCGATGTCCGCGACCTCATCGACAAAGCCGCGGTCGTGGATCAATTGCACCTGGTCGAGTGTGCCCATCGGCGCATCGCGCCATTCCAACGACGAGAATTCCGGCGACCGCAACGCGCGCAGCACGGCGTTCAGACGTTCCGGCGACTCCGGATGGCTAGGGCCGGGGCGATGCTCCAGACACGCAGCATGGGAATAAACAAGGGTAGTCGTCATTTGCTGATGCGCGGCACAACCCGCAGCCTCCTTATAAGAGCATGGTCAACAGCATCAGGAGCCCGCACGGCTTGGGTTTCCAGCCGGTTGCCACGGGCGCCCACAGACGAAAGTGACGGCTTGCAACGCTTAATCGCGAGGTGACGAAAACAACCTTGCCACAAATTGCCGGTCAGGATCCCGAAACGGTCGGTCACGTTGCTCCGAAATACACGGGTACGCTTACGCGTGGCGGGACATCGCCTGACCTATCAAGCGCTCATTGGCGGTGGCGCCGGCGCAGCTGCTTTTTACGTCAAGCAACGCATCCGCGTGGTTGCAGACCATCGCAGCGAAGTAATTGATCGACATCTTGAACAGGCCCACCGCTGCGCGCATGGCCGCCCACGGATAAGTCAGGCACACGCGCACTTGCTCGCTGCGGCTTTCGCCATACAGGCACCACGCACAGAAGTGCTCGCAGTTATTGGTCAGGAGCCTGTATCGATCCTCGCCAAGGCGCGAGCGCGCCCGTTCTGCAACTTGCCGGTCGGCGTAACCTGGACGATCACCCGGCTCGATCCAGACTTCGCGCCCTGCGGCGAAGCATGCAATCGTCACTTCCTCGACAGGGCCGCGATGCAAAGACCGGGCAAGTCCGGCGTAGTGCACTACATTGCCCTTGCCGACATAGATGCCGTGGTGACTGTATGCGCGGCGAGGTGTTACGAGATGTGCGCCGAGAGCCGGTTCGCTTCCAACTCCGAGATGCCACCGCACCTGCATCGCCGCAGGAGTGCAAGACGTGATAGTGGCATGTCCCATGATTCGACTCCCAACTGCTAACTGCATGAGCCAAGCATAGGACCGGACGTATATTCACGATAGTTAAACATTTTTTTGCATACCATAGTGTTTTTGTTATGGATTGCCGCATGGCTCACACAACCCAGTTTTTTCCAAGGCTGGAGATGGGGTGCCCTCAAGAAACGGATTTTTTCGTACGCTTAGGCCACGGCGTGGCCGATCTGACCGCGCGTAGCGGCCGGAACAGTCCGTCGCCAAACCTTTTCGGAGCGCCCATGTCAGGGAGTAAGCACTTGAACAGGACCGTCACTGATTACGTTGACCGGCGAGAGGCCAGCTGCTAGCGAACGGGATCGATGTGTGAGGCGGCGGGCAGCAAAGGAGCGACGTT
>NZ_JALOCP010000094.1:0-3682 GCF_030511745.1 Paraburkholderia sp. SECH4
GCTGTCAGCTTGCGTGACGGGCGAAGCCGGGCGCGCAAGGTGCAGCGGCACGGCTCGATGGCTCCGACTGCTCACGCGACACCGGAAACAAAACGCCGGCACGTGGCCGGCGTCTGTACGGATTGGAACGAACGGGTCACCAGTTCGGACGCGGTTGCTCGACCGTTGGCATGAACATGATAAATGTCCCACGTTGCGAGATGATCGCGCGGGCCTTATTGGCCTGCATGCCGAGTCGGGCGATAAGTACGTGGAGCAATTCTCCATCCGAACTGGCTTCGTCATGACAGAGCAGCTTTTCAACCTCTTGCCGCAGGGAATCGCTCAGGCCGTCACTGAGTTTGAAAGCCCCATATTGCGGGAACGCGCACTTGTCGCCTGGCGAGGTTCGCGAAAGCACCTCGACAGCTTCGAGCATTGCGTCTTCTTCTTGCTCAGTCAGTCTGTCCGCCTTCGGCCAGGCCTTGGCCAGCGCATCAAGCGAAGCGCGCATGCGCTTGTGCATGTCGTGCGCGCCGTCCACCCTGTCGGCGAGCTCAATAAGACTGCGGCGTGCGTTCCCCCGGCCAACGTTGGTCCCGTTCTCAAGCGCGGCCAGGATGATCGGCATCAGCGCTGTCCACCGGGGCGTGAGGTCGATACCCTGCGCGTCTGCTTCGCCCGGGAGGATGGTTTGGCTATATCGTTCCATGTGAATTACCTCGCTGGACCGCGCGAGCGGTCCCGTTAAAAGATCAGTTACGCCGTGATCGGCCTACGCCGTTCCGGGTGGTTGGCGGCCATGTCTACAAAGTCGTGCGCGCGCTTCAAGGTCGAGAACAGACCCTCATAGCGATCCGTGATGTATGCCTTGAAGCCCTCCTCGTCGCGGCTGATGAGCACCTCAATGCCATTGATTTCGAGATTGAAACTGCCATTGATCTGCCCGGGTGGCCCCTTCATGACCTCGACACCCTTGCGGCGTGCGGCCAGACAGTTGAAGTGCCCGAAAGCGTCGGCGCACTTGTCGCGCGTCCATCCGAAGCGTTCCGGGTCGCGGTGTGCGCGGTACGTCCGTTCGACGAGGCGCGAGCCGATCAGGTGATAGACATCGCTGACGTGCTGGCCGCAAACCTCACAAGCGCCGAGGCGTGCGCTCGATTGCCCGGTTGCCTTCAACCTGTATCGATACACTTCGCCATCGGCATCGTGGATGGTGGTTTCGAGGGCTGCAAGCTTGCTCATTTCGCTACCGCCTTCTTCGTCTTCGCACGGCGGTCCGCTTCCTTCGTCAGGGCATACGGCAGCTTGTCGGCAATCTGCTCGTCGCTCAGGTGTTCGAGCAGCACGAGACAGGTCGAGCCCTTCACGTTCACGAGAATGGATTTCTTGCCTTGATGCTCGCCCCATTGCGGGCCAGCATGGCCTTTAAAATCACGATGTGTATGGCGGTAAATGATCGTAAGCTTCTGTTCGCGCGAAAGCTGCGCCGGGTCGATGGGTTCCACTGCGTCGGACATTTGTACCTCCATGCGGTTTTAGCTGACCGGGCCCCTAGATTCCGAAGTCCCGGCGTTGGTGGTTTCTGCTGAGTCGGCGGTGCTTCTCGTCGTTGCCGCCGTTCCCCTGAGTTCGTCGTCCCGCGATCAAAGGAGACACGGCCGGAGCTGGGTCAAGGATTCAAGCGCGGGGTGCTGGGGCGGGATGGAGCGCAGCGACTGACACGGCCCCGCGCGCCTTGACGCAGCGCAGGCTGTGGCTACGATCGCGATAGAGGACGGCGAACGAGGGGGACGGGAATTCGGCACGAAGAGCCGCGGCGAAGCGAAACGCCGCGCGGCGAGCGCGTTACCGAGCTGCTGAAGGCAGCGAGGCTGGAGGGGATGGCACGCGCCGGGGCGAGTCCGCGGGACGCGGCGCTGCCCCAAGAGCGGGGGTGATGTTGCTCCGTGACGCGGTGCTGTCGGCTTGCGTGACGGGCGAAGCCGGGCGCGCAAGGTGCAGCGGCACGGCTGGATCGCTGCGGCGGTACCGGAACAAAGCCGTCGGCATGGCCGGCGCCCAGGTCAGACCCGCTCACGGGGAAGCTTAGAAAACAGGGGAATGGTTGAACATGTCCGGAGTCTGAAACGGAGCCGGCGGACCTTCATCGTCATCTTCAATCGACTAGACAGTAAGCGCGAAAAGGTCCATCTGGTTGATCGGTTGCACACGTGCCACTGGGTGCGCTACGCGCGAGCCAGTTGGCGCATCTTCTTCCTCGGCCTCGAAGTCACAGATGACGATCTCACATGTCATCGTGACACCCTGCCACTCGTCTGCGTAACGCGAAGTATCCAGGCCACTGTTTGACCCCAGTTCAATACCGGTCTGGTCCATGAATTTCTGGCACTTAGCGGACACGGAATCCTGGAAGCATTGCACGCCTGACAGCATGAACGGCGCTGACAGTTGCGGGAGCAGAAATACGCCCCACTTTGCCACTCGCGAAGCCTGTTCAATCACCTTGTACTCGGCCTCTCCCCCTGTGTAGCGGCCCTGAAATCCATCGGCGCGGACGTGACCGTATGGCGGATTACTGATTGCAAAGTCGAATTTGGCCAGGTCTTTCCACCAGTCACTAAACACGTCCGCGTGAATCCACCTTGCATCGGGCATCACCTTGCGTCCTACCCGAACGTATTCCGCGTTCGATTCGACGCAAACAAAGTCTTTCGCCTGATACTCACAAGCGTAGGCGAGCGCGCCGATTCCCGCGCAAAGGTCGACAACGGTGTTTCCTCCGCAGACCTCGACAGAGAAGTCACGCGCGAGATCGGACGGCGTGAAAAACGCACCAATCTCCGCATTGTTGCTAGTCGCGCCCGGGTGATAGTTTTCGAGCACGAACGAACGTTCATCATCTGTCAGTCGCCGCTCGAGCGCGACCAGCTTATTGACCTCGGACATCGCCCTCGTTTGTGCTTTCGTGAGTTTCATTTCGTGTGTTCCTGAATTCTGTGTATGTGTATCAGCCAGCGAGCAGCGAAGTGAACGCGCCCTTTCCGTGGTTCACGCCCCCGCACGAACACTCGCAGCGCATGATCTTTCCCTGCGCATTCACACAACGCGCATCGCAGACGTGCTTGCTGGGGTTGGACTTGTATTCAATGACGCGCTCAACGGGGAGCGGGCCGCCCTCGCCTTCGATTGGATATCCGACCCACATGCTGAACCCGTCGCAACGTTTGCCGCGCGCGCCCGGGAACGTCGCAGCAAACTCCTTGTTGTCCATCCCATACGGGTTCTTGAGTTCACGCGTGCCGTTGAAGTATTTGAAACGTGCCATTCATAGCCCCTGCGTTTTAAAGCTGACCGGGCCCCTAGATTCAGAAGTCCCGGCGTCAGTTGTTTCTGCTGAGTCGGCGGCGCTTCTCGCCGTTGCCGCCGTTCCCCTGAGTTCGTCGTCCCGCGATCAAAGGAGACGCGACCGCAGCTGGGTCAAGGGTTCAAGCGCGGGGTGTGGGGCGGGATGGAGCGAACAGCGACTGACACGGCCCCGCGCGCCTTGACGCAGCGCAGGACGTGGCTACGATCGCGAGAAAAGGACGGCGAACCAGGGAACGGGAATTCGGCACAGAGAGGTGCTGCTGGCGAAGCGAAACGCCCCGCGCGGCGAGCGCGCACACCGAGCTGCTGCAGGCAGCGAGGCTGGAGGGGATGG
>NZ_JALOCP010000095.1:0-3476 GCF_030511745.1 Paraburkholderia sp. SECH4
TGTCGATGGCGCTGGGGATCCGCTCAAATCTGGCGGCGCCAGGTTGACGGCGGCGTTGCAAACGCGTATGCGCGCGACGAGATGACGGGCAGGTGGTCCTGGGGATACTGGAGTAAATGGAAAGGAGTTGACGCAGGGTGCGTCGAAGGGAGCCCGTAGGGCGACTGGAGACGCACCCTGCGGCGCATCTCGCGAACAGTCTGGGCCGTGATAGAAAGGCGGTTCGCCGAAGAAACAACCGGCGCAGCATCGGCCATCAAGACCTCGCGAGTCAAACCGATGCCGCGCCCACACTGAGTCCGGATGTCAGGTCCGGCGCACCTGTGCGCGTCAATTGTTGCATGGCAGGTGTGCTCTGTCGATGGTCTTCGGCGTTCATCAAGGAACGCCGATGCCCGGAAGAAATTCCTGTGGGATTCAGTCCACAGGCCGCCTGCTGGTGTGCGCCCGTTGCCGGGCGCAGGTCCTCATTTGCGGGCCCTGTGACCGCGGCAACCGCTATTGCCGCGATTGCACCAAAGAGGCCCGGCGGGTCAGTGTGCGCGAAGCCGGCCGCCGGTATCAGCGCAGCCGTCGCGGGCGCTTTGCCCACGCGGCCCGATCGCGACGCCACCGGGCTCGACGCAAAATCGTGACGCATCACGGTTCACCCGCTCCCCCTGCCAATGATGTACTGCAAGCGGACCTGACGACAGGCGCCGCCGTTGCAGTTCAAGCCGATGATCGTACGACGGCGGCGCCAGCGCCGACGGCATCAGCAACGCCGCACTGTCACTATTGTGGCGGCCCGTTGCCACCGTTCGTGCGAACTGGCTTTGTGCGTCGTCGAGGTCCGCGTCGTATTTATTGCTTCGATCGCGGAGACATTCCTGATGACCATAAAAGCTGAACTGGAGGCGCAGATCCTGCGCCTTTACCACGTCGAAAAGTGGCGCTGCGGCACCATCGCGAAGCAGTTGCGTGTGCATCGTCAGACAGTGCAGCGTGTGCTCGCGTATGCGGGGCTGCCACGACACGGACCGCCGCCGCGCCCTTCAATGATTGAGCCGTACCTTCAGTTCATCCAGCAGACACTGGAGACGTTTCCGACGCTGACGGCCAGCCGCCTGTACTCGATGGTACGCGAGCGCGGCTACAAGGGGGCGCCTGACCACTTCCGGCACCTGATTGCGCAACGCCGTCCGCGTCGGGCGGCCGAGGCATTCCTGCGTCTGCGCACGTTGCCGGGAGAACAGATGCAATGTGACTGGGCCCACTTTGGCCACATGGAGATCGGTCGGGCGAGGCGCCCGCTGATGGCCTTCGTGATGGTGCTCTCGTACTCGCGCGACATTTATCTGCACTTCTTCCTCGATGCCCGGATGGAGAACTTCCTTCGCGGGCATGTCGGCGCGTTCACCCATTGGGGTGGGCTCGGGAAGGTCATCCTGTACGACAACCTTAAAAGTGCTGTGCTTGAGCGTCAGGGTGACGCGATTCGCTTCAACCCGAGGCTGCTCGCATTTGCCGGGCATTACCGGTTCGAGCCGCGTCCGGTGGCGGTATACCGCGGTAACGAAAAAGGACGAGTCGAGCGGGCCATTCGCCATATACGCGAAGCGTTCTTCGCGGCGCGCGCCTTCAGGGATCTCGATGATCTGAATGCCCAGGCCGAGCACTGGTGCCGCACCCAGGCGGCCGACCGGCCGTGTCCGGAGGATCGGACCATGACGGTACGCGAGGCCTTCGCGATGGAGAAGCCGTTACTGCTTGCGCTGCCAGAGAACCCTTACCCCCTCGAGGAGCAGCTCGAGGTGAAGGTCGGCAAGCAGCCGTACGTGCGCTTCGACCTGAACGATTACACGATCCAGCACACGCATGTGCGACGCACGCTAAGCGTACGCGCCGACCTGCAGCAGGTGCGCATCTTCGATGGCGCCCAGCTCGTTGCCAGTCACCCCCGCAGCTATGACCGTGATGCGCAGATCGAACTGCCCGAGCACATCCGTGAGCTCAAGGAACGCAAACGCCAGGCGAGCCAGCATCGCGGCGTCAACAGCCTGACGAAGGCCGTGCCGGCCAGCCAGTTGCTGCTCACGCGCGCGGCTGAGCGCGGCGCAAATCTCGGTGGGCTCACGAACGGGTTGCTGCGCCTGCTCGACCGGTACGGCGCAGCCGAGCTGCAGGCCGCGGTCGAGGAGGTGCTCGCGATAGACGTACCGCACACAAACGCCGTCCGTCTGGCGCTGGAGCGCCGGCGTGCCGCGCGCGGTGAGCCGCCTCCGGTCGCGATGAGTCTGCCCGAGCACGTGCGGCGCAAGGACACGCCGGTGCAGCCGCATCGGCTCGACAGCTACGATCAACTGACAACGGACAATGATGACCATGAACACGAAGACCACTGACATCCTGCTCACGCGCGCGCGGGCATTACGCCTGAACGGCCTGGCCGGGCACTGGCCCGAGGTGGCCAGCGCTGAATGGGTCGCGCCGCTTATCCAGTGGGAAGAAGACGAGCGCACCCACCGATCCCTGCAGCGGCGCATCCGCGCCGCGAAGCTGGGTGACTTCAAGGCGTTGGGCGACTTCGACTGGCAATGGCCCAAACGCATCGATCGCGTGGCCGTCAGTGAACTGATGTCGCTGGAGTTCGTCAGGGAGGCAACTAACGCCGTGTTCATTGGCCCAAACGGAGTGGGCAAATCGACGCTTGCGCAGAACGTGGCCCATCAGGCGCTCATTCAGGGTCATACGGTGCTGTTCAAGGCCGCAGGGGAAATGCTCGGCGAACTTGCCGCGCTCGATAGCGATTCGGCGTTGCGCCGGCGTCTGCACTACTACGCAACGCCGGACCTGCTCTGTATTGACGAAGTCGGCTATCTGTCGTACTCAAACCGGCATGCCGACCTGCTGTTCGAACTGATCAGCAGGAGATACGGGTCCCGTTCTACGATCGTGACTACTAACAAACCATTCAAGGAATGGAACGAGGTGTTCCCGAATGCCGCCTGTGTCGTCTCGCTGGTTGACCGGCTGGTGCATCGCGCCGAGGTCATCGCGATCGAGGGCGAATCCTACCGTCTCAAGGAAGCGCGCGAGCGCGCCGAAGCACGTTCCCGACGGCGAGGAGCAAAGAAGAATGGCGCGCAGGAAGGAGCGGACGAATGACTCGAACGCCCTTGCTGCCATCGGGACGACGGCATGGCCTGCCGTTCGTCGTGCCCGAAGACTGGACACCTGAACAGGCGCTTGCCGTGTTTGAGTTGCTCGACGATCTACTGGAAATCGTCCGGCAGCATTACGCTCGCCAGCTTCACGAGTCCTTGCGCGCACAGCGCGCGAGTCACTGCGATACCCAGGTACGCGACGATCCCCCGTTCTGACGGACTCGCTGCACATCCCAGCAACCACGAGGGGGCCACACGGCCCCCTTATTGTTGAGCGCTTTGCTCAACTTTGCGACGCCATCTTTAAGCGGTTTTACACCACCGGCAACA
>NZ_JALOCP010000096.1:0-3444 GCF_030511745.1 Paraburkholderia sp. SECH4
CTAATGTGGAGCAGAGTGTAATGTGGAGTTCGGTAGGGAGCCTACAATGCGGTGGTGTTTCGCTAACCGCCGAACTCTACATAATTTCGACTACAGTTGCCGCAGCCAATCGACAAGGTCGACTTTTTTGGGCGCGTGTGTTGGTGGCGTCGCGAGAACATCAGGGAACACTTGTGCGAGTGCCTGCCGTTTGACATCCATGTCGGCTCGCGCGTAAATCATGGTGGTGTTCAAGCTGCTATGTCCCAGCCATTGACTGATGGTTGCAAAGTCGACGCCAGCTTTAAGCAACGCGATGGCGGTTCCATGACGCAGCGAGTGAGGGTGAATTCGCTTGGTACGGAGAGTCTCGACGTCTTCAGCGGCCGCGGTAACATATTTGTGTAGCAGGTAGCGCACACCGAAGCGGGTCAGTTTCCCGCCATGGCTGTTGCGGAACAGGATGTTCTCGCCATCCTCGATATCGGGATGAAGTCGAGACAATTCCTGCAGCAGTCTGGCCGTCTGTGCCCAGATCGGACATAGACGTGTCTTGCTACCCTTGCCTGTCAAGCGTACATGGTAAGGCGATTGAGCACGCACATCGCAACGACGCAGATCAAGAATCTCCTGCACCCGGGCGCCGGTGTTGAACAACACGGCGAACAACGCGTAGTCGCGCCGTCCAGCCTCGGTGGAACGATCGATTCTGCAGAGTACCGCCTTGACTTCATCAGCTTCAAGATATTCGATCGGTGCCTGCGTTGCCCCCCGCTTGAATGGCAGCGCCAGTACCCGTTGCCATTCAACCATATGTTCTGGATAGTCGTTCGCCAGGAAGCGCGAGAAAGTGTGGATTGCCGCGAGTCGGGCATTGCGCGTGTTAATACTGTTGCCGCGTTTCTCCTCGATGAACGTCAGGAAACGGCTGACGTTCACCGCATTAATGTCGCTAAGGTCCAGTCGGTCAACGGGCCGCCCGGAATCCTCGGCGAGATAACGCAGGAACAGTACGACGGCGTCACGATAGCCATGGATGGTGTGCTGGCTCATACCACGCAAGGTTGGCAGATACTCCTGGAAGAAACGGACCAGCGACCGTCCAAGTGCGTTGGAACGATGGGGTTTCATAATGTATCTCCTGCAATCAGATCACCGTAGTGTGCTTCGAAACGCCGACTGGCTTCTTCAGCGATGGCCGGAATCCACTTCAGGTAGTAGGCTGTCGACTCGATGGAGACGTGGCCCATATACAGTGCGAGTTTGGGAAGCTGTGACTGGACGTCGACTCCCTGCCGGTACCAGCGCAGGAGTGCCTGCAGTGCAAAGACGTGCCTCAGATCATGAACGCGGGGGCGACGCCCATCGCTGCCGCGCACGTCAGCTATCCGAAACACCTCCTGGATTGCTTCACGCAAACCGCCAATCGAGTAGCTACGAAATCCATTCGCGCAACTGCAAAACAGGGGCGACGTCGATTCGTTGCACGACGGCAGCATCAACCGCTGCTTGAGATACCGTTGCAGTTCCTGCCATGCGTCGGCTGAGAGCGGGACAAATCGTGACCTATGGAACTTGGATTCACGAATGTGCAATACGCCAAGTTCGATATCGGCATCGCCCAGCGTCAAATGAGCCAGCTCGCCGATACGCAGGCCCGCCGTATACAGCAAGACCACGGCTAGCCGGACGACCGCCGGCCGTAGCGGGCCTCGATATGTCGGTTGCAACTGATCGGCCGCCGCTAGCATGCGGACTACCTCCGGCTCTCCGAAGATGGCTGGCGGCCGACAATCGACTGGATGTGGAAAGCGATGGATGTCGGGGACGAAGCAAGCCGGTTCCGTGCGTTGCCGGTAGAGACAAAACTTGCGAACGATCAACTGGCGTTTCCGGCGGTGGTTAATGCAGATTGCGGAGAGTGAGCGGCACCAGGCATCGAACTGGATCGAATCGAGGTCGACCGCGGATTGCATGGACAGAAATCGCCCCAGAGAAACAAGCGTGATCTGCTCGTAGTGATACTCGCGGCCGAGGGCACGTTGCTTGACAACATACTGCTCAACGAGCTGGCCAAGGGGATAGTCGCGCGGATTCATGCTGACCTCCCTCGATCGCGGGAGATGCATGGCAGCGACAATCCGACCTCACGCAAGCTCTCGGTCTGCAACCGGAGATAGACCTGCGTGCTTTGCACGGTTCGGTGTCCGAGCAGATCGCCGATGGCCTTGATGCCGACCCCGCGGTCCAACAATCGCATCGCAAACCCATGGCGCAGACTGTAAGACGAAGTCGCATCAAGCGGCAACCCACTCTGCCGCGCTCGTCTTCGGTAAATGGACCTGATTGATGTGCTCGTCATTGCCTGCGCGGGCGCGCGCAGCCGAAGAAACAGCGACGGAAGTGCGCTATCGGGGCGAACGTTGCAAACATAGTTGCGAAGTAGCTCAAGCGCAGGGGCTGGCAGAGGAAGGACCAGGCTCGAACGCGTCTTGCGCTGTTCCACCTGAAGTGTCCTGGAAGCCCAGTTGATTGACTTCAGATCCAGCGATGCGACTTCGGACGGTCTCAACCCGAAACAGGCCATCAGATAGAGAATGAGATGGTCGCGACAGCCCGCAGTCTCGGTCCTGTCGATGGTGTCCAGAAACGCGAGGGTGAGCTTCCACGGGAGCGCTCTCGGTGGCAATTCACCCTCGTAAACACGCGGCGTATCGATGCCGTCGAGACGCGCTGGAACTTCTCCACAGTTGTAGCAAAATCGTAGAAAAGAACGTAGTTGTGCAACCGGCTGTTGCAGCGTTGTACGCTTCATCCGTTGACCGGTAGCTATAACAAATGACTCGACTGCCTGCGCGGAGATCGCACTGATCCCGGATGCAGGTTCGACAGCATGGTTGAGAAAGGCGTACGCAGTGTTCAGATGATGTCTGGTCGTTTCCATCGCCAACCCCCGCACGTCGAGCAGATATCGTCGATACGCGACCAGCAGCGACGTGAACCGGCCGAATTCTGGCTCTGGCTGCGGACTTAACCGACCGCACGCCGTCAGGTAGCGGCGAAAATTGTGCTCCGTGGCCCGGTACTGCGCCTGGCGGGTGGGGAAGGCAAATAGCTTGGAAAACTGCTTCGAAGACGATTGCACTTCAGGCGAGAACGATCGGGTTCGCTCAAGTGCCTGCCGAAGCCTGAGAACGTGTCCTCGCATCGCCTTGCGCGAATACCCCTGTGTTGACAACCATTCGGCAAAACCGCTTAACCAGGGTGCGGACGGCGACGCGGTGTAGCGGCGATGGGCTACGGGAAATAGTTCCGTGAGCATGATGACCTCCATGAATCGCTCAGAGGGAACTTCACGTTACGCCCACGGCGCAAAGTTATGTTGAGTACAAGACACCGAGCTGCTTGACCAGATTCACCAGCATCCGGCTTGTTCACATTACGGCCCGCTCCACATTAGCCAAG
>NZ_JALOCP010000097.1:0-3391 GCF_030511745.1 Paraburkholderia sp. SECH4
TGTTAGCGGCGGTGCAAATCCGACACTAAACGGCGGCGCAAGGTTAAGTAAAAGCGTCAACAACCGTGGTCAGTCGTTGGCGCCCATGGTCGAGCGTGCCGATCGTTAGTCAGAATGGATCGGCCTCGTTGTCACGAGGAGGGTGAGGGTTTCCAGGAGGCGAGCGCTGTTCGCGCAGCAGTTCATTGAGCGCAATCTGATAGTGCCCGACGATGCGCTCGCGGAGATCGTCGATAAGTTCGACGACAGCGAGCGCCTGATCAGCGGACCAGTTCTCCGCGATCAGGAACTCGAGCCCGTGGGTGATACCTGAAGGCTGATGAAGGGGCTTCATGGTTTTGTCTTCCCGCCGCGTGCCGCGCCGCGCCTGCTTGCCCGCTGCTCGGCGCGTTCACGGGCTTCCTTCACCCGGTATGACTCGCCTTCGATGGCGATGACTTCCGCGCGGTGCACCAGCCGGTCTACCAGCGAGACGACGCACGCGGCGTTTGGAAACACCTCTGACCATTCTGCAAATGGTCGATTGGTTGTCACGACTGTACTCGCGACTCCATACCGGCGGCTGATCAGTTCGAACAGCAGGTCGGCATTGCGATTGGAATAGGACAAGTATCCGAGCTCGTCAATGACGAGCACCGCAGGCGACGTATAGCGGTGCAGCCGCCGGCGTAAAGCCGAGTCACTGTCGAGCGCAGCGAGCTCACCGAGCATCTGGCCGGCGCTCGTGAACAGCGCCGTGTGCCCGTTCACGAGCGCCTGGTAGGCCAGGTTTAACGC
This sequence comes from Paraburkholderia sp. SECH4, assembly GCF_030511745.1. NCBI lineage: Bacteria > Pseudomonadati > Pseudomonadota > Betaproteobacteria > Burkholderiales > Burkholderiaceae > Paraburkholderia > Paraburkholderia sp. SECH4. The sequence goes on from NZ_JALOCP010000097.1 coordinate 778, forward strand.
CAGCGTCGACTTGCCCACGCCGTTCGGGCCAATCAGTACTACGTTGGCGTAGTCCCTGACGAACTCGAGCGACATCAGCTCTTCGACCGCGAGCCGGTCGCAGCGCGCAGGCCACGCCCAGTCGAAGTCGCACAGCGGTTTGAAGTTACCCAGATGGGCGTCGCGAATGCGCCGTTCAAGCGAACGGCGGGCACGCTCGTCTTCCTCCCATCGCACGAGCGGTTCGACCCAGTCAGCATTGGTGAGTTCGGGCCAGTGCGTCAGCAGCCCGTACAGGCGCAAGGCGTTTGCGCGGCTTTGCAGATTCTCAGTCGTGCTCATCGTGCGCTCCATTGAGCTGATCGTAGATGTCGAGCCGGTGGGGCGTCACCAGCGTGTCCTTGTTGCGCACGTGTTCGGGCAGACTGATGGTCACCGGCGGAGGTGCCTGGCGGGCTTCGCGCCGACGCTCGAGCGCCAGACGCACCGGATTCTGGTGAGGCGCGGCATCGCTGGCGAGCGTTTCCTCAATCGCAGCCTGCAGCTCGGCCGCGCCGTAGCGATCAAGCAGGCGCAGCAGCTGGGCGGTGATGTTGCCCAGATTGGCGCCGCGCTCAGCGGCGCGCAGCATCAGGTTCCGGCAGGCCGGCGCCGCATGGGCCAGATGGTCCAGACCGCGATGGTGGCGCGCTTCGCGCTTGCTGGCGACGAGCGCGTCCAGATGTGCGGCGATCTCGATCTGCGCGCCACGATCGTAACTGCGCTCATGGGTCGCGAGCAGATCGGCGCCGTCGAGAATGCGCACCCGCCCGGGGTCGGCACGTACCGTGAGCGTGCGGCGCACGTGGGTATGCGGGATCGAGTAGTCGTTCAGATCGAAGCGGACATACGGCTGTTTGCCGACCGTCACGGCCAGTTGCAGTTCACACGGGTACGGATTCTCCGGCAACGCGAGCAGGCTGGGTTGCTCGCGGGCGAAGGCCTCACGCACGGTGATCGTGGGCTCCTCGCGGCAGGGGCGATCGGCTGCTGGCCCCGCGCACCAGAGTGCGGCCTGGGCGTTCAGATCATCAAGGTCAGTGAATTTGCGCGCGGCAAAGAACGCGTCGCGTACAAACCTGATGGCACGCTCGACGCGCCCCTTCTCGTTTCCTCTGGCGATGGCCACGGGACGGGGTTCGTAGTGATGATGCGCGGCGAACGCGAGCAGTTGCGGATTGAAACGGATCGCGTCGCCCTGGCGTTCGAGCACGGCACTGCGCAGATTATCGTATTTGATGATCCTGGGTAATCCGGACCATGCTGCGAAGGCGCCGGCGTGACCCGCCAGGAAGCTGTCCATGCGCGCATCCAGGAAGAAGTGCAGATAGATCTGACGTGACCACGACAGCACCATCACGAAGGCCATCAGGGGCCGGCGCGCACGCCCGATCTGCAGGCGATCGAAATGCGCCCAGTCGCACTCGCCGACTTCCCCAGGCAACGTGCGCAGGCGCAGGTAAGCCTCGGCAACAGGCCGTGGGCGGTGCAGCGCCACCTGGTGGCGGAAATGGTGGAGGTTGCCCCGGTAGCCGCGCTCGCTGACCATCGCATACAGCCGGCTCGCCGTGAGCGAGGGAAACTTCTTCAGCGTCTCATGGATGAACGGCAGGTAGGCATCGATCTGCGCGGGTCGCAGCACTGCGCCAATGCGTGGCAGGCCAGCCTGTGCGAGCACGCGCTGCACGGTGCCGCGGTGCACGTGCAACTGGCGCGCGATGGTGCCGCAACGCCACTTCTCAACGTGGTAGTAGCGCAGGATCTGCGCCTCGAGTTCGACTCCGATGGTCATGGGTCACCTGTGTAGTGGGTAGCAGTCCGAACATCACGGAAGACCCGACGGCGAAGTGGACCCAGGCGTAGGAAGCCCGCACAGACGCAGTGGCAGAAGTGGCAATGCTCAGGCACAGGTGTGGTGTGCGTGGATACCGCTGCGGTGGCCGATGTCGTCGAAGTCGGTATCAGTAAAGCATCGGCGGCAGGCTCAGCGGAACCCTGATGCGTCACTTTATTGTTGCGGCTGCGATAGCGGCGCATCCGTTCGGCGTGCGCAAAACGGCCGTGGCGGGTGCGCTGGTAGCGTTGACCGGCCACACGCATGCTGGTTTGATGAGCGAGCAACGAACAGTCGCCGTCGCAATAGATCTGGCCGCGGTCGCAACGGCGGCAAACGATGACCTGCGCCCGGCAACGGGCGCAGACAAAGAGGCGGGCTGAGCTCGGCACCGGCAATCCCTGTCAATGCCGATGCGATATCGACAGAGCTTACGGGCAGTGCCATACTTGGGCACACCCGCACCCTGTCGTGCGCGTGCTGGGCTCGACACCGGATTGAACTTGGCGGTTTGCGCCGGTGCCGGGCCTGTTTCTTCGGCGGCAAATCCTCTTTTACCGCATCAGGCCTGCTGCGTCACCCCTTCCTGAACCGGCTCTCGCCGGGGCGCATCTGCACTCGCCCTACGGGCTCCTTTCGATGCGCCCCATAACCTCAGCGCCACCCGTATCAGTCATCTCGGATTAGCACGGAAGACTAGAAAACATTCCGAATTCCTGACTGACGCCGCCGTTTAACGTCGGATTTCGACCGCCGTTCACA
>NZ_JALOCP010000098.1:0-3383 GCF_030511745.1 Paraburkholderia sp. SECH4
GTAAGCGCTAGTTAAAGCACACCGGATTGTCAGATGCGTCGGAGAACAGGGGTTCAAGCCTGTCTACTTTTTGCCCCAGTTGTTCCACGCCATGCGCAGCAGCGTCGCGTTAGCTGCCCGTCGGTCGAACAGTTCGGCATCGAAGTCGTCGCCCGCCCATGTTTTATACCGCTTCGCTTCGTCGCCATCTGGGTCGATGCTTAGTACGCGCAACATCTCTGCATATCCGTAGGTGCCACCCACGTCCTCGGGCGGACAGGCACGTTCTCCAGCACCAATCCATGCCTCGCTGTGCGGCTCATGGTCCGTTTGAGTGACTTCTTCCACGTGAATGTCATGATGCCAGTCATCACCAAAGTCATATCGATAGAGGAACCGGAGTCCCCGGTATGCACGCCGGTATAACCGCGCCTTGCGGTCATCCAGCATTTCGGGATCTTCAGCAAACAGATCGAGCATGTTGTCGTTGTCGCCCATCGCGTAAGTCCGCCCGTCGATCTCAAAGTCATGCAAATGCGAGTCAGTCCACCCAAAGGCGGCTTGCAGGATGTGATGCAGCTTGCGCAAGGTGATGTTGCCGTCGACATGGATCCGTCGCCAGACGGGCGGTTCGATGTCACGGATCTGCGCGTGAAGTGTGTAGATGGTGTAGGACTTGGTCATGGATTCGAGCAAAGCATCGTATTGGACGCAGGCAGAATTGCATTATCGCCCGACGTCGCAATCGGCTGTGCCTACCGTGCTGCGTGCCGGGACCTATGCTGTGCGCTGTCCGGAAACCGACACGAATTGCGTCAAGCGGATGTTCGCGTCGAAGTGGGTCGCATCGCGAAGTTGAACGGCAGAAGATCGGTGATGTCTGCTTCGGGCGGCCTTTGCGGCAGCTCGGCGAGCACATGCAAGAGATATGCATACGGTTCGACGTTGCACGCCCGGCACGTGAGCATCAGGCTATAGATCATTGCGCTCGCCCTCGCACCGGCAACGGTGTCACTGAACAGCCAGGAGGATCTGCCCGTGCAGAATGGCCGGATGTCGCGCTCGATGACATTGTTATCGATTGGCGCGCGCCCGTCGTTCACATAGCGGCTGAGGTACGTCCACTGGTTGCGTGTATATGAGATCGCTTTGCCCAGCAGGCTCTCAGGAAGGATCTGCGGCGCCTGCTCATCGAGCCATTTCCGCAAGGACTCAAGCAGCGGCACGCTATGTTGCTGACGCAACCGGAAGGTGTAATCGACCCGTGTCTCATCTTCAGGCAGATCGCCTTTTGCGAGTGTTTCTACCTGGTAGAGCGCCTTGAAGTATTCCAGCCCGTGTGCAGCACGACCGCCTGGTTTCTTCATGCCCTTGAGGGCATCCACGAAGGCGCGCCGCGCGTGTGCCAGGCAGCCGAAGTGCGTCGGGCCTTCGAGCGTGCGCCAGGCGGCATACCCATCGGTCATCAGCAGACCTTTGTAGCCGGCGAGGAACGTTCGGGGATAGTCCTGCCCGCGCCCCGGCTGGTAGTCGAACAGCACGACGGGCTCGAGGCAATCTTCGGCGCTGCGGTACACCCACATATACGAGGTGCTCTGGGCGGCTTTGCCCGGCTCCTTGAGCACCTGTACCGTTGTCTCGTCGCCGTGAATCAGCTGTTGCGACAGCAGCGTCGTGCGCAGCGCCTCATACAGACGGCTGTAGTGCAACTCGGCAGGCCGGATGATCCAGTTCGCCAGCGTGCCGCGTCCGACTTCGATGTCCGCGCGTGCCAGCGCATGGGCCATCCGGTATAGCGGCGTTCCGTCAACGTATTTACCCGCAGTGACCGTGGCGATCATCGCCGCACTGGCATTGCTGCCCGGCAACGGCTGGGCGGGCATGGGTGCCGTGATCACCGGCGTGCGCTCCGCGTGACGCTCGCAGTGGCGGCATGCATATTTGAAGCGCACGTGCTGAAGCACCGAGGCCTTTACTTCGATATGCAACTGTTCGCTGGTCTCTTCGCCCATGCGGTGCAGTGCGTGCGCGCAGCACGGACATACCTTCGCGCTCTCGGGCAGATCGTATTCGATGCGCTGACGCGGCAGATGCGCCGGTAACGGCTTACGTCCCGGTTTGCTGCCCGTGGGTGCCGGCGGATCCGGCAGACCCGTGTCGGGCAGTACAAACGCTTCGTCATTGGCGTCGGCGGCCATGTCGTCTGGTTCGGTGCCGGCGATCTGTTCGGCCTCGTCGAAGACGCGATCCGTGAGCTTCTCGCTGCTCGGGGCGAAGCGCCTGCTCTGCGCGAGGCGAAACTGCTCCTCGAGCTGGGTAATCCGTTCGCCCAGTTGCCGGTTGCGTGTCTCGAGTTCACGGATATAGGCCTGGGCGGCCGGCGGCAATCGGGAGAAGTCGTCCTCGTTCATGCCTCCACGATAGCGAAGTGTCGCCCGCGATGGGTTTACGGGAATTTGTAACAGGCCGGCCAGTTATTGCTGACGGGCGACGCCCGATGCTCAACTGGCGTGATGGTACGACCGTACCGGATGGCGGCGTACAGCATCAATGTCGATGCCCTCCAGGAGCCAGTGCAACTGCTCGCTCGTCAGCTTGACGACGCTCTGCTGCCGGCGCGGCCATACGAAGTGGTCTTCCTCGAGGCGCCTCAACATCATCCAGAAACCGTTACGATCGTAGAACAGCAGTTTGACCCGGTTGCGTTTGCGGTTGTGGAAGGCGAAGACGGCGCGACCAAACGGGTCGAGCTGCATGGACTGCTCGACGAGCGTCACGAGGCTATTGATGCCGGCCCGGAAGTCGATCGGTTCGCGATGCAGGAAGACCGTCAGGTCCGCCTCGAAGCGGAACATCAGCGCGCTCCCAATGCGGTAACCATCGCATTAACGATTGCCACATCATCTGCTGAACATTCGAGCTCAAGCTTCACGCCGTTGGGCAGGTGAGCCGACAGCCGTGCCAGTCGCGTTGAGCGTGGCGAAACGCAGGGTGATTCTGCACCGGTGGCGCGGAGCGACGCGGGCGCGGACGCCATGACCGCTGTCGGCTCGTCAATCGCGACGACTGGAACAAACACTGATGATGCGACCGGCACGTCATGCCTGATTGGAGGCTGGCCCCGTTCTCGCGCCTGGACCCATTTATGCAACTGGTTGGCGTTCACGCCCGCCTTCAGGGCGAGGCCCGATAGTGAGGCGCCTGGCCGCAGACAGGCTTCGACCAGTCGTCGCTTGTCCGCCGGGTCGAAGCTTCGCTTGCCGCCGACACCGACACGCGTCACACGCAAGGGCAAAAAGCTCAGGTCATCTTCTGTCATGAATTGCGTCCGCAAAGTTGGGTTGCGGACGCAATCGTGAGCCGTATCAACAACGGAAGCTAGGTGTGCGAAATCGCGCGCTTAC
>NZ_JALOCP010000099.1:0-3322 GCF_030511745.1 Paraburkholderia sp. SECH4
GCACGCGCCGGGGCAAGTCCGCGGGACGCGGCGCGGCCCCAAGAGCGGGGGTGAATTGATTCCGTGACGCGGTGCTGTCAGCTTGCGCGACAGGCGAAGCCTGTCGCGCGAGGTGTCGCGTCACGGCTGTTTAGTGTGTTGTGGAGAGGGGGACCGCGGCGTGCCCTGACTTTGCGGTGCGCGCGACAATGCCGCCCGCACCGCAACCAGGTCGATCAATGCGTCACTGGCACGTCAGAACGACGAGACCGTTGATGTCACCAGTGTTTGCAAGCTTCGCGCCGTAGGCGACGGCGATCAGCGGTTTGGTCGTATCGGTGCCCATCAGCCGCGTCATGACGGTCACGCCACCACCAAACGCCTCACCACCCGAGGACGCGCTTGCCTTCGAGAAGGTGGCGGCAGTGTCCGAGCCGATTGTGACGGTCGCGGAGAAATTTTTGATCGTCAGTGTGCCAAGATCCAGGGTCGCGGTGGCCGTCTGCAGCGACCCAGGCGCAACGTTACCCGCTGCCGAAGTTGGCGAGGTGGCCATAAGATTCGAACAGGCGAGCGAGCCGGTTCCCGTCGTCGGCATCACCAGCGGAGCGCCGATAGCATAGTGCGCCCCTTGATTGGCAGTATAGTTTCCGCCGCTCGAGTCCGAGCCGTTGGTCCAACGGCCGATCGCGATATATCCGCCCGCCCCGTTGATATCCGCAATCGTTGATTTCTTTGTCAGCGTCACGGCCCCATTCGTACTTGCAACCGTCGTGAATGCGCCCCCGTAATTCGATTGTTGAACCTGGCTCGAGAGCGGAGCGGTGGAGGTCGTAAATCCATCACCTGTCAGCCCTGTTGAGGTCAGCGTGTCCGGCGCAAAAACCGCAGCCACAATGCCATTTACACCAGTTACAGCGGGCGCGGTACCCGTGACGCTATAGTCGGTATTCGACGTGGTCGTTGTCTGTGGGGTGGTGTTCGCGGGTTGCGTGGACTTGTCTCCACTATTTGAACTACCACCTCCTCCGCAACCTGCGAGCGCAAGTGCAAGTACAGCAGCGGAAATGGAGCGGGATTTCAGACGAAGCATTTGTTATTTTCCTCGATGCTAGTTGTTGTTCCGGTGGCTAATCTGACTGATGCTACCAACGCGATTTTAGATATCGCTACATTGTTACTTCGGACTATTACGCAAAAAATTCGCGTCGGGCCTTGGGTGAATTTTGGAGTTCAAGGCGACTGGTATCGTACATGCGCACCGTCAAAAAAAGATAGGTCGGGTGCAGGTCAGCTGCAGTGATGCCAGTACGCAAGCAACTGACGGCGGGCTGGCTCCGGGAACCGAGCTGCTGCAGGCAGCGAGGCTGGAGGGGATGGCACGCGCCGGGGCAAGTCCGCGGGACGCGGCGCGGCCCCAAGAGCGGGGGTGAAATGATTCCGTGACGCGATGCTGTCAGCTTGCGTGACGGGCGTAGCCAGGCGCGCAAGATGCAGCGGCACGGCTGGATGGCTGCGGCAGTACCGGAAACATAAACGCCGGAACCGGGCCGGCGTCTCGGGGTTAGGACGATGCGGGAAGCTCCAGCCGTCCGTTGTCGTACATATGGCACATGGTCAAAAAGTAACTCGGGTCGGCTGGCCATCTGCAATTTTGCCAGTAGGCGAGCAAGGCGCGGCGAACTGGGTCGGGATACTCACGTACGCGAGCTCGTGCCTTACGCCACTCTCCCGCGCGCCGTTGTCGATCGGCAACGGTCTGGCGTTCCCACGTGACGCGGCGCCCGGCCATTTCTTCGTCGGTGCTTATCTGTTCGGCAGCGATCTGGTCTGCGAAGAGCGGAAACGCTTCGCGCTCGATTCGTTTTTTTCGTTCGAACGCTGCTCGCTTGCGCGAGGTGTCCGTAAATTCATACCGCTCCTGTCGCTTGAACCTCATGGGTCTATCTCCTCGAGCGAGGTCGCTCGTCTGTCTAGTCGATCAGGGAAGAAAGCAATAAGCCCTCACCGGCGAGCTGCGCTTCTGCAAGGCTTTCATGCGCCCGGGAGAACATATCGGGTTGGCGCACAGAACGGTCCAGTCTTGCTATGGTCTTCGCGAAGCGCGACCCGCTGGTGCCATCGACGCTGTTGGCTCCTGCTGCGGCGCAGATACGGATGCGCTTGTCGGAGTTGACCCGACCGACATGCAGATAGCAGTTACGTCGGCGGGCGACTGATCCCCAAGCCATGGTCGTCGCCACTTTCCATTCAGTGGTGCCACCTACGAAGACCCCAACTGCAGGGGACAACAGCGAACGCACATCGTCAATTTCCATACCGTCCTGCACGGCAATCAGGAGCCGTGTGGGGAGGTCGCGGAGCTTTTCCAGCCAGGCAAGCGAGAAGTCGAGAGACTTCAAGCCGCCAGCAACGATATCTGGCAGCACGATCCAGTCGGCACCCTCCCCTAGTTTGTCGACGGCGCGCATGAAAGCGTTTTCGTCAAAGGGGACGCCTTGCTGGAATGCCGACCACGCTCCGTTGTCGAGCGCGTACGGCATGCCCTCCGTGCGCAATACTCCGGCGGCAGAAACCAGTAGCCTCCACCCGGCAGCGCGCATCGCGGCAAGGTTGCGTCGCGTGCCCGTGCGGCTCGCGTATGACACCATCGGCGGCCGATGCAGTTCGATCCGCTCCTCGACCTCCAGGGGTTCTTCGTCGGCGCTGCCGTCAACGCAGTAGTAATCTGCGTATGCCATGAGTGCCTGTGCGTGCCCGACGCGCTGTCCGGTTAGGTACGGCTTCGTCCAGTCGGGAAGTGTGAATGCCATCTTTAACCTTGCGCGCTGTCGGCGGCCATCGGCCGCCGTGGTCTGCGAGTAGCCCGCGTGAAGCGGACTGCTGTCTTGACGTTCCGTTACGCCTCTACGGAAGATGGAAAACCGGCGTCGGCGAGTTCTGCACGCGCTTCGTCGTCCCAGTTTTCGGGGGACTCGCCTTCGCAGCGATAGGCGTACACCAATGCGATGTCACGCGCGTCTTCGCCTACCGCGGTGACCTTCACGGCAACTTCGCGATACGTGCCGAAGTCGTGCGAATTGCTCTTGGTGTAGAGAGTGACGCCTTCAGGCGGCTCGCCGATCACGCGTTTGATCTGGTTGATAAAAGCCCTGCATTCCGCCTTGCTGCGCTCTGGGTAGTCCGATTGCCCGACCTGTGCGCATTCTTCATTGCAAGGCGATGACCCGATTTCGATGATTTCAGCCATACGGTTCTCCAAAAGAGGTTTGAGCTGACCGGGCCCCCAGATTCAGAAGTCCCGGCCATGCCGGTTTGTGCTGAGTCGGCGGTGCTTCTCGTC
>NZ_JALOCP010000009.1:0-258030 GCF_030511745.1 Paraburkholderia sp. SECH4
CCATCTCCTGCTCCTCAAACGCTCCCGGGTTCTCCGCATCCGGCCCCGGGTGGCGCGCCTTCCGGGTCGCGATCGCCAGTGGATCCGTTCGACGGCCGGCCGCTCGTCTATATCGGTCTACAGACCTATAATAGAAGTCGTCAGACCTAGATGCAAGCAGAGTTTATCCAGGTAAAACCCCCAACATACCCCTGTTCTTTGCCGAATCTTAATTGTAAGATATGAAAATTAAGAAAGTCATATAGGTTTTTAGACCTATATGAAGATGAGTCAAGTCAGGGGCTTCGATGAATACCTGAAGCCGTGCGCAGCGTTTGGCGAGCAGCACGGGACGAACCAACTGGGGCTGGCCGTCGAAACGTCAGCGGCTCGCTGTCTGGATGAACGCCTCGATCGTTTGCACGAAGCGCTCGATGAAACCCGTCGGCTCGTGGCAGCGGGCGAACCGCTTGATGTTGAGCTGAACGACAGAGGGCCCAGGATCTCGCCACTGGATGACGCAACGCTGACAGAAGCGAATGTGCTCAGGCCGCGGGCCTACGACCTGATGCCGCGCGTGAAGATCACGGATCTGCTGCTCGAGGCCGATCAGTGGACCGACTTCACGCGCCACTTCACGCACCTGAAGAGCGAGGCGAAAGCGCCCGAGCGGACGCTGCTGCTGACCGCCATCCTCGCCGATGCCTTCAACCTTGGCCTCGAGAAAATGGCCGATACCTGTGCGGGCACGAGCGCCGCAAAACTTGCATGGCTGGTCGCCTGGTATATCCGCGACGAGACCCACCGGAAAGGATTGGCAGAGCGGGGCAAATCTGCATAGCCTGCCCTTCGCAGCCTACTGGGGCGAGGGCACCACCTCGCAGCGCCGCCCCGCACGACAACGAGCTTTCTGTCGTTCATATTGGTCCGCACATCACGGCGGACCACGTCATTGCGATGGAACCAGATGACATTACGCGGCGTCACGGAAACGCCGGGATCGTCGGGTCCGTTCCCTGGATGTCGGCCTCGGCGTGACGCAGCTTGATCACTTCCTCGATTTCTTCGACGCGATCTTTTGCGACGTCGACCATCATCAGCAGTTCGCCTTTTTCTATAGCCTGTTCAAAGCGCTTGAGCCGCGTATTCGGTACATCGACACCAATCATCGTCGCCGTCCATGCACCAAAGCCGGCGCCACAGAGCGTGATCGCCACGACCGCGCCGCCTGCAATCGTCAGGCCGGCCGGCGGGAACGCCAGTGCGACAAGTCCGGCCAGCGTCCCCGTGAGGCCGCCCATCGCCGCCCCTCTCGCGAGGGCGGGCAACAGATCGCTGCGTTGCGCCAGGGTTGCTTCTGGCAAATCCTCGAGCGGCACATTGTGATTGGCGATCACGTGGATATGTCGCCACTCGACCCGCGATAACAGAAGTTCGTTGATGATCATCTGTGCACTATGCACATTCGGTAATAGCAAATAGATACGTCTCATGTCCTTCTCCCGAACGGTGGCTCACCAGTCCCGAAGCATCGGGAGGGTGTCTTGTCCATACCGGAACTCGAGTGAGGTTATTCCCGAAGGACTGGCGTGCTGGCAACCGACCGGGAATAGATCGCGCGTACTTGCGCCCAGCATTCCGAGGTGGCAAGCGTATTCTGCGAGCGTGTTGCACGGAACGCTGTACGTACTGCTGTTCCTGGTGCCGCTTGCCGGCTACGTGCACCGACTGGCGGGCGCACATCCAGTAAGTTTTTTTGGTTTGGTGGATATGCCGGTCTTCATCGGTCGGGACGAACCTTTGCGTTTGCCGACTGACACGCTGCACCGCGGGTTAGTGCCGACGCTTGCGCTCTTGATGATTGCGCATATCGCCGCCGCGTTGAAACACAAGTTCATCGACCGCGACGGCGTTGCTGGACGCATGGGAATTTGATCTACAGAAACTTCGCGGGAGGCGCCCTCTCCCGGCATCCTTCGAGATTTTCGTCAACGTAGGCTTGCTGGGCGACGCGGTCGCCAATGCATCATTTTTTTCCTGCACCCCTGGTAACTTTGGGAATAAACGGCGCCCGCTCCCTGTATACCGTAGTGTGAGCACGCTTGATGAAGACTGCGGCGTTCCATCCCCTCACATTGAAGCGAACAGAGAAAAGGGGAACGCGGTGTCCAACGTTCTGGATCACTGGGTTCCGGTCGGTTGCGATGCATGTGGTCCGACGGAACCCGGTTGAGTTTTCCGCGCGCTTCATGATGCAGAACCAGCAACTTCCTGTCATTTATATTGGAGTCCAAAGTGAATAAGCGAACCATTATATTCTCCCTGATCTTTGCCGCCGCAGCGGGCGTTGCGATCAACGCGCAGGCTCAAGAAAAGACCCGGGCGCAGGTACGGCAGGAGTTGATTGAAGCGGAACGAAACGGTCTGAATTTCGTGAGTGATACGTCGTACCCAGACGTTGCGCCGATCTTTGAACAGCAGGTCGCGCGGCTCAAGCAGCAAAACAGCGACAGTGGGATGGGTGTTGCAACGTCAGGCACAAGCGATGCCGGCCGCATCAAACGGGGGACGCCTCCTTCAGATCCGTCAGCCTGCGTTGGACCTGTCAGCTTCTGCACTATTTATTCCGGCTCTTGAGCCACACGTCAACGTGCTTCACTAGTTCCCCGGCAAACCGGGGTCTTTGTTGGAAGGAGTCACAATCATGAAAAAGCTCACCCTACTGGCACTGACGCTCAGTGCGGTCGTCATCTCCACATCGACTTTTGCGCAGTCAGCGTCCGTCCCGCTCACCAGAGCGCAGGTACGCGCCGACCTCATCAGGCTCGAACAGGCCGGATACAATCCGTCGGCCAGCGATGACGCGACCTATCCTGCCGATATCCAGGCTGCGGAGGCGAACGTAGCCGGCCAGGACGCTGAACAGCAAGCCGCCACACCCCAGCAGCAAAAAAGCGACAGCGGCATGGGCGCCGAAATGAAAGGCACGAGCGATTCCGGCCACAAAAAACAAGATATGCATCCCTCGAATCCGTCGACCTGCGTCGGCCCTGTCAGCTTCTGCGATATTTTCTTCGGCTCTTGAGCCACACGCCACCGTGCTACGCCAGAAGTGGTTTCATAAACGCCCCGTGCTAACTTCTCGTGTGCCGTGTTAGTTTGCCTGGCACGGCACGACGAGAAAAACTTGCAGAAGAGCAAGGGTACGAAGCTCATGGTTTTTTTCAGATGCTCATGGTCTTTCACTCTTACTTCTTGAACGCCATCAGCCGATCCCAAACCAAGCCGCGACTACAAACCGAGATCCGCTTTCATTGTGCTCATGTGATCCACTACGCGTCGCGCATAGCCCCTGGCGCCGCCGCTATAGCGATATAACGCGTTCTCGAGATTTCCATCCGCCGCTTTTATGTAGTTCTGAAGAATTTCTGACCCGATTTGGACATTCGTGCGCGCGTCAGTCAGATCGGACGTGCGAAGGACGCGGTCTCTGTGCTGAGATGGAAGCACTTGCATGAGTCCCGTGGCGCCAACCACACTTATCGCGAATCGGTCGAAACTGGATTCGACTGCGATCACTGCAAGTAATAAGAACGGCGAGATTGTGTGGCGCCTGGCTGCGTTCAGCACCGCGTGACCGATTTCCAATGCCTCGGGCAACCCAATATGAAAGCGGGCGCTCACAACAGTTGCGATTTCCTCTGTTGTGGGCGTGCCCTCTCGGGGCGCGTCGAAAGTGTGGGTGGGCGTTTGCCAAACCTGCGAATCAGCGCCATAACACAGTCCCGCTAGCGACCCGAAGACCACAATTGCCGCGAAGACAATACCGCGGAAGCGGTGCGCAATAGCGCGTGGCCAATCAATGAATTCTTCGCTCAGGTCCGCAAACATGGTCTATGTTCCTGAAAATTACTACCGCGCACCATGAGCATTCCCCAGGTAGGCACGGGGCTGCATTGACGGACACTTTCGTCGCTGACACACTCAAATGACGGCCGTCCAGCCGTTTGGCAGGCACAGGCATCATTCAATAGAATTTCGTCACCGGACGCGGTGTAGCTGGCGGAAAAACATTCCACGTACCGTCGATGTGCCTGAAGAACAAGAAGGAAACCCGTCGCTCCTGTCGCGACACCTCGACGCGCACGAAGCGCGTGCCGCCGATTGCCATTCGACTGAAGTCGCTCACTCGGGCAGGTGCGGCCGGCGTTGGCCTAAGCCATTTCTCCACCACAGAACGAAGCGATTGCTGCGCGAATCTCACACGCTCCGGTGCGGAATTCAATGTCATTGGGCTCATTTGGCTTGCCTCCATACCGACAGATAGTCCCCTTCCCCCTGGTACGCGAAATTTGCCGGGAACACTACGCCGAGTTCACGTACAGCAGGCCAAGGTTCGAAGATCGGACTTTCGCCAACAATCGACCCTGGTCTTTTTCGATTCATCGAATTTCGATGATGATCATTATGTTTTCCGCTTGTACAGTTTAGACTAGTTCAAAACTTACCCTACGTAAAGTATTGCGGGATTGGGACTATCCCTATGTGGCGGCGCCCTGCGAACACGAGAATCATCAGAGCTTTATCGTGAGCTGTGGGGACCGCACGGCCACGGCGAGCCAATCAAGCGGCAAAAAATGGGGACCTGAACAGGGGCGTTTAACCTCGACTGCGGCATGCAAGTAACGCCTTGATTCCTGGCACAGCATGCACGCTTCGTCTCTGCTCCCTACCCGCCCTGAGCCCACCACGCCGGTTGCCGCAATAACGTGCGAATTATCCAGGCTATGCTCGTCACTAAGCTGGGCGTAGAAGTCGCGGATCAGGTCGGCGTGCCTTGCGGAATATTGAAGTGCCGAAGTCAGTGCGCGACGCCGAAAAATGCTTCCGCACCTTCGGCCGGCGTGAGTCCCACTCTGAAATAGCCCTCAAGCCGTTCAGCCATCCCGTCGTTCAGGGTGAACGGCGGGTGGAGGAAACCGACCGAAACGGCATGGTCGTACCATGCCAACATCCATGCACGCAGACCTGCTTCGTCCGGCGAAAATTCATTCGACAGATCTTCAGCCATGCGCTGCCTCCTTCGCCATTGCCTCGCCGTTCTGCGACAACACGGCGGCGCTCATCGAAGGACGAGCGTCTCCGGGCGGAAACACATGCCAGATCCCATCGCTGTGACGAAAGAAAAACAGCGCGAGCGAACCACCCGGCCGTTGCACTTCGAGGCACACACGACGAGTCCGGCCAGATCGTGAGCGGTGTATCGACAGCACGCGGACCGACTGGCGGCATTCCGTACCAAGCAGCTTTCCAACCAGCCCACGCAACGATTTTTCAGCCACGATGTCCGCACTCCATGATGCAAGTGAAGTCATCGTAAGGTGCCTGAAGCGGAGGTTCCGTCGGGAGCGCCGGATAGTTCATTAAGGAAAGGCTGATTCGCATGTCAGGATTCCCCTAATCCAACCGCTGCGCTGATCAATTCAGCTTCCGTTATTCGGCGGCGAGGCGGCATCCGATCGCATAGTGGGTCAGTTCAGACTACCGTTGAGCCGAATCAACAGGGAAAACACAAGCAGCGCATAAGGATTTCCTGACACGAAGTTCAGCATCGACCGGCCTATCTTTCTTGATGTCCTGACAGCGCCGCGATAACTGTCCACATAGGATGAAGACACATCAATCGTCCTGTTCCCGAGTGTGGCCATGGTTCCGTATTTGTCTGAGCGAGAAAACGCGGTTGAGCATATCAACGCGAAGTGCATCCACCTGTTCGATCTGTGGTGCGAAAGCAGAAGCGTCGTGCCGCTGACGTATCTGTTAAAAGGCTGGCCACTGACGAACAGCGATCCCGAGGCCATCCGGCGCCTCGGCAACGCGCTACGCGATCTCCGACGACACCATCTGCATGACACCAACGCCGCGTCATTTCAGGAACTCTGCGAGTTATCGGATTGCGTCGAAGACCTGCTTGTTCTGTCGGCCATGACAACGTGGGCGATGAACAGCGGGTAGCGCGAACGGGGATATCGAACCCGCGTAACGCAACTGGTATGGGGGGAAACTGCGTGCAGTTCAATGAAATCAGTGACGAAGAGTGGCTTCTGCTGGCGCCCGTTCTGTCGGATGACGCCATCGTTCATGGGCAGCGCGGCCGGCCTCGCGCGCAAGTTCGTCTGGTGGCGAATGCCGTGCTGTGGGTACTGGTGACCGGCGAACCCTGGTCGAGATTACCGAACATCTATCCGTCGGTGCCGACGTGCCGGTCACGGCTCGAAAAATGGCGTACGAACGGCGCCCTTGCGGGAATGCACAGGCTTCTTTCGAGCCGCGGTCGCACCTTCCGTTGCGGTCCGGATGGACTGCTGGAATCGCAGCATATCCAGCCGCGCTCCATCGACCGTCAATCCAGGGACGAGGGCCTTCGCAAGGTGTTCTGGACAAGTCAGGCGTCCTGGCAAACACCGCACGGCGCACGCCGGCCACCCCATGCCGTGGATACGTTCACTCAAGTCGCACAGCAGCTCCAGGATTCTTCGCATGTAGTCCCTGATCGCGTCGAATCCCGCACCCCGATGAACGCCCCTCAATCCATACGCCGGCCTGCCTCGCCATGGATGGGCCTCGCCTCGCAAGGCAAGCGCGAATCCGACCCGCGTGGCTACGTCATATACGTTGCGGCCGATCGGGTGGCGAACGCCCGGTTCCGTGGATGGGCCGAGATCGTGAGGGACGCGCAGCGGGTCGCCCGTTCCGGGCTTATCGGTCCGAGCTTCACGAGCTTCGAGGCTGCGCAGCAGTACGCGTTCGAATGGGCCCGGCGGTGGATCGATGAGGAAAGCGACGTCGCAAGAGATGATGTCAACGCCGTGAAGTGCGATTCGTGGCAACGGAAAGTCCGGTCCGGGTGAGCAACGCATCGGCGCCGTGCCCGTGAGAGTTGCGCAGGCGCAATGGAGCAACAGTCCGCGGCGGCGTCAGCTCATCCAGTAGTCGTGCGGAATTCTGCGGTCCGCTTCTGAGAGGTAGGGATTGTCCAGCCGGAAGGTCTTCCGGAACGCGGGTTTTGTGCGCGCCAAGGCATCCTGAATGTAGGGATGGGAGTTGAACAGTTTCAAATAAGTGCCATCGCGATACGCCTGCACGAGTCCCTTCTCAATCGTCTTCGCCAAGGCTTCGTGGCCCGTCGCGACATAGAAAATAAAATCGGACCGATACTTCAGCATCAAACGATTCTCGACCACCAGATCAGGCTCACGGTGCTGGCGACCCTCGAGTTCGGCGAACGCTTCGACAACACCTCGTGGAAAATAGTCGACGCGCCCGCTCTGGACCATCTGGAACATCGTTTCGTAAGTCGAAGTCTGAACATCCAGACCCGTTGCTTTCAGGATATCGACGTCGATCCACCCTAGCCCCTGGCCACACGTGAATGCCTTCAGATCAGAGAAGCGCTCGACCTTGTCGAAATCCCGTTGCCGGTCTTTTCTTATGACGAACACGCGGTAGCCAATCAGCCCGCGATGGATTGGAAGCCGGACCACGTTCAGTCCGCGTTCGGCCGTCGCTTCCATGCTCGTCCAGTGCAGATTGATCGTATTGTGGCCGTTCGCAAGCTCGGCTAGCGCACGGCCACGTTCCATGACGATTTCGGCCTGCCGCGCCGTGTAGGCGGCATTCGCCGTTCTCATCGCCAGATCCAGGACAGCGAGCGCAAATGCGGCATGCACATCGCCGCCAGGACGAATACGCGGATAGACGATATCGAAGGGTTCTGCCGACACGGCGCGCGCGCCGACTGTGACGCCTGCAGCACCCAGCGCAGCCAGTACAAAGCGCCTGCGATGCATAAATGGTGATTTCCTGACACGGAATGATACGTCCGGATCGACGCATGTTCGCACAGGCTCCCACCTGAACGGCCTCCCATCGTGCCATGCCCGATGCATGCTGGCAAACCGTGTTTTCCCGCTGGTGCGGGAGATTCCTATCGCCGTCTCTTTTGTTGCTTTTTTCAATCCTGGTCGGCGCTATGTGCGCAGCGAGCAATGCATTCTTTACCTCAGTGATTCACGCCAGTCACCAGTTGCAGCGGCGTTTCAATGACCCGCGACAATTCACTCTGCTTCCTATGTTCAGTGACCGCCTTCAACGCCACGTCGACGCCGAACACAGCTTGCCGATCGGCAAACTGGTTCATCGTCGCGAGCACGCGGCCGTCGGCGAGCAGCGGTTTGAGCGCGTCGCTGCC
Source organism: Paraburkholderia sp. SECH4 (assembly GCF_030511745.1). Classification (NCBI taxonomy): domain Bacteria; kingdom Pseudomonadati; phylum Pseudomonadota; class Betaproteobacteria; order Burkholderiales; family Burkholderiaceae; genus Paraburkholderia; species Paraburkholderia sp. SECH4. The sequence goes on from NZ_JALOCP010000009.1 coordinate 8,231, forward strand.
GTTATACCCGGTGACATAGACACCGCCGGTTCTCCCCGCATCGCGAACGGCATCCACCGCCCCCATCGCCATATTGTCGTTGCCGCACATCAAAGCACGGATCTGAGGATAGTCACCCAGCATCTTCGATGCAGCGTCCCGTCCTTTCCCGTAGTCCCAGTCGCCTGCTTGTATCGCGACGATCTTCATGCCGGCCGCGTTCATTGCGTCCTTGCTGCCGGCCGTGCGTTGCTGCGCATTGCGGTCGGCGGAAATGCCCTCGATGATCCCGACCTGATCGCCCGCCTTGAGCTGCCCCGCAAGATAATCACCCACCTGCCTTGCGCCGTTGCGATTGTTCGGACCGACGAACGGCACGGAGATGTGGGCGGCATCCTGCGACGCATCATCGAGCGGGTTATCGATCGTGACCATGATGATGCCGGCCTTGATCCCCCGCGCCACGATCGCTGTCAGCGCCTTCGAGTCAGTCGGCGCGATGACGATCGCGTTCATCTTCGCTTTAATCAATTCGTCGACCATCCGGATCTGCACGGCAGTGTCGTGCTCCGTTGCCGTGCCGCGAATGGTCAAGCCGAACTGCGGCGCGAAGTGCTTCTGATAATTCTGCGCAGCGTTCGCCATAGCTACCGTGAACGGATCAGTCACCGACTTCAACACGAGGGCGAGCTTCAGTTTGCCGCCCTGCATGGCATCGACACGAGCCGTACCTGTCAGGCCTGCCGCAGCAAGCGTGCCGGCAACCAGCACGCGGCGGCGCATCCTCTGCGTCATTGATTTTCTCTCCTTGGACCACACAGACGAAGGATCAAACCGCCGCCAACGCTGCCGCGTCCCGATCGTCTGCGCCCGTTAGCTGCCGCAAAACGGCAGCGATTTCGTCGAACAGCGGCCGGCTGCCGATCTCCTCGCTCAGGCAATTCTCTCTCAACGCTACCAGCCGCGCCGCAATATCCGCTTCCGTGTCGACCCAGTCGCATCGGTCGATCAACTCCTCGAGCAGACAACCATACGCCCTGACTTCCAGCCGCTGCAGCGCGGAGCGGAAGTCTCGATCATCAGTCGCATAGAACGACGCCGCGCCAAAATCGCCCAACAATGCGCGGCCCTGCCCACAGTGCAGAATATTGTGTGCGTACAGATCACCATGCATCACACCTTGCCGATGCAGATGACACGCTGCCGACGCCATGCCGTATGCAATGCGTAACACCGAGGCCAACTCGAAGCGCGTGTCGGCATCGTAGACGTCGCGCGTGCATGACTCGAGGCTCGGCGGTCCGGCAAGGTTCGTGAATTGCGGGTCGATCAATTCCATCACCAGGCCATGCGCGCCCGCCGGATGGTCCTTCACCTTGCCCACCACCGGAATCAGATTCGGATGATCGCCGGCACCAATGCAGGCCGTCATCTCGCAGTCCGGCAATCCATCGCTAGTCACGGCGCCCTTGAACAACTTGACGGCCACAGGCCTCTTCGCATGTTCATGACGAGCAAGAAGCGCGGCACGATAAATGACACCGGAGGCGCCCTCGCCTAACCGCTGTTCGAGTCTCAACTCATCCCATCGAATATCGGCAATCGGCGTATCGGTAAGCGCCGCCGTCTCCAGCGCTTCGCTGAACGGATTGCCGGCGAACGCCAGCCAGGAAAGCCGTGGCAAACGCAACAGCCACGCAGGCAGCCCGCTGAGTTGATTCGCCGCGAGACGCAGCAGTTCGAGCCGCGAGCAGGCGGCCAATTCCTCGGGCAGTGTGCGCAACCGGTTACCGGCAAGCATCAACTTCTGAAGTTGCGTGCAGGCGCCGATTTCCGCAGGCAGTGCCTCGACCTCGTTGTCGGTGAGAACCAGCCAGCGCAGCAGCGGCGGCAGCGATTGACCCGACACCTTGCGAATGCGGTTCGCCTTGAAGCCGACCATGCTCAGTTGCGAACACTGCCCGAGGACTTCCGGCAATTCGGTGAAGGGGTTGTCAGACGCAAAAATGATGCGCAGCTTGCGCAGCCGTGACAAATCATCGGGCAGCCTCGAGAGTGCATTGCCCGATAGATCGAGAATTTCCAGCGTATCGGCCAGATCGAAAATCTCGCGTGGAAATTCGCTCAGCCCGCACGCCAGTTTGAGTCGGCGAGTACCCGCCAGTTGTCCGGCTCGCAGTTGTTCGAGGGTGGTTGTCACAGTCGTAGAGAAGAGTTCCGGTTGCCAGTGAGCGATGCGCCGAGGGTATCAATTCTACTGAGTCGCGGGCCGCGCGCGGAATTGGATAGCAAGATCCGGCGTGACCTCTGCGAGGGCGAGGGTTAAGCTGTCAGGTATCGGAGCCATGGCAGAGCGCGTTCGCAGCCTCGCATGAAGCCATCTCAGTCTCCAGCCAGTCAGGAACCCAGCAAAGTGACATACGCATACAAGTTAATGAATTCGCCCGTCGGCGAGCTGAAACTCGTGGCAAACGGCAATCGGCTCGCCGCCATTCTGTGGGAAAACGACAAGCCGAACCGGGTGCACCTGCCGGAAATGATCGAGGCGGATGAGCGCCCGATCCTGATTGAAACCGAGCGGCAATTGAACGAATATTTCGCAGGGACGAGAGACCGGTTCGACCTCGAACTCGACTTCCAGGGAACGGACTTTCAGAAGAAAGTTTGGGCGGCGCTCCTGACGATCCCGTTCGGCGAGACGCGCAGCTATTCGGACATCGCTACGCAAATCGGGAACATCAACGCGGTGCGAGCCGTGGGCGCGGCGAACGGCAGAAATCCGATCTCCATCGTGGCGCCGTGTCATCGCGTGATCGGCGCGTCCGGCGATCTGACCGGCTTTGCCGGCGGACTGGCGAACAAGATGTTTCTTCTGTCGCTCGAAGCCGGGCAGACTTCGCTGGAAGCGGCTGCGGATTCGAATGCCGCTGCGACTGCCACAGCGGCTGCTGCTTCAAGCGCGACTCCGGGAACGGTCGTCCGGGAAGCGCCGGTGAAACCAGCACGCCCGGCGCCGAGCCGTGGGACGCAGCACTCGTTGTTCGGCAACTGAGCGGATTAGATGGAACGGTCGTGACATCACGAGGCGGCGTTCAACGCCGCCTGATGCGCCACATCACCTAATGCAACCAAGCCTCGCTCGCCTATGCGCTCATCGGTCATATCATTTCAACAATACTTGAAATGTGAAAACGATCAGCGTATCGTTCGGCCATGGACTCGAACCTTGTTGTACGCGCCCTTGGCGCGCTCGCTCATGAATCGCGGCTGGCGATCTTCCGTTTGCTGGTCGTCGCTGGGCCGGATGGCATGGCCGCCGGTGAAATCGCGCAGCAGCTCGGACTTTCCCCATCAAGCCTCTCCTTCCACCTCAAAGACCTGTCACATGCCGGGTTGGTGACACCCCGGCAGGACGGGCGCTTCATCATCTATTCGGCGAATTTCGACGCAATGACGGGCCTCATCGGCTTCCTGACCGAAAACTGCTGCGCCGGCGCACCATGCGCCGCGAGCGACCTCCCCGGCTGCTGCGAAAAATGAGCACCACCAGCACAGTGGCGCGCGGCGCACGGCCGGCGATTGGATTCTTCGAGCGTTACCTGACCGTCTGGGTGACGTTGTGCATCGTATGCGGCATCCTGGTCGGGCAACTTCTTCCGCAACTCTTTCAGGCGATCGGCCGCATGGAAGTTGCGCAGGTCAATCTTCCAGTTGGCGTGCTGATATGGGCGATGATCATTCCGATGCTGGTCAAGATCGATTTTGCCGCGATGACGCAGGTGAAAAGCCAGTGGCGTGGCATCGGCGTGACCTTGTTCGTAAACTGGTTCGTCAAACCGTTTTCGATGGCGTTGCTCGGCTGGATTTTCATTCGGCATGTGTTCGCACCATGGCTTCCTGCGAATCAACTCGACAGCTATATCGCCGGTCTCATTCTGCTTGCCGCCGCGCCCTGCACGGCGATGGTGTTCGTCTGGTCGCAACTCTGCAAGGGCGACCCGTATTTCACGCTATCGCAAGTGGCGCTCAACGACGCCATCATGATCGTGGCATTCGCGCCGCTCGTTGCCCTCCTGCTAGGTTTGTCGGCGATTTCGGTGCCATGGGACACGCTGATCGTTTCGGTCGGCTTGTACATCGTCATCCCCGTCATCCTCGCCCAATTTCTACGCCGCCATCTGCTCGCCAAGGGCGACGCGTATTTCCAGCAGGCGGTCGCGCATCTCGCGCCCTATTCGATCAGCGCGTTACTGGCAACCCTCGTATTGCTGTTCGCCTTCCAGGGGCAGGCAATAGTCAAGGAACCACTGGTCATCGCGATGCTCGCGGTGCCGATTCTGATTCAGGTGTTCTTTAATTCCGGCCTCGCCTATCTGCTCAATCGCCGGCTTGGCGTCGCGCATTGTGTTGCAGGTCCGTCGAGTCTGATCGGCGCAAGCAATTTCTTCGAGCTTGCGGTGGCCACGGCGATCAGCCTGTTTGGATTTCATTCGGGCGCGGCGCTTGCCACGGTGGTCGGCGTGCTGATCGAAGTGCCGGTGATGCTGCTGGTGGTCGGCGTCGTCAATCGTTCGCAGCACTGGTACGAGGCAAAACACAGCGTTAAAGGACAATGAGGACAACGAGGACAACGTGTATGAGCGTTACGATCTATCACAACCCGGATTGCGGCACCTCGCGCAATACGCTCGCAATGATTCGCAATGCCGGCATCGAGCCGGAGGTCATCGAGTATCTGAAGAACCCGCCTGATCGGGCCACGCTGAAGGACCTGATCGAACGCGCCGGGCTCACCGTGCGCGCCATGCTGCGCGAGAAAGGCACGCCGTATGCCGAACTCGGCCTCGCGGAGGCGTCCTTGAGCGATGAGCAATTGCTCGATGCGATGCTGGCGCATCCGATCCTCATCAATCGCCCAATTGTGGTCACCCCGCTCGGCGTGCGTCTATGCAGGCCGTCCGAGGTCGTTCTCGATATCCTGCCCGCAGCGCAACAGGGGGCGTTTATCAAAGAGGACGGTGAGCAGGTGATCGACAGCGCAGGACGGAGGGTTCGTTGATGCCCGGGAATCTGCCTAACGTCAGCGCCCCACATTTCCACGCGCCGGATCTGCAAAAACTCGAACCGCACGCGGTTTCGCAGCACGCCCCGCGCATTCTGCTGCTGTACGGGTCGTTGCGTCCCACTTCGTTCAGCAAACTGCTCACCCTCGAAGCCGAACGCATCCTGCGCCAATTCGGCGCTGAAACACGGATCTTCGATCCGCACGGTCTGCCGGTCACGGACAGCGTAGCGGCCGACCATCCGAAGGTCGCCGAACTGCGCAAACTGTCGGAATGGTCGGAGGGACAGGTGTGGTGCAGCCCGGAGCGTCACGGTACGCTCACGGCGGTGTTCAAGAATCAGATCGACTGGCTGCCGCTCGAAAGCGGTGGCGTGCGCCCCACGCAAGGACGCACGCTCGCGGTGATGCAGGTATGCGGCGGTTCGCAATCGTTCAACGCCGTCAACGCGTTACGCGTGTTGGGCAGGTGGATGAGAATGGTGACGATCCCCAATCAGTCGTCGGTGCCGAAGGCGTATCAGGAATTCGACGCCGACGGCCGGATGAAACCCTCCGCCTACTACGATCGCGTCGTTGACGTGATGGAGGAGTTGTACAAGTTCACGTTGCTGGTGCGCGACCGTTCGGACTACCTGACCGATCGCTACAGTGAACGCAAGGAAGCGCATCCGGAACCGGCGAGCGCGTTGGCGGCCAACGCGATGGTTCATGAAGCAGCGGGCGCCAATGCCGACACCGACGACAGCGAAACAGAATGAGGACGGCGGCACTCGGCAGTGCTAACCCTGGCGCTCGCAGCGCATAAAGCTCCTATCCTTAAGATGCCCTTTGGGCATCAACCAGGAGGATGACATGCGCATGCTACTCAACGTACGTATTCCGCACGAACCGTTCAACACGCTAGTGCGCGATGGCACCGCCGGCGAAGTGATAGGACGAATACTTGAAGACATAAAACCGGAAGCCGCCTACTTCACCGAGCAGAACGGAACACGTGGCGCGGTACTCATCGTGAACCTCGACGATCCATCGGGAATTCCCGCACTCGCAGAACCATTTTTTCTGAAGTTCAACGCCGACTGCGAGTTCCGCGTCGTCATGTTGCCGCAGGACCTGATGAAAGCAGGACTGGAGAATCTCGGCTCAAAATGGAAGTAGCGTATACGTTCGTATCAAACGATGGACTTGCCGTCTGCGGTTCATAAGACGCACCCCAGACGGCAACGTACGCAAAGGCGCCGACGTGCGCTCCGATCACCCGAGTTCGAATGACGTCACGCCAAATACCTGTTCGATTTGAAGAGCGGGCGGGTCCTGCGTATACATCCGCGCGGTTTCAAAGACGCTTGTCATGCCATGCCGCTCGGCCAGCGCGACGGCAGCGGCATTGGTCTCCGGCACATCGAGGACGATGACCTCGCCCGGCATGCGCGCCGCCAACGCATCGAACAGATCGCTCGCGATCTCGTCGCTATCGGCGAAGAGCGGACCGATCTTGCATCCCGTTCTGCAACGACGCAGTACGCCGTATCCTGCAACCTGACCGTCACGAACTGCGGCCAGCGCCGTGGCGTCCGGTTGGCCCAGCCATGTCGCGAGAAAACGCTCACGCGCGGCGGGAAAGCACTGGCGATCGTAGTCAAGCAGCCGTTCGAACGGCAGCGCCGACGCATTCAAAATGTTCGAACCCGTCGCGTTCTGGACGGATGCCTGAACGACACCCTGAAAGCGAATGTTGCGATACGCAAGCCGAAAGCCGGACTTTCTGTAATTCGCCTGCTGAGCGACGACGCCGTCTAACCCAACATTGCGGTTACCCAGATAATCCATGCCGTGCTGCCAGACGCGCATGCCGAAGCCTCTGCCGCGAAACGCCGGCTTCACGATATACAGGCCGATAAAGCCGAAGTGCTCGCCGTAAGCGACCGCGGAAATGCAGGCAACCGGTTCGCCGCGCCACGCTCCGATGAAAAAACCGTTAGGGTCCCCGGCGCGAAAGCATTCGGCATCGTGCAGGCCGGGGTTCCATCCCTCCACCGCAGCCCATTCGACCGACAGCGCTGCTTCGTCGGCCGACATGGTGCGTACGATAAAATCACGGTGCTCGTCCAGGTTCATCACGATCGCCTCGCTCACTGCGCCTGAAGCATAGCGGCTACCGCAGTGGCCGCCACCTGGCTTCGTTTGATGTTTGCCTATGCCGGCGGCATGTTTGCCGACATGCATCGACAGATTACACGGCCCGGCGCCGGACGATTCTGTCAATCGTTTCCGCCCGCGCCTAAGCTTCCCCTAAGCCTGGCCCGCTAAGATCGGGGGCGCGATTCATCACACGTCCCTCAAAAACCTCACCGCATGAATACACTCGAAGCGTTCAATCAGGCGCTCTTTCTGATGATCAACGCCACGCCATCGACACCCGCCTGGCAAATCGACATGGCGCGAATGATTGCCGATTACGTCATTTATCTCGTGCCGCTGTCGCTGATCGCGATATGGCTCTTCGGCGATGCGCGTCAGCGTGAAGTCGCCGTGCGTGCATTTTGCGTAGCCATGCTCGCCCTCGGGCTCAGTCAGATTATCGGTCTGGTTTGGCCGCACCCTCGGCCATTCGTGATCGGAATCGGCCATACGTTCCTGGAGCACACGCCCGACTCGTCGTTCCCCAGCGACCACGGGACCCTCTTCGCCACCATCGCGCTGACCCTGTTGCTGGGCGGCGTGAGGCGCTACGGCATGGCGATCCTGCTGTCCGGACTTGCAGTGGCTTGGGCGCGCGTGTTTGTCGGCGTCCACTTCCCGCTTGACATGGTTGGCGCCGTCGCCGTGGCGTGCGTGGCGTTCCTGCTGATCGCGCCGCTGTGGCGAGTGGGAGGCGCGACGATGACACGCAGCCTTGTCACGGTGTACCGCAAGCTGCTGGCGTGGCCGATCGAGCGCGGCTGGTTGTCCTCATAGGGCGTTGTGAAACCGCGTCTACCGGGTCAGCGCCCGAAAATCACTCGGCGACATCTCGTACGCACGACGAAACGCGCGATTGAAATCCGACGCGCTATTAAAGCCCACGCCATAGGCGATCTCGACGATCGCCTTCCCCGGGTAGCGATGCAGTTCATCGGCCGCCTCACGCAGCCGCCGGTTGCGAATATAGGCAGCCAATCCACCTTCGGGTTCGAAGAGACGATACAACGTGGGCCGGGAAAGTTGCGACGCGGCGAGCACGCTCTCCGGCGTGAGATCCGCCTGCCCCAGATTGGCTTCGATATAGCGGCGCGCCGTCGCGAACATAGCGGTGCGAGCGGCCGTGCGTGCGTTGCCGGTTAGACGCGCCTCCTTGCCGAAGGCTGCAGCAATCAACAACGCGCAGGTGCGCATCGCGCGATACGCTTCGTGTCCATTCATCTTGTGCAGGTTCTGGGTAAGGTCGGCGAGATGGCCCGGAATCATGCGCGCGAGCGGCGAGTGGTATTCGATCGCGCTGCCATGAATCGACTCCGCTTCCGGCAGGACGGATTCCACCAGCGCACGCGGCAGAAAAAAAGCCTGCACACGGCACGCGCTACGCACCATATGCATCGGCTGGTTCATATCCAGCGCGAGAATGCCCGGCCTCGTTTGCAGCGCCTTGCGCTTCGGATACAGACCCGTTCCGGTCTCGATGCTGCCCTCGACGGCCACATGAAAAACGAACTGGCGGACCGAATCGGTTGAAATCCGCGCAACGGATCGCGCCTGCGATACCGGGTCTGTACGGCAATCCATGAACGTCAGATCGGCGGCCTTGTAGCTGTCAATCGTGCCGCTGAAACCATCGGCCAGTTGCCAGCGCGAGATCGGCACGTCGAGAAAGTGGCCCAGACGGTCCCGCCACGCGGGCAGTTGCTCGCGCGGCGCTTCGCGGTGCGTATCAAAGTGACTGTGAATGCACGCCGAGGGCGCCGCGTCCCCAGCCACGGAATCGGTCGTCAAAGCATTCCCCCGCGCAGTCTTGTTGTCTGCACATGATAGCCGCAGGCAGCAGCGCTCAAAAGTTCGTGAAGAAGGCCCGGGCGGCGACCATGCAGAACGACGCGACCAATTCACCGTGATAGGCCTGGAGCACAGCCGAGGCGCCACCGTCAGTCGCACCACCCGCTACGGCCTGATTCGCGAGCGTCGCCTTCGCACTCGCGAAACCCTGCTTGATGGGCGCGTACGGATCGTTAGGCCCGGAGATCGGAGAGTCCACGTCCAGCACGGACGTGAGCCCTGCCGGTACTTTGGCGTTCTGCCAGTAGGCCTGCTCGATGCGTGCGTTGAAGAAAAACACGGTGGGATCCGAGCCGCCGCCGCACAGCAGAACCGGCGCGCGCGGCAGCCAGTTGCGCAAGTCATTGCGCTTGAACGCCTGGCGCAGCGGATGCATGGGATTCGCGGCCGGCGTCAAGGCCACCGTGCTGTTGGGAAACGCGCCATCGGGATTGGCCGCAGCATCGTCCAGAAGACTCAGGCGATAGGCGTTGCGCACGAGATTGGCGTTGCCGAATCCGGCAGCAAACACCGGCGTCAGCGAGGGCGGTACGAGGGGCGGCGAAGTCGGCGGCGTCATCGAAGCATATTGCGGCGCAGGCGGAACGCTGCTGAAGAGTTGCGTCGAGGGCAGTTTCCCTTTCGAAAACAGCGTATCGAGCGGCTGCAGGCTCGGCAGGAGATTCTCGATACCCGGGGCATAGGCCGCTTCATAGAAGTCGCCGGGCTTGCGGTAGATGTTCTCGTAGGCATGCTGGTAGCCCGTCACGACCAAGGTCGTGAACAGCGTCGACCCCAGGTTCACCTCGCCTTCGATGAGCGCGTCCGCAGTGGCGGCAAGCGCATACGGACCCGATCCTGGTGCGGATGCCGTGACCTTGACACCGGCCGCCTGCAAAGCACGATGCGTCGCGAGAGCCACGAAGCCGCCTTGCGAATAGCCGGTGACGAAAAGCCTGCCGTTCTCGCGCGTCTTTCTCTCCGGCTTCACTCCACTCAGTACGGCCCGCGCTGCACGCAGCGAATCGACCACATCGGCGGATTGCTGGTCGGCATTCAGATAGGGGTGGTATGTGAGGTCGGAGCCGGCATAGCCCGCATAGTTAGTCGCCACCACGATATAACCCTGGGCCGCGTACATGGCGGCCACGCTAATGCCCTCCCCGGCGCCGTCGCCGTTGCCGGGATCGGTTTGGGTGATATCGGCGATGTTGTAGTTGCGGTACGCGGTCGTGCCGTGTGCGTAGAGCATCAGCGGACGCGGCCCGCTACATGCCGCCGACCGTCCGCCCGGAATCATCAATGCGCCACTGGCGGTGGTGGGCTCGCCCGCGCCGCCGATGGTGCGGTAGCGAAAGGTCACGATCTCCACCCCGCAGGCGGGTCTGCCGGCGATCTGCGCGAGTTGCTGACCGGATGCGTTCGATGCAAGCACTTTCGAAAACGCTGCGGCGCTGAGCCGAAGCGTGACGCGCTGTTCGAGTAGCTGGCCCCGGGCCTTGCATCCCTCGTCGCAACCGGAACTGGCTTGCACATAAGCACTGCCGCCCAACGTGAAACATGTCAGCAGCACGAGGGCCGCGTTCCGCATCGCTACAGGCATGTGAGGCTCCGTCTTGTTGGCTCTTCTTGGCGCTTGTTGGTATTACGGCGATTGGGCTGCCTTACATACAGAGTGAGAGGAGTATAGGTAAACAGATTGGCACGCCGCCAGCCTCATCCTTCACTAATATTGCAATGGAATGCCTCATGAGGTGTCCGGCCGTCAAGCCCGGTCGGCATGAGAAACGCCGACCGGCCTCGCCGCTGGCTGACGAGAACAGGTCGCGGCTTGCGTCCACCTTTCAATGTGGGTCCGTGCTTGCCGCTTACTTCCAGAGCGTGCGGCCGAAGAAGGTCAGCGTGCGGTCCCAGGCCTGCTGCGCCCAGACCGGATCGAACTGGGTCCTGGAGATGCGGCCCGGCCCGACTGCCGTTTCGTTCGCGAACGCGTGGTACGCAAGATAGCGATGGAACTCGACGTCGACGTTGGCCGCACTGAGCTTGGACTCCAATGCATCGACCGTTTCAGCCGGGAAGAATTCGTCTTGCGTCGCCCAGTGACCGAGAACCGGAACCTTGATTTTCGATGCGTCGATGTACTCGAGCGGGGGGCAGCCGTACCACACCACCCCGGCCGATACCTCAGGGATATTACATAGCGCAAGCAAAGTAAGCGCGCCGCCCATGCAATAGCCGGTCACGCCGACGTTCGCCGAGTGTTGCTTCAAATACTGGACGGCGCCCCGCACGTCCTGCGTCGCGGCATCGCCGAAGTCGAGTGCGCTCAGCAAATGGTTCGCCTCCGCCTCTTCAACCGTCGACTTGCCGCGGAAGAGATCGGGCACCAACGCCAGATAGCCGGCCTGCGCGAGCCGGTCCGCCACGCCGCGAATCTGGTCGTTCAAACCCCACCATTCCTGAATCACGACGATGGCAGGCGCGCCCTCCAGTTTCTGTGGCTTGGCCAGATAACCCTGGACGTCTTTGCCGTCAGGGCGGTTAAACGTGATCATTGATCCTGCAGTCCGTTGCATCAGTTGCTCCTCGAAGTAGCCGAAGCCGCTAGCATAGCGCCAGAGTGGCAGGTTCTGCTGAGCGCCCGGCAAGCTGATCAATACGACCTGTACGCCCCGACTTTGCGGCGATGATCTCTTTCGTCACCTCATTGCGATCCATGGTCCAATTCTTTATTGATTTTGGCCAAAGCGGCCCCTCGAACCCATACTGCGGCTTACTCGTCGTTTCCGGTTCAGGCTACTCATGTTCGTCCTCGATCACCTTGATGGAATCCGCCGGTTCAGATCCCGCGGACGCTTCAAACTATCAGTGGTGCTCTCCCTCATTGCCTGCGCCCTATTGAGCCCGGCCTTCGGCAGCGCCGGCGCGTCCGGCCCGTCGACCGTCGCCCTGACTCATGTGCGGATTCTTCGCCTATCCGGGGACGTGGTGAGAGAGGGCCGCTGGGCCTTTCTTATCACCGCGCTGAACCACACCGTAGCGGCCTACGGCCCATACGTCATCGACGCCTATTTTTCACCGATGTCGGCCCAGCGCGAGGTCGACGAGGTGATATCCGGCCGCCTCATCAATGTCCTCGCGAGCGAGCCCGGACACCCGGAACTCGACGCCGCGGCGATTCCGGTGCCGATCCCCATCGACCGTGGCCTGCTCGGCTATCGCGTGGCGCTGATCAATGAAGGCGAACAGGCGAAGCTCGACAGCATCCACGACCTCCAGGGTCTTCGCACACTCAGCATTGGCCAGGGTCAGGGTTGGGGCGACGTCCCCATCTACCGCGCGGCCGGCGTTCCACTCGTCACCGCAAGCCGCTACGACCTGCTTTTTCCGATGCTGGCTGACCACCGCTTCGATATGTTCCCGCGCGGCGTGGTCGAGATCACGCGTGAAATCAAGGCCTTTCAGCCGAGCTACCCGAATATGAGGATCGACTCTCACCTCCTGATCCGCTACCCGTACGCGCAGTTCTTCTATGTCAGCCAAACTGAGCCGCTGCTGGCGAAGCGGATCCGCGACGGCCTCGAAGCCATGCTGAAGGACGGGAGTTTCGAGGCGTTATTCCGCGAACACTTCGCGCAAGGCATCGCCGATCTGCACCTCGAGCGCCGCGTGCTGATCGATTTGAAGAATCCCTTGCTCCCGTCATGGGTGCCTCTCGATCGCAAGGAACTCTGGCTCGATCCGTTCGACGGCAAGAAACGGAATTGATGCGCGGGACGATAGACGTTAAGGATTTCCTGACCCAAAAATCAGGAAACCACCAGTCCATAGTCCGGACTACCTGACGGCAACACTCAAGCGCGGCGTTTAAAGTGGTTCATTACATACCATCGCCGGATCCCCGTTATGACCGACTACTTTTTGCCGCGCGAGAATACAGTCGAACGCATCGACGAACTGTGCATACGTCTATTCGAGCTTTGGTGTGAAGAAAGAAAACTGGTACCGCTCGCCTATCTTTTGCACTGCTGGCCGTTGACTGGTCACGATACGGTTGCGGTCAAGCGTCTGGCTGACGCCATGTCGGACCTGTGCCAGTTTCAGACGGCGAAACTCAGTACTCGTGAGTCGACCCTGATCCGCGAAATAATCGGCAACGCCCGCGAAATCATTGGCGAGTCATTGCCGCGTGGCGCCACTGCCGCGAACGGTGCGGGCATCATGTGGATGCGAGTGCGGCTCGCGAAGGCAGCGGTTCAAGTGCCGGCGTTCGCCGCAGCGGACTTCCTCGACGGCCCCTTATAGACCGCGATTCGGCGACGAGTGCAAAATACACAAACAAGAAGCACAGCACTCGCGGGGAAATATGGTGGCGAATAGCGTTGGTTCACTCTTTGCCTCGCCCGGCCGATTCAGGCACAGCGTGGTTTTCCGGCTGCTGGCCACCGTGCTGCTGTTCAGTTGCGCGGTCACGTTATTGCTGACCGCACTACAGCTCTATCGCGACTATAGCCGCGGCGTCGAACTGATCGAAACACGTCTGTCAGACATCGACCGAAGCAATCGCGACAGCCTTGGCGAGGGTCTGTGGCAGCTCAACCGCACTGAACTTCAGCTCCAGCTGAACGGCATCCTGCGGCTTGCCGACATGTGCGCCGCCGAGGTCCGCGAGACCGGATCGAGCGAGACGCCACTGGTCGTGACGGCTGGCGAGCGCAGGACAGGCGCCGTGATATCCCGCGAATTTCCGATCTTTTATCGCATCCACGGCGCCCAGCAGAAGATCGGCACACTCTATGTGCAAGCGACGCTTGCCAACCTCTATCAGGCGTTAGCGCAAACCGCGCTGGTCATTCTGGTCAGTCAGGCGACCTATACATTCATCGTTGCGCTGTTCACCATCTACATCTTCTCGCGCCTCGTTACCCGGCATCTCGCCACGATTGCCCGACTGGTCGGCGAATACGACTTCCGTGCGGCGCCAAAGCCGTTCGTCCTGCCGCGCCGTCAGCCGCGCTGGCCAGACGAGCTCGATCGCGTGGTAGCCGCGTTCAACAGCATGGGCGCGCGGCTGCATGACGCCTATCTCGCCGAACGCGACGCCACTGCGCAGCGGGAAGCGCGGCACCTTGCCGAAGCCGCCAACCGGGCCAAAAGCGAATTCCTCGCGAACATGAGCCACGAACTGCGTACGCCGCTGAACGGCATCCTCGGCTATACGCAGATTTTGCTGCGCGACGGCAGCCACAGCGAGCGCCAACGCAACGCGGTCGAAGTAATCCACCGCAGCGGCGAACATCTGCTCACGCTGATCGACGATACGCTCGATTTCGCGCGCATCGAAGCCGGCAAAATGCGCATCGAAATGGCCGACGTCCCGCTGCCGGGCGTCCTCGATACGATCAGCGACATTATCAACGTGAAGGCGGAGCAAAAACGCCTGCGATTCCTATGCGACCTGGCCCCCGACCTGGGCGGCGCAGTGCGGGCAGACGAGCGCCGCTTACGGCAGGTGCTGCTTAATCTGCTGGCGAATGCGGTCAGATTCACGGACACAGGCTGCGTCAGCCTGCAAGTCGGCCTTGCGCCCTCAGGCGCGGTGCGCTTCTGCATACGTGACTCGGGAATCGGCATCGCGGCCGACAAGCTCGGCGTGATTTTCGAGCCTTTCGAGCAGGCCGGCGGCCCCGAACGACGCGCCGGTGGCGCCGGGCTTGGCCTTGCGATCAGCCAGCAGTTCGTGCGCGCAATGGGTAGCGAAATCCACGCGGAAAGTACGCTCGCGCATGGGAGCGTCTTCTGGTTCGATCTCGCGCCGGCCGTCGTCGATGTGTCCGCGGCGCATACCGACGCGGCAACGCCGGCCGCGCGGCGCGTGACGGGCTACACCGGTCCGCGCCGCAAAGTGCTGGTGATCGACGACGAGCCCGTCAATCGGGCGGTCCTGGTCGAGCTTCTGGGTCAACTGGGCTTCGACACCATCGAGGCCGCCAGCGGGCACGAGGGACTCGCGAAGGCGCGCAGCGAGGCGCCGTCGCTCATCATGACCGACATCCTGATGCCTGAAATGGACGGGCTCGAAACAACGCGCAGATTGCGTCGATTACCGGGACTCGGCGATATTCCGATCATCGCCGTGTCGGCGAATCCTTCCTGGAGCGACGAGAAACGAAGCACCGACGCAGGCGCGAACGCCTTCCTTTCCAAACCCGTCGACTTCGACCGGCTGCAGGCCCATCTGGCGGATTTGCTGGCGCTGAAGTGGACTGACTCGCCAGCGCCTCGCTCGCCGCAACCTGGCGCATCGCGCACGCCCTCTCCCGCGTTGCCCGATGACGAACTCAACAACCTGCATCATCTCGCCCGTCTGGGCGATATGCGTGCCATCGCCGAATGGGCCGACAGGATGGCGGCCCTCGACGAGCGCAATCTGGTATTGACAACAGAGTTGCGTGCACTCGTTAAAGGCTATCAGTCAAAGGCCATCCTGCTGCTCGCGGAGGAATATCTCGAGAGGAGGCCCAAGCCATGAACGACACAACGATCGCGGCAGAGCCGGCCACCATTCTGGTCGTGGACGACGCACCGATCAACATCGGTGTCGTGGCCGACAGTCTTGAGGATAAGGGCTTTCGCGTGTTCGTTGCGCTCGACGGTGAGGAGGCGCTCGAACGCGCGCAATTTTCGCAGCCCGACCTGATCCTGCTCGACGTGAAAATGCCGGGCATCGACGGCTTCGAAACCTGTCGCCGGCTCAAGCGCAATGAGCAGACCCGTGAGATTCCGGTGATCTTCATGACGTCGCTCGCCGATACGGACGACCTCGTCGAAGGATTCTCGGTGGGTGGCATCGACTACGTCACCAAACCATTCCAGATCGCCGAAATGTTGGCGCGCATTCGTACCCACCTCACGCTGCGCGCCATGCACAAGGCACTCCGATCGCGGAACGAAAGTCTCTCGAGCGAGGTGGCGGTTCGGCAGCAGGCGCAAGAAGCCCTCTCCCGCGTGCGCGACGAACTCGAAGACCGCGTCGCCGAACGGACCGGCCAACTCGCGCGCGCGAATGCAAGCCTGCTGGTCGAGATCGACGAACGCATACGGACCGAAGCGAAACTCGTGTCGAGCGAAGCGCGCTTTCGCACGATCGTCGAGACGAGCCCGGTGCCGTTGTGCATTACGTCCATGGACGAAGGGCGGGTCCTTTACATGAACGGGCCGTTCCGCTGGCTGTTCGGTTTCGGCGCGGACGATCACGGCGTCACCTACATGGGCGACTTCTATGTCGACCCGACGGAGCGCGACAGAACGGTCGAACTCCTGCGCCACGAAGGCGGATTCACCAACAACGAAATCCAGTTCAAGAATTCGGCGGGTGAGCGCTTCTGGGCAGTGGCGACCGCGCGCATTGCGACGTTCGCCGACGCCCCAGCGATCTATGTCGGTCTCAACGACGTCACCGCGCGCAAACAGGCTGAAGAGAAATTGCGCGCGAGCGAAGCCAGTCTGGCGAACGCCCAGCGGCTGGCCAAACTTGGCGACTGGGAATGGACTGCGGCCGCCGGAGTGACGCACTGGTCGTATGAGATGTACCGGATTCTCGGTTTCGAGCCGAACGGCGTGCGGCCCAGCTATCGAACACTGCGCGCGGCGATTCACCCCGAGGACCGGGCCGCTGTACGACAGGCCGTGCGTGCGGTGATCGCCGACCGGCAGCCGCATTTTCTCGATTGCCGCCTGACCGGTGCGGACGGCGAGCCACGCATCGTGCAGCTTCACGTCGAAGCGGCGCATGAAGGGCCCGGCTATCCGCTCAAGCTGGTCGGTACGATTCAGGACATGACGGAACGCAAGCGAGTCGAACAGGAACTGCTCGAGTCGCGCGAGCGGTTGCGCGAGTTGTCCGCGTACATGGAGGCGGTTCGCGAAGAAGAACGAAAGTGGATCGCCATGGAAATTCACGACGAACTCGGGCAATTGCTGACCGCGCTGAAAATGGACGTGTCGCTATTGCGGATGCGGCTCGACAGCGATTCGGAAGCAGCCAGAAAAACCGAGGACATGCGTGAACTGGTCGAGAAGACCATCTGGATGGTCCGCAATGTGGCCAGCCACCTCAGACCGGCTGCGCTAAACTTTGGCATCCTGTCGGCGCTCGAGTGGCTCGTGGACGACTTCGTTCGACGTAATCGCATGCCGTGCCAGTTGTCGATCCTTGGCAGCGAACCGGTTCTGCCGGACGCGCATGCAACGGCCGTGTTCCGCATCGCGCAGGCCTCGTTGACCAATGTTGCGCGCCATGCCGGCGCTTCGCGCGTCGATGTCACGCTCGCCGCAAGCAACGGCGCATTGACACTCCATATCAGCGATAACGGATGCGGCTTCGATCTGCCCGTTGCACGCCGGCGCTATTCCTACGGACTGCTCGGCATGAGCGAACGCGCGCGGCTGATTGGCGGCACGTTGCAGATCGAGAGCGCGCCCGGCGCAGGCACAACCGTCTCTATTCACATCCCGCTCAGGACCGAGAAAAGCACATGATAAAAATCCTCATTGCAGACGACCATGCGATCGTGCGAGGTGGCCTGAAGCAGATCATCGCGACCACCACCGACATGATCGTCGCCGACGAAGCGGCCGAAGGCGCCGAAGTGCTCGAGAAACTACGCGCCCGGTGTCCCGACCTGTTGCTGCTCGACATGACCATGCCGGGCATTAGCGGCATCGACCTGATCCGGCGCATCAGGGCCGAGTACACCGCCCTGCCCGTGCTCGTGTTGAGCATTCACAACGAGGCCCAGGTCGTCTCGCGCGCGCTGCGCGCCGGCGCAACCGGCTACCTCACCAAAGACAGCGATCCGGAGATCCTGCTTGCCGCGATTCGCAAGCTGGCCGAAGGCGGCAGATTCATCGATCCGAAGCTGGTGGACTCGATGATCTTCGGCACTCACTCCGGCGATACCCCACCGCACGACATGCTGTCCGATCGGGAATTCCAGGTGTTGCAAGCTTTGGCCGCTGGAAAGAGCATCAACGATATCGCTGAAGCGTTCGCGCTCAGCGCGAAGACCATCAGCACACATAAAATGCGCCTCATGCAAAAACTGGGGATCACTAATAATTCGGAATTGATTCGCTACGCGATCAGACATCACATTAGTACGGAATAAAATTCAATTAAGGAAATCCCTAGACGAACATCAGGACTCTCCGATCTCGAATTCGGCGACGGCCGATCAACAAATTTTTTTTGATGTCCTTATGCTTCGCCAAAGCTTTTCGTTTATGATCTCTCCCCAACGAAGTCGGCACTCTAAAATAACCCTCTTCTGAGAAAGCACGCCGCCAAATTGTTAAATCCTGGTATGTGGCAATAATGCCCGCGCCTTACACTGCAATCCGTAAAATTGACTGATTAACGTCTCTCAGGTTCTGGCATGCAATCCTCGGACGCCAGAGTCTTTCCGGCCGACACAATGTGTCGGCCTTTTTTTTGCCGATTACTTATTGAAATATAAATCCGGCTTATTCTCCAAGTTATTAATTCAACAGAGAAACTAGTTCTTCCGCAAACCTTTGCAGGGTTAAACCCTTTGCGAATAAGTGCCGTTATACGGACTAGATAGCAGGCACTGTCATGACCGACAGACCGAGGTGTCAGAGCTAAAAGAAAAGGATCGATTAACTTTCGCGAATAAGATATCCGAATTATATTTGTATGAACAATAGACGGATGCCGGCGGAAGGCTACGCGACGCGGCAATCTGTTGACAGGTATCTGCGTCGTCGCATGGAGAAGTTCGAAATGACGTTTGTCGCAGGGTGACGCGAATCGCGCATGGAGCTCGCATGAAGTCGACAAAGCGCGCGGACGCTCCTGGCCGCTCACATCTTGTGCGTCGATAGAAAGATGCTGGTCTCGGTACTCGCGATTCCGTCGATCAAGCGGATCGCACCGAGCACCCGATCGAAGTTCTCCAGCGAGTCCGCCCGCAACTCCGCGACGAGGTCCCACCGGCCATTGGTGCTGTGAATCGTTGCGACATTGGGATGGCCACGTAGCACCTTGAGCACGTCAGCCGCACGGTTGCCTTCTACAGCAATCGACATCAGCGCCCGAATCCGATGCGCCTCGGCCGCCGGTTTCAGCCGCACCGTATAGCCCACGATCACACCACTTTCCTCGAGGCGGGTGAGCCGGTTCTGCACCGTTGCGCGCGCCACGCGCAGTTGCTTCGCCAGTGTCACCACCGACATGCGTGCGTTGTCACGCAACAGAGAAATGAGCTGCCTGTCGATGTCATCGAGATTGATCATGGTGGTTACCTGAGTGCCCGGCGACGGCGCTCCGCCATCCGCACGCTACCTGGCGAAGCCTTCATGCGGAAATGTACAAAATGCCATTTCAGGTGCGCATTTTGCCATTTTATCCGTGAAATTTGCGAAGTCTGCTGTCTTTTTGTTGGCGAGGTCCAAAGGAATAATTCCGTCATTGCTCCCGCACCGGAGCCCACATGAATCACGGAGACATGACCATGACCCGCTTTCTCGACGTACCCGCCACGTACCGACTCGTCGCCGATATCGGCGTGCCGCGATTCCTGAGCGAACTCGCCGACACCATCCGCGCGGACTATCTTCGATGGCGCGAATTCGATAAGTCGCCACGTGTTGCATGCCACTCCCAGGCAGGCGTCATCGAATTGATGCCGGTCGCCGATTCGAACCTGTTCGCCTTCAAATACGTGAACGGCCATCCGATCAACGCCGAACGCGGCATTCACACCGTGATGGCGTTCGGTGCGCTCGCATCCGTCGATACGGGCTACCCGTTGTTCCTCTCCGAACTCACCCTGACCACCGCCTTGCGCACCGCGGCAACGTCCGCGCTCGTCGCAAGAAGCCTGGCCCGCCCCGACTCGCGACGCATGGCCTTGATCGGCAACGGCGCGCAAAGCGAATTTCAGGCGATCGCGTTTCACACACTGCTCGGCATCACTGAGATTCGCGTGTTCGATGTCGATGCGCGCGCAACCGATAAACTGGCGCTCAATCTTGCCGCGTGGCCGGCCCTGCGTATCGTCCGCGCGACATCGACAGCCGACGCGGTGCGCGGCGCCGATATCGTCACGACCGTCACCGCCGACAAAACCTATGCAACGATCGTCACGCCGGACATGATCGAGTCCGGCATGCATCTGAACGCAGTCGGCGGCGACTGCCCCGGCAAGACCGAGTTGCATGCGGACGTGCTGCGTATGAGCCGCGTGATTGTCGAATATGAACCGCAGACGCGCATCGAAGGTGACATCCAGCAACTCCCGGTCGATTCGCCCGTCACCGAACTGTGGAGCGTGCTTGCCGGAGAGGTTGTGGGGCGGGAAAGCGCGGAGCAGGTCACCGTGTTCGACTCTGTCGGCTTCGCACTCGAGGATTACTCGGCGCTCCGCTATCTCCACGCACTGGCACAGCGCCACGACGTGGGCGTCGATGTCGCGCTGATCCCGACAGTCAGCAATCCCAAAGACCTTTTTGGCGGCCTGATACAGACTGCAGCCACGCCGGCCGCCTTCACCCCGGCACCCGCCGACGCATTCGCCTTCGCGCGCTGATCGAGCCCGTCATACGGCCGTTTTGCCTCATCTTTCCGCAACCCGCTAACGAACCCCATGAGCCTTCTGTCGATGCAGGCGCCCGCCGCCGTTGTCATGATTCGCCCTCACCGTTTTCATCCGAACCCGGAAACGGCTACCGACAACGCCTTCCAGCGTGCCGGCCACGCCCTTGATTTCACAGAAGCGACAGCGCTCGCCGCGGCAGCACGCGACGAAGTCAGTGCTGCGTCTGCCAGTCTGGAAGCGGCCGGCGTATGCGTTCATGTGTTCGACGATTGCGGGAAGAACGAGACACCCGATTCGGTCTTTCCGAACAACTGGTTCTCGACGCACGCGGGCGGCCACGTGGCACTCTTTCCGATGCACTCGGTCAACCGCCGGCGCGAGCGCAGGCACGACGTGGTCGAAATGCTCAAGACCGAGTACCGCGTGCAGGACGTGATCGACTATTCCGGGCTGGAGCACGACGATGTCTTTCTGGAAGGCACGGGCGCCATGGTGCTCGACCATGTCGCACGCGTTGCGTATACGGCACGTTCACATCGCGCCGACCCGGTGGCGCTCGAGCGCTTCTGCACGCATTTCAACTTCGAACCGATGTGCTTCGATACCGCCGACGCGGACGGCCGGGCGGTCTACCACACCAACGTCATGATGAGCGTTGCAACCGAATTTGCGTTGATCGGGCTAGACCTTATTCGTGACGAAAAACGCCGCGGCGAGGTACACACGCGCCTGCTGGAGAGCGGCCGGACTATTATCGCGCTCACGCACGCGCAGATCGGCAATTTTGCCGGGAATGCACTGGAATTGTCGGGGAAGGACGGCCGCGTTCTAGCGTTGTCAGAACGGGCGATGTCGTGCCTGACGGCACAGCAGAAAACGCTCATCGAGCGGTCCGCGCAATTGCTACCGTTGCGCGTGCCGACCATCGAGCTGGCTGGCGGCTCGGTGCGCTGCATGCTCGCAGGGATCCACCTGGCTCGACGTTAAGGCACTCGTTGCCGTAAAGCCGGTGCCAAGCTGGTGCTTGCTGATCGTTGCGTTTGCAACGGGTTAAGCGTTCGGCTCCTGACTGGAGAACGGCCAGAACGGGTTGATCAACGCGCCGCCGCTCCCACCAGCGGCGCATCGATACGACTCAGCCCTTATTGGCCCGTATACCCGACCGGAACAGTCGCATTGGCCTTGGCGACCGTCGCGTTGTTCGAGACGATGTACTGCGGCACCTCGGTGAGGGTCAGCGTGACTTTGCCGTTGGTATAGGCCAGCGTGCTGGTATTGCCGTAACCATCGATCTTCGTCACATTGCCCGACGTGCCGGCCCCGTCGACCTGAAGCGAATAGCTCGTCGAGTAGGTCTGGCTATAAAGGCCACTGCTCGCGGGCCACTGCGCGTTGCTATGCGCCCATGCAGCAGTCACCACCTTGCCGTTGCCAAGCTGCTGGAACGCATACGCAAAGGTTCCAGACGGCGTACCCGTGACCCGGCCCAATGTGTTCGTGCCGTCCAGCACACGTGTCATCGTCGCGAAGGCCATCGCTTCGGGTTTCGGTGAGAGGTTCGCTGCACCATAAGCACCTTGCGCGTCATTCAGGTCGAAGAACGAGCCGTATCCCACTTCGCCCGGATAGTCAGGACCATAGAAAAGCGTCGTCAACTGTGCGCCACCACCAAGCACAATGATGTGCGACCGCACGCCAACCGCAGCGTGGGCGAACAACTGGTTCTGCGACGGCACCGTGGGGCCGTAGTTGAGACCCGGATCGTAGCTCGTGCCTGCTTCGGTGAAGAAGAGCTTCATGTTCGGCTTACCCGCCTGCATCACCGAACGCAACTGCGTCATCTGGTTGTCGAGCGCGTTCGCCTGGTTCGCCGGATCCGGATCGGAGTCCTGCAATTCAGGCGG
Organism: Paraburkholderia sp. SECH4; assembly: GCF_030511745.1. NCBI lineage: Bacteria > Pseudomonadati > Pseudomonadota > Betaproteobacteria > Burkholderiales > Burkholderiaceae > Paraburkholderia > Paraburkholderia sp. SECH4. The sequence continues at coordinate 30,808 of NZ_JALOCP010000009.1, forward strand.
ATGTGCCGGATAGGTGCCCGCGTTCCAGTAGCCATGCGTTGAGACTGCGTCGATGTAATTCCATAGACCGAGCGCACCGAACTTCTGCAGATAGCCGGTGGTACAGGTGTCGCAATTCGCAGGGAACGGGTTGCCGGTACCCATCACGACGGCATTCGGATCGGTCGAGTGAATGCCCTGATACGCGGCCTTGTACATCGCGACGAAGTTCGCGTCGCTATCCGCCCAGCCGAGGCTCGGTTCCCACGTCACCTGATAGTAGTTCTTTTGCTGGTTCGGGTAGTTGGCAGCGCGAATCAGGCTCGTATCGGTACCGACCTTGGCCATGAAGCTCTGGAACTCAGGCATATTCGACGGCGCGTAGTAGCTGTCGTTGAATTGGCCCGTCTTCGAATCCCATGCAGGCAGTCCATCGAGACGCACGATGCGCATCTGATCAGGGTTGGCCTTATAGAACGGATCGAGGTCGTTCACGTTCGGCGTGTACGTGTTGGGGCCATTGGGTTCCATGGCCGATACCTGACGGTCGTCGATGGTCCACGAGATGCCCAGATCATGCAGCGCGGCGATGTTGCCGTTGAAGCCCTGCATGCCGAAGCGGTGCTGATCCTGATGGGCGTACGTTACGGTACCCAGTACCGACGTCAGGTTCGGCAACACGCCGAACGTTGCAATACCCACCGGACGCGTTCCGGTGTTGGGCAATGTGCCGCCGTTCGAGCGCAGCGTCGCTGTCAGCGCGCCATAGCCTGACCAGGTCGACGTGCATGGAATCGCGTTGGTTTGCACGCCAGAGCTAACCGCAAAACTACCCTGCGCCTTGATCGCGCCGGTCGAGTCCGCCACGGACCAGACGACCGTATCCGCGCTCGGCGCGTTCGTCGTAATCGCGAGCTTGAACGCTGCGTTGTTCTGGAAAATGCGCATGCCGTCGGTGGTGGGCGTGTCGGCGCTGATCACGCCGTTGGCGGTTCCGCCGGCAGTGTGCGTGGGCGTGCCGCACGAGAGGGTCGAGCTTCCCGGGGTCGGAGTCGGCGTTGGCGTTGGCGTTGGCGTTGGCGTTGGCGTTGGCGTTGGCGTTGGCGTTGGCGTCGGCGTTGGCGTTGGCGTCGGCGTCGGCGTCGGCGTTGGAGTCGGAGTCGGAGTCGGAGTCGGAGTCGGAGTCGGAGTCGGAGTCGGAGTCGGCGTTGGGGTAGCGGCAACCGCTCTCACCCAGCATGATTTGTCGTACCCGTATGCGGGATCTGTCTGCGAGGCCGCGCCGACATAGCATCCGACGCCGTTGCTAAAGGTAGCGGGGGCCGACAGCATGACCGACGGCGAGGTGGGCGGAACGGCACCAAACACCACAGAGCCTGTTCCGAGGAATTTGCAGGTGTCGTTCTCTTGCGCGCACAACGTGTATTGCAGTCCTGCGACGGTGATGGTGCTCGTAGCAGCCTGCGCGTTCTCTGCGCCAAACCATGCAAACACTGTTGCTGCCGCAACTCCCAAAAGTTTGAAGTTTCTCGTCATTGTCTGTATGTATCGCTAAAAAGCAGGTTGTCCCCGAGAATTGAGCAAGATCGATCTAAGCCGTCCCGCTTTGGCGTTCTTTGAGTACTGAGAGAGTTGAAGCGGTGAACGCGATGATCGCGTTCATTGCTGATGAAGCTGGCGCTTTCGATGTGCCGGTATCCACTGGCAGATACCGTTACGCATTCGTAACGCGCACTGAGCGCCGCCTGGCGACAGTGCGCTCAGCATTTTGATCTGTCACCCTTCAATAGATAATAATTACGTCATCCTTACTATTAACCAAGAATGTTCGCGTGATGAAGTTCTATCAATGATTGACGGCGAACCCGGCTTCCTCGATGTCAGTCGAGTGAAATCCAGGGCGTGACAAGGCCCGTCCGGAACCTAAAACTAATTAGGTTTCGAGCCCAATTCCCGAAAAGGAAAAACTGTGAAAACCGCTGACAGGTAGCGTTAAAGTCGCTCGACTCATTCGCAACCCATTCGTATGAGAGACGCTGGTCCAGCGCCGCAAAAACGCCTACCCACGCAACCTTTACTTGACCGATGCCGTTCCCGGCGCGTGCCCGGCATTACTTACTGCCAGTGTATTGGCAGACGAATTATAAACGTTTCATCTGTGTAACGTGGGCACGACCAGGGACGATAAGTAGTAGTTCAAAGAATCTTATGGGAAACGCTCCAGACGATTTTCAAAAGCAGAGGAAACGGAAAATCTCTGCCTCACTGGGGGCGGAAAACGCAGGTCTTTGACTTTCCTTCGAAGAAAAATAAATCGACCTGAGCAAAGAATAAGCGGCTCGTTTTTATATTATTAATATCAATACGTCCACGTACCAAATGCATAGGCAGAGAGAACTGAACGATGCGAATTCAACGAAGCGTGGAACGCGCACCGCATCTTTTTCGTCTGATCATAGCCTCGAAGCAAACCGATCATGGCGTCCAGCGATAAACAACAATGCTGGAGCCGTTGTAGTTGTCTTTCGTGATCACGTACTCGCCGGCCGATCTAAGGTATGCCCTCAGGCCATACATCGAATCCACGTCGTTGCCCACATCCACCGTGCCCGCACTCGAGTTGATCAAGGTCGTATCGAGGTTACCCGTGGTGAGATTGAAGGCGTCGATGTTGGGCACCGTATGCACGTAGCCGACGAAAAGATAATTTCCGACGGCCGTGATCGACTTCGGGTTGGCACTGGTGAGGTTGATCACTGGATTGGGCTTCGTGGTGTTGCCCGCGCGCCAGCCGTGATACACCTCGATCCTCGATTGAATCGCCGTCCAGTCCCAGCTCCCGGCGATGCCTTGCGCGAGAATCATGGTGTCGCTCTCCGGCAGATAGATGATGCGTGTCAACGGCCGGATGCTCTGCGGAATGGAGATGGCGATGCCGGGTCCCCATGTCGGTTTGCCGGTGCCATCGAAGCTGACCAGCGGGTAGTGATAGATGTGATTCGTTCTGTCCAGACCGGCCCATACGTCCCCTCTGCTATCGATGCAGAATCCACCCGTGATCTGTCGCATTGTATTGAACGCAGGACCTGGAATCGACGCATCCGGAATCGCGATATAGCCGCTCGCCGCATTGAAATGGTAGAAGTAAAAGATGCCAGGGTTCTGACCGGACGCGACGAGGATCCGATTTCCACCAACGCTAACGAGCTGACCGAAATGCTCGTCGCGCTGCGTATCGTTCATGTTGAGACGTGGATCGGACGGATAGCTGAACGGGTCGACGGTATTCGCGACGAAGGCACCACCCGCGGTGCCGGTGTAAATGTTGGTGCCGCCATAGAAGTAGGCGCCATCCGTAACCGGGTCCGGTGCTGCGACCGCCTCGAAGTTGAGGGACTGAAGTTTCCATTGCAGGTTGCCGGCACTGTCATACGCGTGAATGTCGGTGCTGCCGTTGCGACCGAGGTCCCAGCCGCCGCCCCACGGGTTGTTGAGCACATACAGGTTGCCGGCTGCGTCTTTTCCGATGCCGACAACACGGGTGAAGCGCTTGTCGCCAACCTGGCCTTTGATGCCTGCGGTGCTATCGAGATAGCCGCCCTGAATGCCGAACGTGCCGACCAGAGTCGGCGTGCCCGAGATGTTGTAGAGCTTGATATTCATGTCGGGACCCTGGTCGCCAACCATGAGCTGTCCTGACGATGCGTCGAAATACAGCGCTGACGGTCGCGAAGTCGCGGGCATCTGGATAGTGCTCAGCGGAGCACCGGCCGGACTGAATTCAACGATCGCGGCCGTGCTTTGCTGCGCTACCCAGAGATTTCCCGCGCCATCCAAAGCGAGTGCGCCGGGACCGGAGATGTTGATGTCCTGCTGCCACACGCCGTCGGTGGTGTAGACCCGGACGCGATTGCCCGGGAAATCGCTCGCATAAAGGAGAGTGCCGGTCGTGGCGAGCCCGGTGATGACATCGGCGTGCTTGACCGCGTTCCAGGCGCTCACGGGGATGAGGACATCGCGTTTTTGAGTCGCTCGGTTGTATCGCCCTACTGCACCACTGCCGTACACGGTGCTGTACTGCAAGGCCGCGAAAATCGATGTGGCATTCCCCGTAATCGCCCCACCCTGAAACTCGCTGTTGATTCCAATAGAGCCGATGCTCTTGCCGTTCTGATAGATCGCGACGCCACCCTCGTTTTCATCCCATAGGGAGGCCGTATAGATCACGCCTTCAGGCGCGACCCACATCGAACGTGCAGCGTTGCCCACGTGCGCGGCTTGCGTTCCGAACGTGTTCGCCAGCCAGTCGGTGGTGTATTGCGCCTGACATGCCGGCGCAATCACGGTGATCAGTGCGCCAAGCAGTGCAGCACGAATTCGTTTCTTAAGCATGAGCGATGCTCTCCTGACAGTTGTCCTCGATAACGTAAATCACCGCAAATCACCGAATGAAATGTGAAAAATTCAGTAAGCATATTTGTTGCCGGCCATTCGCAAGTTCGCGAGTATCGCTCAAGTTTTTGACATTCCGTAAATGTTCGACTTCACCGTTTTCGGATTCTTCACGGTGGTAATTGCCGACCCGTTCTTCGCGGCGAAAGATCCGATAACGTCGGCCCATCAGAACCTGGCTGAGTCGGGTTTCAGCATGTCCATAAACGCCCGCACCTTGGCGCTCAGCAAACGTCGCGAACTGTAGAGCGCCCAGATTTCCACGGGCGGGCCCGCCTCCACGCCCCAACAAACCAGCAGTCCTGTAGACACGTCCTGTTCAACCAGCAAGCGCGGCAGGAGCGCTGCGCCCACACCCTGCAGCACGGCCTCGCGCACCATCAGCAGCGATGACATTCGCAGCACCGGCATCGGCTTGATGACCCTCACGCCGCCTTCCGTGCGCATGTTCCAGAGCAAGTCGGAATGCGCCGCTATCGACACGACCGCCGGCACTTGCAGCTCGTCGGCTTCGCCTGCGGGCATCGACGGTATCGACAAAGTCGGCGAAGCGACCACGAGGCGCTCGTCACCGAGAATGCGCCGCCCAACGAGCTGCTCGTCACGCGGTGGATTGATACGGATGACCAGGTCGTAACCGTCCTCTACCGGATCCGCGACGCGGTCTTCCGCGATGACTTCGAGCTCGACCTGCGGATAGGCCAGCGCAAAGCGTGCAGCGATCTGGCACAGCAAGACATGCGCGAACACGACCGGCGCGCTGATGCGCAAGCGTCCACGCGGCACCGGCGCACGCGACGCGACCGCTTGACCCGCCTCCTGAATCTCCGTCATGAGCCCCTGCGTGCGTTCGTGGAGTGCGAGACCTTCCTCGGTCAGACGCAGCCTGCGGGCGCCCCGCTCGATCAGCCGCACGCCGAGGTCTTCTTCCAGCTCGGCCACGCGCCGCGACAACGTGGCCTTGGGACGGTCGAGCGCGCGACTGGCCGGCCCGAAGCCGCCATGCAGTGCAACGGCGTTGAAATCCGCCAGCGACGTCAAATCCATGATCGTTCCATTTATGAGACGAGATGTCTTGATTCTGGCACTTTCGGCCACCCAATGGAACGACTATTGTTCGTCTCACGGACTCACGCAGTCCATTCAACCCCAGGAGAAAATCATGACAGTCCTCGTAACTGGCAGCACAGGCGTAGTCGGCAAGCAGGTTCTCGACCATCTGAACGGCAGCGGCGCCGAAGTGCGGGCACTGACGCGCTCACCGGAAAAAGCGCAATTCCCCGCTGGCGTCACCGCGGTCAAGGGCGACCTGTCCGACATCAACGCAGTGCGGCGCGCACTGAACGGCGTCAGCACGGTGTTCGTGCTGGCCCCCAACGCCGCGGACGAACTGACACAGGCACTGCAGACGCTGAGCGTCGCGCGGGAGGCCGGTGTGAAAGGCATTGTTTATCTGTCGGTTTTCAAGGGCGCGGAGTATGTCGATGTGCCGCACTTCACCGGCAAGCACACGGTCGAGCGCATGATCGAACACTGCGACCTGCCGGCGACGGTGCTGCGCCCCGCCTATTTCATCCAGAACGACGTCCGTCAGAAAGACCCGTTACTGACGCACGGTGTCTACGGCATGCCGATTGGCAGCAAAGGAATTTCCATGGTCGATGTCCGCGATATCGGCGAAGCCGCGGCACGCGAACTCCTGCGCCGCGAGCGCGCCGCCAATCCGCTACCGCGTGAAACGTACGAACTCGTCGGTCCTGACGCGCTGACTTCGGAAGGCATCGCTGCGATCTGGGCCGAGGCGCTGGGACGTCCGGTCCGCTACGGCGGCGACGATCTCGATACCCTCGAACAGCGTCTCAAGGCGGTCGCGCCAGGTTGGCTCGCCTACGATATGCGCCTGATGATGCGCCGGTATCAGCAGGACGGCGCAGTCGCTTCGAAGGCGGAAGTCGATCGTCTGGCTGCGCTGCTCGGGCGGCAGCCGCGATCCTACCGGGACTTCGCAGTTGCCACCGCCGCCGCGTGGGCGAAGGGCTGATTGATCAGGAGGGGCGAAAAAGAAGGACGTGCGTTCAACGAATGTGGCTTCCGAAAAGCCCCAGCAGTCCAATCACGATCAGATAGATCGCGACGATGTAGTTCAAGAGGCGCGGCACGACAAGAATCAGAATACCGGCGATCAATGAAACCAGCGGACCCGCATTGGTGAGCATATGCATGATTGTCTCCTCGCTCCTCGTGCGTGCACTGCACAGACATCAATGCCCGTTGCAGAAAACGGCGGTGAGAAAAAGTGGAACGACGTCGCGAATGACCGCATCGCTGCCGGCGCGTCGTACGCTCGCCTCAACCGACGCGGCAGAGCCGGTCACCACCACGCCGTATGTCGGGGGCGTAACCGGCTGGCCGCTGCCTTGTTTGAAGATGGGATCGTTTTGCTCATACCCGAAGACGGCATAGACATGAAAGCCGAATGCCGTCAGGTTGCTGCCGCGCGCGGGACGAAATGCGTTGACCGAGTTCGCTTCAATGCGCATTGGCTTTGCATCGATCGACTGCTCGTCCAGAAGCGGAGCAATGAAATCATGCGGGCTCGACTGGCAGTCCAGTTTTGCATCGAGCGCATAGGCATTGCACACGGGTGCAGAGAATCCCACGCCCAGCGACGGAATGGCGATCAGCATGCGGAGAACGGACAGTTTCATCGGAATAGCGCGATCGTTCTGCTGGATTGCCCGCAAAGCCCGAGGACATGAGGCAGCAGATCGTTGAGACCCCAGAATCGTACGGCTGACCCGGCAAGTCTGTACGCTGACGCTCAGATCCGTCAAGGCCGGCGAACGGGAGCGGCGTGTGGCGAAAGAGGATGTCGCCGTGAGGCAAGCCTACTATGATGCGTGGGCCGCTTCACTTTCCGTCGACTTCCAGCGCGCTAAACGCCACACACCCATGACCAGCTCCTCACATTACGACCTGCAATCGCTGCGCCTTTTCATCGTCGTAGCAGAACTCGGCAGCCTGACAAAGGCGGCTGAGCGCACCTGCATGACGTTGTCAGCGGTCAGCAAGCGCATGGCCGACCTGGAGCGCAGCATCGATTGCACGCTCATGCTGCGGCAGCCGCGCGGCATCGAGCTGACTGCCGCCGGCAAGGGTCTGCTCGCGCATGCCCGGCAAGTCGCCGACCGCGTGAACCGCATGGCCAACGAGATGAGCGACTACGCCGCCGGCGTGCGCGGCCACGTGCGAGTCTGGGCCAACACGTCATCGGTCATCCAGTTCCTGCCTCACGACGTGCAGGCTTTTCTGTCCGACAACCCCAGCGTGAAGATATCGCTCGAGGAGCGCTTGAGCGACGAAATCGTCGCGGCGATCCGCAGTGGCGCCGCCGACATCGGCATCTTTGCGGACAACGTGCTGGCGCCAGGTATCGAGAAGGCCGCCTATCGTCAGGACAAGCTCGTGCTGCTGGTGCCGAACGGCCATCCCCTCGCGTCCCTCGAAGAAGTCGCCTTCGCCGATACGCTCGACTTCGAGTACGTCGGCCTGAACGAAGGCAGTTCACTGCTCGCGCGGCTGCTCGATGCAGCATTCAGCGCAGACCGGGCCCTCAAGCTACGCATCCAGGTGCACAGCTTCGACGGCATCTGCCGGATGATCGAGCACGGGCTCGGCATCGGCGTATTGCCCGAGGGCGCCGTACGCACCGAAATTCTCGCGACGGGCCTGCGCGCCGTGAAACTCACCGACGCGTGGGCGCATCGCACCTTGTGGATCGGCACGCTGTCGCGCGAAACACTGTCGCCCGAAGCATTGCGTCTCCTCGACTTCATGTCCGGCCGAACGGACGGCACAGACAGTTAATCCCACGACCCTTTCCAGATGGGAAAGGGTCGTTGAGAATCCATTGATTTTCAGCACGCGCGGGTTGTCGCAAAGTGAGCGTCAAGAGAACGACGTTTGCAAGGAGACAACCATGACGAAGCCGCTAGAAGGCGTTCGCGTGCTTGAAATGGGCCAGCTCATCGCCGGTCCCTTCGCTGGAAAAATGCTCGCCGAGTTCGGCGCGCACGTCATCAAGATCGAACCACCCGGCTCGGGCGACCCGCTGCGCAAATGGCGCCTGCTGCATGAAGGCACGTCTGTCTGGTGGGCGGCGCAATCGCGCAACAAGGAATCCGTCACGCTCGATCTTCGCTCGCCCGAAGGTCAGGACGTGGTTCGCCAACTGGTCGCGCAAAGCGACGTGTTGATCGAAAACTTTCGTCCCGGCACGCTCGAAAAATGGGGCCTCGGCTGGGAAGAACTGCATGCCTTAAATCCTGGTCTCGTGATGCTGCGCGTGTCCGGCTATGGACAGACCGGTCCCTACCGCGACCGTCCGGGTTTCGGCGTCATCGGTGAAGCGATGGGCGGCTTGCGGCATCTGAGCGGCGAAACCGGCCGCACACCCGTGCGCGTGGGCATTTCCATCGGCGATTCTCTCTCGGCTTTGCACGGCGTAATCGGCATCCTGCTCGCGCTGCGCCATCGCGATCAGAACGGCGGTGCGGGTCAGATGATCGACGTCGCGCTCTACGAGTCGGTCTTCAACATGATGGAAAGCCTGCTGCCCGAATACTCGGCGTTCGGCGCCGTGCGTCAACCGGCGGGCAGCAGCTTGCCCGGGATCGCGCCGTCGAATGCGTATCGCTGCAGCGACGGCAAATATGCGCTGATTGCAGGCAATGGCGACAGCATCTTCCGGCGTCTGATGGAACTGATCGGCCGCCAGGATCTGGCCGACGATCCCGCACTCGCTCAAAACGATGGCCGCGTAAAGAACGTCGAGCGGCTGGACGCCGCGATCGCCGACTGGACCCTACACCGCACGCTCAACGACGTGCTGGCTGCGCTCAATGAAGCCCGCATTCCCGCCGGAAAAATCTACGACGTCGCCGACATTGCGAGCGACCCGCATTACCACGCACGCGACATGATTCTCGACGCCCAGCTCCCCGATGGCACGCCCGTGCAACTGCCAGGCATCGTCCCGAAGCTGAGCGCGACGCCGGGCACGGTGAACACTCCCGCGCCCACGCTCGGCCAGCACACCGACGAGGTGCTGGAAAACCTCGGCATCGACAGCACGACCCGCGACGCCTGGCGCGCACGCGGCATCATCTGAACAGGAGCACCGAATGAGCAGCAAGCGTCTGTATATCCAGGAGGTCGCCACCCGTGATGGCTTCCAGAACGAGGCCCGCTTCGTCGACACCGACGCCAAGATCGAACTGATCGATCGTCTGAGCGCGTGTGGTTACGCCAAGATCGAAGTGACCTCGTTCACCTCGCCAAAAGCGATCCCCGCCTTGCGTGACGCCGAAGCTGTGATGCAACGGATCGCGCGACGTGAAGGCGTCGTCTATACCGTGCTCGTTCCGAATCTGCGCGGCGCAGAGCGCGCGCTGTCGTGCGGTGTCGATGAAGTCAATCTCGTGATGTCGGTCAGCGAGAGTCACAACCGCGCGAACTTGCGCATGAGCCGCGAGCAATCGTTCGCCCAGTTGCGCGACGTGATCGGCGTGGTCAGGCAAACGAAGGTGGCGATCAACGTGTCGCTGTCCACGGCGATGGGCTGCCCCATGGAAGGCGATATCGACCCAGCAGAAGTGCTGGAGTGGATGCAGCGCTTCGCCGACCTCGGTGTGCATGGCGTGACGTTGTGCGACACCACCGGCATGGCTTACCCGTCGCAGGTTGGCGAACTGTGCGCCGCCGCGCGCGAGCGCTTCGCCGCGCTCGAACTCACGCTGCATTTTCATAACACGCGCGGCATGGCGCTCGCCAATACGCTCGCCGCGCTGGATGCCGGCATCGATCGCTTCGACGCGTCGCTCGGCGGACTCGGCGGATGCCCCTACGCGCCAGGTGCGACGGGCAACGTCTGCACTGAGGAACTCGTGCACATGCTCGAGCTCGACGGCTACGACACCGGCGTGGATCTCGCCGCCGTGCTGTCCGCCTCCGCCCTGCTTCCCGGATTGATCGGCCACGACGTGCCGAGCCAGTTGCTCAAGGCCGGACGGCGCCTGGACCTGCACTCGATGCCTTGCATCGCGGCTGACGGCCTGCCGGAACAACGCGCATTTTCATAAGGAAAAGGACATGGCACTCATCGACCACCTCGATCACCTCGTACTCACCTGCGTCGACTTCGCTGTAACGAAGCGGTTCTACACCGAGGTCATGCAGATGCAACTCGAGACGTTTGGCGAAGGACGGATTGCATTTCGCTTCGGCAATCAGAAGATCAACGTCCACGTGCGTGGTGCCGAATTCGAACCGAAGGCCCATGTTCCCGTACCGGGCGCGCTCGACCTGTGCTTCATCGCCACCGTGCCGCTCGACGATGTGATTGCGCATCTGGCCCGCTGCAAATGGCCGATAGTCGAAGGTCCGGTTGCGCGCACCGGCGCTACGCAGAAGATTCGCTCGGTGTATGTGCGAGATCCCGATCTGAATCTGATCGAGATCTCCGAACTGATGGCGTGATGGAATGACACCCTGCTATCCACGATCCGCCGACTTTCACTTGCCGTTCAGCGAACTGAACAGCGTGGCTTTGCGGCCCACGCTGCCCAAGGCGGGGGTTCAATGAACATCGTCCTGCTCGACAGCGGCACGTTGCCCACGCCGCTCACCGCGCCGGCCTGGGCGAGCGAATGGTCCGTTCGTCCGGCCACGCGCGCCGCCGACGTGGTCCATGCGCTCGAAGATGCCGCCATTGCTATCACGAACAAAGTGCCCATCCGCGCGGCCGATCTGCAACGTCTGCCGAAACTGCGCTTTATCTGCGTCGCCGCGACGGGCTTCGATTGCATCGATATCGACGCCTGCCGCGAGTCCGGCGTGATCGTGTCCAATGTGCCGGGCTATTCGGCACAGAGCGTCTCCGAGTGGGCGCTCGCGTCGATCTTCGCATTGCGGCGCAACCTGTTCGCTTATCGTGAAGCCGCTCGCATCGCCTGGCCGGCGTCGCCGCATTTCTGCGTGCACGATGCGCCGATTCTCGATATCGCCGGTTCGACGCTCGGCATTGTCGGGCGCGGCGCGATCGGGAATGCGCTCGCACGGCTGGCCCGCGCGGTTGGCATGAACGTGATGTTCGCGGAGCATCGCGGACGACAAACCGTTCGCGAAGGCTTCACACCATTCGACGACGTGGTCCGGTCCGTCGACGTTTTCTCGCTCCACTGCCCGCTTACGGAGACAACACGCAACCTCATCGACGCGCCCACGCTTCGCGCCATGAAACGCGGCGCGCTGCTCGTGAACAGCGCCCGCGGAGGTCTTGTCGATTCGACGGCGCTGGTCGAAGCCCTCATGAGCGGCCACCTCGGCGGCGCCGCGCTCGACGTACTCCCGCAGGAACCGCCCGATCCGCATGAGCCCCTGCTCACCTGTGCGCATCCCAACCTTATCGTCACCCCGCACATCAGTTGGGCGGCGACGCATGCCGCGAACCGGCTCAATGCCGGCATCGAAGCAAACCTCGCTGCGTTCCATGCGGGCGCGCCGATCAACGTGGTGAACGGCGCATAAGCCGACCCGAAAGCAAAGAAACGGAGACAAACATGAACACCAGGAATCTGGACGTGGGCGGCAGTGCGGCCGCCCATTCGCGCATTGCTTCATCCGAACCGGACAAAGCCGACGATACACCCGCCCTTCATGCCAAAGCCACCACCCTGGGTGGCTGGATGGATAACATGCCTGCGGGCTCGCTGCATCGATTTGTGGTGTGGGTGATCGGCATAGGCTTGTTCTTCGACATGTTCGAAATTTTCCTTGTCAGCTCGATCGGCGCGGCGTTGCAGGGGGAATACGGTATCGACAGACACAGCACGGACTTCAAGCTGCTGCTCGCTTCGGCGTTTATCGGCATGTTCTTCGGTGCATTTTTTCTAGGCAGCATGGCCGACCGAATCGGCCGGCGCAAGGCCTTCCTATTCAACCTGATCTGGTACAGCGGCTTTTCGCTGATCGGGGCATTCTCGGTCAACGCCGAGATGCTGGTGATCTGCCGCTTCCTCACCGGCATTGGCGTAGGTGCGATCTATCCCGTTGCCGATAGTTTTTTGTCCGAGATTCTGCCCAAGGAACGTCGTGGGCGAATGGCTGCATGGGCGTACACCACCTCATATATCGCCGTGCCATTGGTTGGATTTCTGGCGCTTTGGCTCAATCCTCTTCACTTTGGCGCCGTGGCCGGCTGGCGCGTTATTCTGGTTATTGGCAGCCTGGGCGCTGTGCTGGTTCTGCTTGTGCAGCATAAGTTGCCCGAAAGCCCGCGTTGGCTACTCGCGCAGGGCCGCGTCGAGGAGGCCCATGCCATGCTTCGGCGCTTTGCCGCCAGTGCCGGCGTGACAGTGTCGGTCATCTCACCTGAAACGACCGTCAAGCGGAATCCAATGACCTTGGGCGAGCGCATTGCCTTGCTGCGCCGCCCTCCCTATAACAAGCGCTACCTGATGTTGACCATCTTCCATCTGCTTCAGGGATTTGGTTACTACGGTTTCGGCACACTCGCCAGCACCGTGGTGAAAAGCCGTGGCTTTGACGTGACGGACGGAACGCTCTTTATCGCCTTGTCGTTTCTCGGCTACCCAGTCGGATCGTTGCTTTCGATTCCGCTGCTCAACTGGATTGAACGCCGTACCCTGGTTATTGGCGCCATTTTGTCCATTGCAGTTTTTGGCCTGGGTTTTGCCTATTCCAACACCTCGGCGCTGATTGTTCTCTTTGGTGTGTTGACAACATGTGCGTCGAACGTGTTCAGCAATGCGTACCACGTCTACCAATCTGAGATCTTTCCAGCCAGCGTGCGCTCAACCGCCATCGGCAGTACTTACTCGTTGTCCCGCATCGTGAGCGGCATGCTGCCTTTCATCTTGCTCCCTGTATTGAACCAGCAAGGAGCAGGCGCCATGTTCGGCATCATCGCGGCGGCGCTGCTAGTCGTGGCTGCCACGCTGCGGATCTTCGGCCCTCGCACTACACGACGCAGCCAGGACGAAATCAATCCAGGTTGAGCCGCTTGTCGTGTTTCGCACGTGCCCGGCCCGTACTGCTTCATCTCTGAAGGCGACGCGCTGATCAACGTCAGTGGCAACCGTATTGCGTCGATGCGCGTCGCTCCCCCATCCGGCCGTCTTAACACTGGGCCGTAAGGAGCGCGCGCATCAACGACACACCAACGTCAGGAAAGGTGATGCACTTCCTGCAGGCCATAAACCGGCGTCGCAATTCCCTCCATGCGCGCCTTCAATTGCAGAGATAAATACTGCGAGTAGTGGCGCGACTGATGCAGGTTGCCGCCATGAAACCACAAGGCAGGCTGCTGCGTGGGCTTCCACATGTTGCGTTGCTCGCCTTCCCACGGCCCCGGATCTTTCGTCGTATTCGAACCCAGCCCCCACACCTTGCCCACTTTATCCGCCACTTCACGCGAGATGAGATCGGCGGCCCAGCCGTTCATCGATCCGTAACCGGTTGCATAGACGACGAGATCCGCCTCCAGCTCAGTGCCGTCGCTTAGCAAAACAGAGTGCTCTTTAAGTTCGACCACATCTACACCACTCTTCAACTTGATCTTGCCATCCGCCACAAGGTCGGCGGCGCCAACATCAATGTAGTAACCCGACCCGCGCCGAAGATACTTCATGAAGAGCCCCGAGTCGTCATCCCCGAAGTCGAGCATGAAACCGCGCTTTTCCAGTCGCGCGTAGAACTCGGCATCGCGCTCCCTGATCGCATCGCACACGGGTTTTTGAAACGTGTGCAGGATCTTGTACGGGATCGACGCAAACGTCAGATCGGCTTTCGACGTCGTCATGCCAGACGCCACCGCGCGCTCGGAATAGAGATCACCAAGAGCAAGTTCCATCAGCGAATCTGACTTCACGATATGCGTGGACGACCGCTGAACCATCGTGACGTCGACGCCCGCTTCCCACAACGCCGCGCAAATATCATGCGCCGAATTATTGGCGCCGATCACGACCACTTTCTTGCCCTTGTACGCATCGGGTCCCGGGTGTTTCGACGAATGATGCTGCTCGCCCTTGAACACATCCATGCCTTTGAACGAGGGAATATTCGGCTTACCCGACATGCCCGTGGCAAGCACAAGCTGCTTCGGCCGCAAGGTCAGCGTCTCGCCGTCGTGCTCGACCTCGACCACCCATTCCGCCTTCGCTTCGTCATAGCGCGCGGACTTGCAAATAGTCGATCCCCAATAGTTCAATTCCATGACCTTGGTGTACATCTCGAGCCAGTCGCCGATCTTGTCCTTGGGTGTGAAAACCGGCCAGTTATCCGGGAACGGCAAATAAGGCATATGGTCGTACCACACCGGATCATGCAGACACAGTGACTTGTAGCGGTTACGCCACTGGTCGCCAGGACGGGGATTCTTATCGACGATGATCGTCGGCACACCCAGTTGCCGCAGACGCGCGCCCAGTCCAATTCCACCCTGCCCGCCACCCACGATCAAACAGTAGGGCTGCTCCGCTCGACCCAGCGCCTGCGCTTCGGCTTCCCGACGCTCCTTCCAGCTCGTTCGGTCCATGCGTGCGCCGTGTTCCGCACCCATCGGACGACGGTTGCCTTTGGGTTCCTCATGGCCTTTCAGCTCGCCCATGGTGGTCAGCAAAGTCCAGATCAGGCCATCCTTCACGCGGATAAAACCGCTGCCGCGGGCAACTTCCGTTTCGAAGGTGATCCAGGCCTGGGCTACACCGCCGGCTTCGGTCGGCACTTCATTTTCGGCGATCCGCAGCCTGGTCGGCTTGATGGCGCCGAGTTGCGCATCGAGCATGGCGCCGATCTGGTCGCGGCCCTCCATGGTTTTGATATTCCAGGTGAACGCAACCAGATCGCGCCAATAGCACTCAGGCTGAAACAACGCGACGGCCGCAGCGGTATCACCGCGTTTAAGCGCTGACTCCAGGGATTCCAGAACATTTCCGATAATCTTGCTTGCGTTATTTTCAGGCATGGTTGCTCCTCCATTCGATACGGATTGGTGAAACGTCGAAGTAATACGCGGGTTCTTTGCCCGCTGGATAAGCGTGGACCGCTAGCGCCGGTGAGGCGGGACAATGCCGAACTTCGCGATCCGTCTGTAAAGCGTCGCGCGCGACATGCCCAAGGCTTTGGCTGTCTCGTCCGGATGCCATTTCGCATCCGTCAGGGCGGCGACGATGCGATTACGCTCAAGGGCGTCGATATCGGTGAGTGTGGGTTGCGCCTGAGGCGCGGGATTGCGGGGCTTCGGCGCAGCTTGCCGTTGTGCGCGAATGACGGGCGGACGAACGCGGGCATAGAGCGGCGAGCCGTTGCCCGCGAATTTGATCGTGACCATGTCGCGGCCTGGTCTGACATCCAGAAGACGCTCGGCGCGGACATCGAAGAGCTCGGAGACAGGTCGCGGCAGCCGATCGAGGCCCGGCACGCACTCTTTTGCCCGGCGATTTGCCGCAATTGCGTTTCCGTGCGCATCGAATGCGATCAGAATTTCCGGCTGGGCCTCCACGTAGTGACGATTGCGGTGCGCCAGCAAAACCCAGTAATGCGTGGTCGCGTTGAGAAAGAAGCTGTCCTCGATCAACACTGCGCTATGACGCACGATGTGGTTGATCAGACGCTGGCTTTCGCGTTCGTCGGGCGAGCGAATCGCCGATGCATC
The DNA here is from genome assembly GCF_030511745.1 of Paraburkholderia sp. SECH4. Lineage (NCBI taxonomy): Bacteria > Pseudomonadati > Pseudomonadota > Betaproteobacteria > Burkholderiales > Burkholderiaceae > Paraburkholderia > Paraburkholderia sp. SECH4. Next base: position 46,976 of record NZ_JALOCP010000009.1, read on the forward strand.
CAGCACGCCGATCAGTTCGCCTTCCAGCCCGAAGATGGGCGAGGCACTGCAGGTCAACGTGGTAAAGGCGGCCCGAAAGTGATCGGTCTTATGAACCGTGATCGGTTGGGAATCGAGCAGCACCGTCGCGACGCCGCAAGTTCCCTCTTCCTGCTCGGACCAGCAGGAGCCCAAATACAATCCCGCTCGTTTGAAATCGTGGCGACGATCCCGGTCAACGCGATAATCGATCGTCACGCCCTGCGCATCGGTGAGCATCACGCAGTAGTCCGCTTCGCGAACCGTCTCATGCAGACGCGAAAGGCATTCTCCCGACGCCCGTAAAACCGATTCTTCCCGATGCTGTACGTCGCGCAGTTCGGGCACGGTCAGAATCCGCGGCCCCTTTGTCAGGTCAGGATCGAGATGATATTGCTCGAGCGAGCGCCAATACGACGAAGTCAGCCGCGTAGCATCGCCGCCGCGATCAGGCATTCGGCCTTCGATCAACCTGCGGATCCGATCGATGTGTCTCACTTGCGGAACATAGGGCATGAATGTCTCCGGTCGGCTCGGCGCGCATCGTCATTCAGTGGCACGCTTAGGATGACTTTTAACATGCGGGTTCCGGAACAGCACATTGCAGTGCACCATCATTCCGGATGAGACTTTTGTCTCAGTCTGTTTGTCGTTGTGGGGACTGAGCGTAACCCGATTTCCAGAGTGAGGAAAACGGGGATGCGTTACGCCCACTGCTAGAATACTTGCCCTTTTCCTTGGAGACGCACATGTCCTGGTTCATCTATGAAGTGCCCGAATACAACGAAGACGGGGCGCGCATCGAACCGTTCAGCGACCTGCGTAGCCGTGTCCTGAAAGTAAGTGGTCAGGCAATGGCCGACGAACTGGAAAGCGTCCGCGAGAACGCCGCGACGACGGCGAACACGCCCGCCCACCCGCTGCGCACCGCGGAAAATCCTCACGTATTCCCGATCCCGTATGCCGACTCCATGATCCTGGTCGGGTTCATCTTCGAACTGAAACGGGAGTCCCGGCATCTGGTGGTGTCACCGGTGGAAATGCCCTGGCTGAAAGACGCGTAAGACGGGCTGTCGAGTTGGACCGTGCGCCAACCGTTTGCTGGCGCGCGAAGTCCGGCAGGTCACGCGCCAGTTTGTCGAGCCGGCCAGTGATCAGGTGCGTTTAGCCAGATAGGCGTCGACCAACTCAATCAGCCGTTCTCGCCCGAAGCTCCCGTCGTGCCCGGCGTGAACCACTTGCACGGGCAATTCGCGCAGCCGCTTCATAGTGCGCACATAGGTCGGAATATCCGCGCCACCTATCTCATCCAGCAGCGGGCCGTCGTAAATCGCATCGCCCGAGAACAGCGTGCCGGATGCCGCTTCCCATAGGCCAATGCTGCCCGGTGAGTGGCCGGGCAGATGCAGGACCTCAAAATGCCGGTTGCCGAGATCGACGATGTTCCCTTCCTTGACGATCTCCGTGACCGTTGCGGCCCGCACGCAATAGTCGGACATCGAGTAATCGGCGCTGGGAAGGGCCGTGATCAGATCGCCGTCGAACGGATAGCCTGCTTCGCGATACCGGCGAATGGCTGCGTCGCCCAATACCGATGCCAGAAGGGTGCCGCGCTCGCGCGGCGCACGCAGGTTGTCTGCCTCCAGCTCGTGAACCAGCGTGTGTTCAAACTCATGATGTCCGCCGATATGATCCGAGTGCGTATGCGTCGCAACGGCGGTGACGTCCTTCTGCAGCAGGTGCTTCGCGGCATCCTGCAGACTGGCGATACCCATCCCCGTGTCGATCATCAGATCCCGGTCACGGCCACGCACATGCCAGATATTGCAACGCATCAGCGGGACGACATGAGGTTCCCAAAGCAGCGTGATGTCGTCGCTGATGCGTTTGAGTTCGAACCATCGGTCGGCAATTGGTAATCGAGTCATGCGAGGTCGCTCCACGAGTGAGAGTCGTTACTCTGACACACTCTGCATCAACGGGCGGCAGTTGGTGGCATAAATGCCTCCGTCCCACGTCGCTCTGCCCTTCCTTTTCAATGAGTCCGGCCATGTAGAATTCGCTGCAACGGCGCGGCTGGCGTAACCCGCAACAGGTAAATTCATGACCACAATAAAATTCGATACCGTTGTGCTCGGCGCAGGCATTGTCGGCGTGAGCGTTGCCGTGCATCTCCAGAAACGCGGCCGCAGCGTCGCCCTGGTCGACCGCAAGCAGCCCGGCAACGAAACGTCGTTCGGCAACGCCGGGCTGATCCAGCGCGAAGGCGTGTACCCCTATGCCTTTCCACGCGACCTCGGCACCCTGCTTCGGTACGCGCGCAACCAGTCGCCGGACGTTCGCTACCATGCCGACGCCATACTCAAGACCGCACCATTTCTTTGGCAATACTGGCGCAATTCTCACCCGGCCAAACACGCCGCCATCGCGAAGTCGTACGCGACGCTGATCGAGCATTGCGTGGACGAGCACCGCGCGCTGGCGGCCGAGGCCGGCGCGAGCGCGTTATTACGCCCCACCGGCTGGATCAAGGTGTTTCGCACCGAAAAAGCATGGGACGCGGAAACCCGGGTCGCTGAACGGTGGCATCGGGAATATGGCGTCGAGTTCGAATCGCTGGATGCGGGCCGCCTGCAACAGAAGGAGCCCGATCTCGACAAAGCGCTGACGGGCGGCTTGCGCTACTCGGCATCCGATTCCGTGAGCGATCCCAACGCACTCGTTACCGCCTACGCGAAGTATTTCGAAGCGCTGGGGGGACGGATTTTCATCGGCGATGCGGACTCGTTTCGCGAGGGTTGGGCGGTCGATACGCAAGCGGGAACGATCACGGCTTCATCAGCGGTAGTCGCATTGGGGCCGTGGTCGGATCGCCTGAGTTCGCGGCTCGGGTATCGCTTGCCGCTCGCCGTCAAACGCGGGTACCACATGCACTACGCACCCGAGGCAGGGGCTCGCCTGAATCATCCGGTTCTGGACGTCGAGAAGGGCTACGTGCTGGCTCCCATGGCAAAAGGCATCCGCTTGACCACGGGAGCGGAGATCGCGCACTGCGATGCGCCCAAAACGCCCACGCAGCTCGCCGCGGTCGAGCCGATTGCGCGTACGCTGTTTCCATTGGGCAAGCGTCTCGACGAAGAACCCTGGATGGGACGGCGCCCCTGCACGCCCGACATGATGCCGATTATCGGGCCCGCGACACGTCACAAAGACTTGTGGTTCGCGTTTGGTCACGCGCACCACGGGCTGACGCTAGGCCCGGTTACGGGCCGGCTGATCGCCGAGATGATGACCCACGAGGAGACGCTCGTGGACACCCAGCCGTTCAGGGTGGAGCGGTTCTAGAATCTGGCCGCGCAGCGAACGGCCGATATCACCGTCTTCGGACCAAACACCCCTGCCACCGGCGTAGTAACGCCATTTTTCGCGGCGCCCACAATATTCCTGATCGTGAACCGTCTACAGACGTATGGAACCGCCGCGCACCCCGAAATCGATGATCGAACGAGATACCGACATCACTGCAACTGTGTTGCGTGAGCGTACGAAGCTCGGGAATTTCATCCGGCGTCGCGTGCACGATCAGGGCGACGCTGAAGACATCTTGCAGGATGTCTTTCACGAGTTCGTGCAAGCCTACCGTCTCCCTGCGCCGATCGAACAGGTTAGCGCGTGGCTGTTCCGCGTGGCGCGCAACCGCATCATCGACCGCTTTCGCAAGCGCCGGGAGCAACCGCTGGCCGACATGGTCGACGCCCCCGATGACGTCGAGTATCGACTGGATCTCGCCCTCCCGGCAACGGACGCCGGCCCGGAAGCCCTCTATGCAAGGTCGGTGCTGCTGGAAGCCCTGCAAGACGCGCTCAACGAATTGCCGGCGGATCAGCGCGATGTGTTCGTCGCTCATGAACTGGAGGGGCGCAGCTTCAAGGAGCTCGCCTCCGAGAGCGGTGTCGGCGTGAACACGCTATTGGCACGCAAGCGTTACGCGGTCCTGCATCTGCGCGTTCGCTTGCAAGCCGTGTATGACGAACTGGATATCTAAAGGAGCAGATAGATGAGTTTCAAACTGAGATGCTTCGGCAAGGCACTGCTGGTTCTGGTGGGCATCGCCGTGCTGGGATGGATGGTGATGGCGCTATGGAATTGGGTGATCCCGGCGCTATTCATCGGCGGCCGTGCGATCGATTTTCCGCACGCGATGGGCCTGCTGATTCTAAGCCGGATTCTGTTTGGCGGATTTCGAGGACGCGGCGGTTGCCACGGACGCCGGCATTGGCGCCGCTGGGAACGGATGACGCCCGAGGAGCGCGAAAATTTTCAGAAGAACCTGTCGTCCGTTGACGGCAAGCGCCCGGAGGATCGCGCATGAGCACCGCTTCGACATCCACATCCGCATGCAAACAGGCCGCCGGCGTGATTGCTCCCGTGGTCAATCTGAAACGGTGCGAAGGCAAGGGCGATTGCGCGGTAGTCTGTCCGGAGAACGTTTTCGACATCCGCCGGATCGATAAGGCCGACTATCAGCAATTGGGCGCGCTGCACAAATTCAAGCTGCGCATGCACGGAATGAAAGTCGCGTACACGCCAAACGCCGATGCGTGTCGGGCATGCGGCTTGTGCGTGACCGCATGCCCCGAACGTGCCATTACGTTAGCCAGGATCGGGGGGCCATAACCATACCGATTGATCAGGTTACCGTACCCGACCCGACGTTTCTCCCGTCACTCCCCGTCGACCGAACTTCCCTCCGGCTGCGGGAGCTGAACAGGTTCACAAACTGCTCGAAACCCTGAATCGGCAGCGGCTTGCAAAAGAGAAACCCTTGATAGGCGTGGCATCCTGCAACTGCCAGGAAATCTCGTTGCGCTTCAGTTTCGACGCCCTCGGCGATGACACCCAGGTTAAAACTTCGGGCCAGCGCCACGATCGTTCTCGCGATGTCAGCGTCGTTGGAGTCGACCAGGATGTCGCGCACGAACGACCGGTCAATCTTTAACTGGTCCAAGGGCAATCGTTTCAGGTAAGACAGCGAAGAGTAGCCAGTCCCGAAGTCATCCAGCGAAAAGGTCACGCCTCGAGCGCGAAGGGCGGTCATCTTTTCGATAATGTCCTGCACGTTCTCAACGAGAACACTCTCGGTCAGCTCGAGCTTCAACCTGTCCGCCCTCGCCCCAGTCCGGTTGATGACGTCGAGCACAGTGTCTACGAAGTCCGGCTCGCGAAATTGCCGGGCGCTGACGTTCACGGCCATCGACAGATGCGCCATCGATGGCCGCGTCGCCCATACGGCCAACTGGGTGCATGCGGACACCAATACCGTTCGCCCCATCTCGAGAATCAGCCCGGACTCCTCCGCGAGCGGGATAAACTCGCCTGGCGGTATCAGGCCGCGCTCAGGATGCTCCCAACGCACCAGCGCTTCCGCACCGGTTATGTGATTGCCGTCAACGACCTGCGCCTGATAGTGAAGAACAAACCGGTTCTCCTCGATGGCGTTGCGCAGCCCCACCTCCAGCTCGGCTCGCTTCAGCACCGCCGTCTGCATCGCGGGGTCGAAGAAGCACATGGCATTGCGGCCGCGCTCCTTCGATTTATACATGGCGAGATCGGCCTGCTTGAAAAGCTCGTCGGTGGACGTCTGGTCCCCATTGAATACGGTGACCCCTATGCTGGCGGTGCTTCGGAACCGAACACCGTTGAGCTCGTAGGCGTTCCCCAACACGGCGAGAATTTTTTCTCCCACCGCGACGGTTTCCATGGTCGCCTCGGCCTCGTCCAGATTCAGATTGCCCAACACTACAACGAACTCGTCGCCACCGACCCGGGCAACCGTGTCTCCCTCATTGACGCTGCTCGACAGGCGATACGCGACCTGTCGCAGGAGCAGGTCGCCCTTGTCGTGCCCAAGCGTATCGTTCAGCGTTTTGAAGTGGTCAAGATCGATGAACATGAGGGCGCCGCAAACCCTGTTCTGCCGGCTGGTTACCATTGACTGTCTCAGCCGATCCAGAAGAAGCGCGCGATTGGGCAGACGCGTCAGCGTGTCATAGAAGGCAAGTTCCCGGATTTTCTCCTCCGACTTCTTGCGCTCCGTGATGTCGCGGCCGCTGGTCCGAAAACCAACGAAGTCACCCCTCTGATTGCTGATCGGCACCCAGGAGACCGACAGCCAGAGGAGCGATCCATCCTTGCGCACGCAACGAAACTCGAGATCGTCGCCGCGCGAACCCTGAAGCCCCTTTTTGAATTCCGGCGCAACGCGCGGGATGTCCTCCGGATGGATGAGCGTGCGGGCGAAATCAGGCATTGCCATGCATTCGGCAACCGTGTAGCCCGTGTAGTACTCAACCGAGGGATTGATCCAGCGCGGTGTGCCGTCCGGTCCCCACCAGATTTCCAGGTTCACCGTGCAGTCGGCAATGGCGCGAAATTTCTCTTCGTTCTCGCGCAACTCCCGCGTCATCGCCGAAGCGAGGCGCATGGCACGCTCCCGCCCTGTCATCATGAGCCAGGTCAGAAGCGCCAGCAGCAGACTCAACCCCGTGCCGGTTCCGGCAATTAGCACCTCCGCATTACGCCCTAACCGGGATCGAAACTCGTCGGAGGCGCTCATCGACAGCATCCAGTCGTGTCCGTCCACAACCAGATATTCGTTTGCGGAGATGAGCGCGGGCGCATGCCGGTTGTTTGCTTCTGAAGTGCGATGCAGCAGCGCTGCCTCCAACGGCTCCACGCCATCGTAAATCGCCAACGAGACGCCACGGGGCTGTTCGCCGTAGAGACTGGCCATCACATCGTGCATACGGAACGATGCGTAGACCCAGCCGACAATGTTCGCCCGACGCTGCGCGACGTTGTCCTGCGTTTTGCCGGAAGCGTAGATCGGAAGATACAGGATGAAGCCGGGCCGGGGGTCCGCATCCATGTCGACCGAAAGGCGCACCTTTCCCGAGAGAACCGCGAGGCCAGAGTCGCGGGCTTTCTCCAACGCCGAGCGCCGCACCGGCTCGCCCCAGGCGTCAAAACCGGGCGAGCTGCGTGCAAGGCCAACAAAGGGCTCGCGCTGAACGACCGGGGCATAGTCCTCGCGCAGCCCGTCGGGATAAATCGTGTAGTCTGGAACGCCGCTCTCGCGCATGTCCGCTATGTGGGCCGCCTTACGCGCCGCGGGCACCCATTCGACCACACCCACGGCGTGGACCCCGGAAAAGTTCGCGTCAAGATTGAGCGCGCTCACATAGCGCCGGAACCTGTCGCGATCGATCATTCCGTTCGCGGCAAACAGGCTCTGCACGCCTCGCAACATCAGCTCGTAGGTCGCCATCCGCTGTTCGACGCGGCTTACTACGTCACTCACGGTGTAATCAAACTGGGTGCGAAGCTCTTTGCGAGTCGCCTGCCGTTCGTGATCCCACACTGTCCACGTCACGCCAAGCGACGCGGATAACACCAGCAATGGCAGCAGGACAGAGCGCAGCCGGATCACGGCGACGCCTTGAAGTTGACCATGGACTCGGCCAGCTCCGGCCTGAAGTACTTTTCGAAAATACGGCGCACCGTTCCATCAGCACGCATTTCATCTACCAGCGCTCGCCACTTCTCCCGCTCGGCGGCCGGGAGTGCTTTCTTCGACATGATCAGACCGTGCGGCACCGAAGGATCGTTGAACTCAACGATCGTCGTCACGTCGCGGATCTTTTTCTCGTCCAGCGCGGGGTAATCGAAGGGCTCGATAATCATGCCCTGAATCTGTCGAAGAATAAGCGCCTGGTAAAGCGGTTCGAGCCCGCCCGCGAGGCTTACCCGGTTTTCCGACGTCAGTCTGTCGACCAGTTCGTTGGCCGAGGTGCTGTAGCGGAAACTGCGGATCACGCCGAGCTGGGCGCGTTTATTGTTTTCGAAGTCCGCGACGTTATGGATACCGGCGTCCTTGCGCACGAGCAGATAGTATTTATTACTGAAGTACCACGCAAACGAAGCATATTGATTGCGTTCGTCATTCGCGATTCCAGAAAGACTGAAGTCGAGTGCGCCCGACTCGATCAGTTTCCAGATACGTGCGCGTGACATCAGACTGACCTTGATCTGGCAACCGCTACGCCGGATCAACTCATCGGCGAAGTCTTTGTCGATACCGGTATCGGTGTCGAGCGAATAGAGCAGCCCATGGTCGTGCAATGCAAGCGTAAACGGCCGGGAACAATCCGGCCCGCCTGCGAACGCATGGCTGACGAAACACACTGCAAACAACACCCCGCCAAGCCAGTTTCGAATCACAACGCCTCCGTAGCGTAACAACGCCCAGTTAAGTTCTTATCCGTGATCACAATCCGACGGCATGTCCAGTCAGGCTTTTTTCTAAAGACCTGACTTTTATCACATATTCCGGGATGTTTTACCGCTTCAATGCGTCGCCGATGTGCCGCGAGCGCGCAAGATTTTCCTTCGCAAAACTTCCATACGCATTGTCGGCACCGTGCTGTCGTTCTTGAAGGCCTCCTGGCGACTTCTTGCCGTTGAGAATAGTTTTATGTAAGGGGAAACCCGTATAATCGCCGGGCGAGAGGTCAGACAACTATAAGACACAATAGTGGTCAAGACCCTGGCCGCGCCCTGCCGCGCAGCGCCTACCCTGACAAGCCCTTCTTTCCCAGCCCCGTGAATCCGACTGAGACTGCCCTGCCTTTCCGAAACGCCCTGCTCGCGATGCTCGGCATCGGCCTCGTCAACATGCTGGTCGCACTCGACCAGACCGTCGTCAGCACCGCGTTGCCCTCGATTGTCGCCGAACTACATGGCTTCGAGTACTACGCGTGGATTGCCAGCGCGTACCTGTTGGCGTCGGTGGTGACGGTCCCCGTGTTCGGCCGTCTCGGCGACTATTTCGGCCGCAAGCGTTTCGTGATCGCCGCGGTCATCACGTTCACGGTGGCGTCGGTGCTCTGCGGCGTGGCGAACGACATGCTGTTCCTCGTCATCGCGCGTGGTCTGCAAGGGGTCGGCGGCGGAATGATGGTAGGCACGGCGTTCGCGTCGATCCCGGATCTTTTCCCCGATCCGCGCGCACGAGTGCGCTGGCAGGTGGTGATGGCGGCCGCCTACGGAATCGGCACCGCGGCGGGTCCGTCGCTGGGTGGCTGGATGAGCGAGCACTGGGGCTGGCGCTCCACCTTCCTGATCAACCTGCCGGTCGGCGCCGCGGCGCTCTATTTCATCTGGGCGCATCTGCCCAACTTCCAGCGGCCGCACGAGGGCGAGGTCAAGATCGACTGGCTTGGCGCGGCGCTGGTCGCCATCGTGTTGGGCGGCCTGCAGGCTTTCATCGAAGCCGTGCCGAAAGACGGTCTGACGGCCGGCAACCTGGCGCTGGCGGCTTTCGTGATCGTGGGCGCCATCGCCTTGCTGGTGTGCGAGAAGCGCGCCACGCATCCCATCATTCCGCTCGACCTGTTCAAGGACGCGCAACTCGTCACGCTGTTCATCCTCGGCTTCCTGTCCGGCTTCGTGATGTTCTCGCTGATCTTCTTCGCGCCGCTGCTGTTGCAAGGCGGCTTTGGACTGTCGCCGCAACAGGCCGGCCTGCTCGCGACACCGATTGCCGCCTGCATCGCGCTCGGCAGTCTGCTGAATACGCGCATCGTCATTCACATGAAGAAGCCCACGCGGATTCTGTCGATCGGTTTTGCGCTGCTGCTGTTTGCAGCGATCGCATTGGCGTTTGCCAATCCGGAGACACCGCACGTGTGGATCGAATTGCCGATGGCGGCCGTCGGCATCGGCCTGGGTTTCATCCTGAACAATCTGAATGTGTTCGGCCAGGAGATTGCCGGGCGTGAACGCTTCGGCATCACGACGGCACTGCTGCAGTCCACGCGGATGGTGGGTGGGATGCTGGGCACCAGTATTGTGGCAACTGTGGTGCAGCACCACTACCGCAACGTGGTCACACGCACGATGAGCGTGCTCGGCGAGCCGGCCGCATCGCAATGGCGGCCGCGTTTTGTCGATCTACGTATCCTGATCGATGAAGCGGTGCGCCTGAAACTGATTGCGGATATGAAGACGTCGGGACTCAATACGCTGGCGTTGATCGACACGGCACGCGATGCACTGGTGCAGTCGATTCATATCGGCGTGTGGCTGACGGCAGTGGCGGCACTTGCGGCCGCCTTGCTCGTGCAGCGCATCTCGCACGTTGTGTTTCGCCGGAGTTGAGGGCGGCGAAACCTCCGCCACTACCTGCGCCGCTTATTGCGCCACTTATTGCGCCACTTACTGCGCGCCGAGCTTCTTGATCAGCGCGTCGAGTTGCGCCATTTCTTCTTCGGTCAGATCGGTCAGCGGTGCGCGCACCGGACCGGCGCTGTGGCCAACGAGTTTCGCGCCGGCCTTCACGATACTCACTGCATAACCCTGACGGCGGTTGCGGATCGCCAGATACGGCAGGAAAAATTCGTCGATCAGCTTGCCGACAGTTGCGTGATCATCCGCAGCAATCGCGCGATAGAAATCCATCGCCGTCTTCGGAATGAAGTTGAACACAGCCGACGAATACACCGGCACGCCCATCGCCTTATAAGCCGCGGCGTAGATTTCCGCGGTCGGCAGGCCGCCGAGATACGAGAAACGGTCGCCAAGACGGCGGCGAATCGTCACCATCGCCTCGATCTCACCCACGCCGTCCTTGAAGCCGATCAGGTTCGGGCAACTGTCCGCGAGACGCTCGAGCATGTCCGCATTCAGCTTCGAATTCGCGCGGTTATAAACGATCACGCCGATGTTCTTCACCGCCTTGCAGACCTGCTCGACGTGCGCGGCAATCCCTTCCTGCGACGCCTCGGTCAGATAGTGCGGCATCAACAGCACGCCGCTTGCGCCGAGACGTTCGGCTTCCTGCGCGTAGTCGATCGCCACGCGCGTCGGGCCACCCGCGCCGGCAAGAATCGGTACCTTGCCCCGGCAGGTCTCGGTCGCCGTGCGAATCACGTTCGTGTAATCGCTTTTGGTCAGCGAGAAAAATTCGCCCGTGCCGCCGGCGGCAAACAGCGCGGTCGCGCCATAGGGCGCGAGCCATTCGAGGCGCTCGGCATAGGTATCGGCGCGGAAATCGCCTTGTTCGTCGAAGTCGGTCACCGGAAAGGACAGCAGGCCTTCGGAAACGATAGCTTTGAGTTCTTGGGGTGAGGTCATAACGTGAATAGTCGGTAAAAGCGGGCGGCCGCACGGAGCGCCGCTCAGATCATGAGGAAACTCAGCGCACCAGACACGGGCGCTTGTTATCGAACTTCCAGTTCGGAATCAGGTACTGCATAGCCACGCCGTCGTCGCGTGCGCCGAGGCCATGCTGCAGATACAGCGCGTGCGCCTTCTCGATCTCGTCCATATCCAGCTCGACACCGAGGCCGGCGGCCTGAGGCACCTTGACCTTGCCGCCGACGATCTGCAGCGGCTCGCGCGTCAGGCGCTGACCGTCCTGCCAGATCCAGTGCGTGTCGATCGCCGTGATCTTGCCGGGCGCCGCTGCCGCGACATGCGTGAACATCGCGAGCGAAATGTCGAAGTGATTGTTCGAATGTGAGCCCCAGGTCAACCCCCACTCGTTGCACATCTGCGCCACGCGCACCGAGCCTTGCATGGTCCAGAAGTGCGGATCGGCAAGCGGAATATCCACGGACTGCAACTGGATCGCGTGACCCATCTGGCGCCAGTCGGTCGCGATCATGTTGGTCGCCGTCGGCAAACCGGTCGCGCGACGGAATTCGGCCATCACCTCGCGGCCCGAGTAGCCGTTTTCCGCGCCGCACGGATCTTCCGCGTAAGCCAGCACGTCGTGTTGGTCGCGGCACAGGCGCACCGCTTCGGCGAGCGACCATGCGCCATTCGGGTCGAGCGTGACGCGGGCATTGGGGAAGCGTTCTGCGAGCGCCGTCACCGCTTCGATTTCGGCGTCGCCCGGCAGCACGCCGCCCTTGAGCTTGAAATCGTTGAAGCCATAGCGCGCTTGCGCTGCCTCGGCAAGCCGCACCACCGCCTCGGGGGTCATGGCCTCTTCGGTGCGAACGCGCTCCCAGTCGTCGCGCCCTTCCGTGCCACTGTCGTAAGGCAGATCGGTTTTCTTGCGGTCGCCGATATAGAACAGATAACCGAGCATTTCCACTTCGTCGCGTTGCTGGCCTTCGCCGAGCAGTGCCGCAACAGGGACGCCCAGATGCTGCCCGAGCAGATCGAGCAGCGCGGCTTCGAGTGCGGTCACCGCGTGAATGGTGGTGCGCAGATCGAAAGTCTGCAGGCCGCGCCCGCCGGCGTCGCGGTCGGCGAACTGCGTACGCGCCTTGTTCAGGATAGCCTGGAGATTGCCGATCGACTGACCGACAACCAGCGGACGCGCGTCGTCGATCGTCTTGCGGATACTCTCGCCGCCCGGCACTTCGCCGACTCCAGTATGCCCGGCGCTGTCGCGCAGAATGACGATATTGCGCGTGAAGAACGGGCCATGCGCGCCGCTCAGATTCATCAGCATGCTGTCACGGCCGGCGACGGGCACGACGCGCAGCTCGGTCACGATCGGCGTGGCGTTCGATTGGGATGAGTTCGTGGACATGATTGGGGACCAGGTAAATGAGTAAGCCGACTGGCGGCGGTCGATCGACAATTCAATGCGCTTTGCTATGAAGCGGCTCCGTCAACGCGTCGCGGTTCACACGGCGATTGCGGGTCAGGAAGCCGGCCGCCGCCGCGATCAGCGAAGCCACGCCCAAGGCGTAAAGACCACCGGTAATCGAGCCGGTGTGCTGCTGCAGATAACCGAAAGCAGCCGGTGCGAAGAACCCGCCGAGATTGCCGACCGAATTGATCAGCGCGATGACGGCTGCGGCAACGCGTGCGTCCAGATAGCCCTGCGGGATCGGCCAGAAGAGCGAAGACGCGGCCTTGAAACCGATCGCTGAGAAGCAGATTGCCACGAACGACAGCACAGGATTACCCGAAGTCGAAGCGAACAGCCCGCACGCTGCAATGACGAGCGCCACCGCCAGCCACGCCTGCTGGAAACGCCATTTCGCGGACAACACCGCGAAGCAGTACATCGCGACCATGGCGATGAGCCACGGAATGGTATTGAACATGCCGACTTCGAAGTCCGAGAGTCCGCCCATCTTGCGGATGATCGTCGGCAGCCAGAAGGTGGCCGCGTAAATGGTCAATTGAATCGCGAAGTACAGGAAGCAGAACAGCAGGATCTGCGGATCCTTCAGCAGCTTCACGGCCGGCAGATGCGCGCCGCCGTGCGCCTCGCGCTCGGCCTGCTCCGCGGCGATCGCGCTTTCGAGAACGGTTTGCTCCTCAGCCGTCAGCCAGGAGGCATCGCGAATGCGCGACTTCAGCAGCAGCCAGCTAACACCGCACAGCACGATCGAGAAGCCGCCCTCAATGAGAAACATCCATTGCCAGCCGTGCAGGCCAAGGCCGCGAATCGACAACAGACTGCCTGTGATCGGACCGGACAGCACCGACGCAAGCGCGGAGCCCGAGAGAAAAACCGCCACGGCCTTGCCCCGCTCTTTCTGCGGCAGCCATTGGGTGAAGTAAAACACCACACCCGGGAAGAAGCCGGCTTCGGCGATGCCGAGCAGGAATCGCAGCACGTAGAAAGACGTGTCGTTCCAGACGAACGCCATGGCGGCCGCGACCAGCCCCCAGGTGCCCATGATGCGGGTCAGCCAGGCGCGCGCACCGTACTTCTGCATCAATACGTTCGACGGCACTTCGAACAGCGCGTAGCCGACGAAGAACAATCCGCTCCCGAGGCCGTAGGCGGCAGCGCCGATGCCGAGGTCCGTCTGCATGTGGGAATTAACGAAGCCGATGTTCACGCGATCGATGTAGTTCGCGATGAACATAATCAGAAAGAGCGGCAGCACGTGCCGCTTGACCTTCGAGACCGCGGACTCAAGCGGGTCAGCGGCGGCGGTGAGAGCAGATGTCAAGGTTGTCTCCAGTTCCGGCCACTCCGGCGGCCTGATCGAACGCACCGCAGCACATTCGAGAAGGCCGGGTGATTCGGTCCTAAAATGCGTGATACGTTGTCTGACGACAGTCTACCCCGTTCCATTCACCGATTCCAATGGGGTGTTTACCCTGCTATGTAAGCTATATACACCGGGATGCAGGCGTCAACAGCACCACCGCAGTCGTTGAAACAGTAGAATCAAATTAAGACGTCTGATGACATGACAAAAGTCTTGCGAGCTGTGCCGCCCAAGTCCGGTTAACGAGTCTTTGCCGCCCGCATCGGGAACACGAGATTCAAATCGTCACCTTTCGGACTGACGCTATGATGACTATGTCGAGACGCCACACGACGTCACTCGCACTCGCACTCGCAACGTGTGAATTCCCAGCCGATTAGTCCATAAGCAACCGAGATGAGCAGCCTAACTGAGAAGGTGGTGGCCACCCTTTCCGATGAAATCCGCCGCGGCAGCCTGCGGCCCGGAGACCGCATCCCGACAGAAGTCGCGATGATGAAGCAGCTTTCGGTGAGCCGCTCCGTGGTTCGCGAGGCAATCTCGCGCCTGCAGGCGGCCAAAGTGGTCGAGACGCGCCACGGCATCGGCACGTTCGTTCTGGAGCCGGCCACGGAACAGTCCATGCAACTGCCCGCCGCCGACCTCTCCAGCATGCTGGACGTGATGGCGATCATCGAATTCCGCATCGACGTCGAGGCAGCCTCGGCCGCGCTCGCGGCAGCGCGACGCACGGAGCAGAATCTCAAGCAGATTCGTGGCGCACTGGAGCGCTTCGAGTCCGAACTGGAACGGGGAAGTACCGACACGTTGGCGCACGACATCGAGTTTCATCTGCAGATCGCGCGCGCAAGCGGCAACCGCTACTTCTTCGACGTGCTCAGTCAACTCGGCCGCGCGGTGAGCCCGCGCACGCGGCTCGGCAGCGCCGAGATCGCGGAGCTCGACCATATCGAGCACCTGCGCAACGTGCTCAGCGAGCATCAGATGATCTATCGGGCCATCGAACGCCAGGACGCGGATGATGCGCGCGCCGCGATGCGCATGCATCTGAGCAACAGCCGCGAAAGACTTCGGCGCGCGCACGAGTTGAGCAAGGCGGGCGGCTGAGCCGAATGCCCGGCGATTCGGCGAACTACAGAACTGGAGCGTTTCCACCTGCAGTCGGCGCTTCCACCTCCAGCCCCATCAACGCCGAACTCAACGATTTGCCGTGCGCGTCGAGCGCAAGCGAACGCGTCACACCTCCGCCGAGCGCATGGCCGAGTACGAAGTTGAATGCGGCGATACCAGGCAGTTCATAACGCACGACTTCGCCGCGCACCACGTCGTTCAGATGTGCCTTGACCCGTTCCGGTGTCAACACCGCTCGCAGATGCTCATAGTGCTTCGCGTCATAACAGATGACGGAGATATTCAGCGTATTGCCCTTGTCGCCGGTCCGCGAATGAGCAAGCTCACGTAGTTTCATGTCACGCCTCCACCAGCGAGAATGCCGGCTTGACATGCTCGCGCGGCAACAATACCGATTGCACCGCGACGACTTCGCGCGCTGACTTCGTCACGCCGCCACCGCCCGCCGGGCCGTTCGTGTAAAGCGTCTCTACCTCGTTGCCGATCCTCACTGCTTGCGCCAGCGATTCAGCGCGCCCCGCGACCCGTGCTCGCACTTCATAAGGCTCGGCGTGACCGGCAGCCAACGTGTCGCCATGCAATGCGTTCACACCGATCAGATCGAAGCGTAATTCACGCGTTTCGACGCCCGTCAGGGCAAGCCTTTCCCGCACGATATCGAGTGCAAGCCGGGCACGCGCCAGCGCGCCGGGACCGCCGTATGAAATCTGCCCTTCGCCGATATAGCCGTCGAAGTAAGCGACCGACACCTTCAACGTATCGGTACGCGGCGTACCGCGCCCGCCGCTCACGCGAATGCGATCCGGCGCTTCCTGCACGACACGCACCTGCGTGAAATCGGCGACCACGTCCGGTTGCAGGTAACGCTGCGGATCGTGAATCTCATACATCAGTTGCTCTTTGCAGGTTGCCTCGGTTACCCGGCCACCGGCCTGCGGGAGCTTGGTGATGACCACCGTGCCGTCCGCCGCGACCTCGGCGATCGGAAAGCCAAGCCTTGCGAGATTGGGCACGTCCTTGAAGCCCGGATCGGCAAAATACCCGCCGGTGATTTGTCCCGCGCATTCGAGCAGATGGCCGGTCACGGTCGCCTGGCCGAGGGTTTGCCAGTCGTCCATCTGCCAGCCGAACTCGTGGATCAGTGGCGCGACGAACAACGACGGATCGGCGACACGTCCGGTCAGGACGATTTGCGCGCCGGCCGCAAGCGCCTCGACAATCGCCGCCGCGCCGAGATAGGCATTCGCGGACACGAGGCGATCACGGTACGAAGCGACGCTTTCCCCGGACTCCTCGAAACGGAAATTGCCCTGCCGCACGACGTCGAGTACATCGTCGCCCGTGACGGCGGCAATCTTCACGTCGCCAAGACCGAGCGCGCGCGCTATCTCGGCAGTCTTTCGCGCCGCCGCAAGCGGATTGGCCGCGCCCATGTTCGAAATGATCCGCACGCCGTTGCGAATCGCCGCGGGAAGCACAGCCATCATGCGCGTTTCGAGCAACGGGTCGTAGCCCAGCTCCGGATCTTTGCTGCGCGCCTGCTGCGCGATCGCAATGGTGCGTTCGGCGAGGCACTCGAACACCAGGTAGTCGAGCGCGCCGTGTACCGCCAGTTCGACCGCGGGTTCGATACGGTCGCCGGAATATCCCGCACCTGCGCCGATTCGGACCGGCTGCCTATGTGAAGTCGCTATCATGCTGGTCGCTTCCATTCAGTCAAACAGTCAAGCTCACAACGAGAATATCCCCAGCACGACGCAGGCGATCGTCATGACGATCGACGCACCGAACAGCAGGGGGAACGTGAATTTCTGATGGTCGGCGAGATCGATACCGCACAGGCCGACCACAAGGAAGGTCGCCGGCGTCAGCGGGCTGACCGGAAAGCCGGTGGTCATCTGGCCAAGCAGCGCGGCCTGGCCGACATGCACGGCGGGCACACCGAGCTGGCCGGCCACTTCGGCAATCACCGGCAGCACGCCGAAGTAAAACGAGTCCGGATCGAACAGCATGCTCAGCGGCATCGACACCAGCCCGAGCGCGACGGGGATGTGGCCCGCCATGGCGGGCGGCACGAAGCCGACTGCCGCCTGTGCCATCGCTTTCAGCATGCCGCTGCCCTGCATCACGCCGGTGAACACGCCGGCCGCCAGCAGAATGCCGGCCATCATCAACGCAGCGCGCGCATGAGCGTCGATCCGCTTGCGCTGCATGTCGACGTTCGGATAGTTCACCATCAACGCGATGCATAGTCCGACCATGAACATGATGGCCGGCGGAATCTTCTCGCCCATCACGACCATCGTGCCGAGTACGACGAGCGTCAGGACGATGTTGAACCAGAAGTTTTTCGGCCGGCGCAAGGCTTGCTCTTCGGGCGTCAACTCGCGTTTTGGCATCGGTGCGGAACCGTTCGCGGCAGTGAGGCCGAGCCGCTTTTCCTCGCGCCGCCCAAGCCAGAACGCCACGCCGAAGACGAACACCAGGCCGATCAACTGCACGGGGATCAGCGGGTTGAACAACGCCGAAATCGGCAGATGCAGCGAGGCCGACGCGCGGATCATCGGCCCCGTCCACGGCAGAAAATTGATGCCGGCGGCCATCGAAACGGCCGCGGCCAGCACGCGCCGGTCCATCTTCAAGCGGTCATAGAGCGGCAGCATCGCGGGAATCGTGACGAGAAAGCACACCGCGCCGGAACCGTCGAGGTGAATCAGCAGCGCAAGCAACGTGGTGCCCATCACGATCCGTGTGGGCCGCGTGCCGACCGCGCGCAGAATGCGGTCGATGATCGGATCGAGCGTGCCGGCGTCGGTGATGGTGCCGAAGTAGAGAATCGCAAACACGAACATGCCGACGACGGGCGCGAGGCTCTTGAGCCCGTCGATCACGAATTTGCTTGTCTGAAAACCGAACCCGCCGATCAGCGACGCGGCGAGCGGCACGATGATGAGCGCCACTAGCGGCGACATCCGTTTCGACAGAATCGCGCCGAGTAGCACGACGATGGTGGCTAGCCCCAGCAGTGGCAGCATGTCCTTGTCTCCGATGTTGTTTTTTACTGTGATCCAGCGTAAGTTCGAGGCGGCGATAAATCAATTGAAATGAATTGATCGCAGCTATTACAAACCATCATGGATCTGAACCTTCGAGACATTCGCGCATTTATCGCCGTGGCGCAGACAGGCAGTTTCACGCGCGCGGCCACGCGCCTGCATCTCTCTCAACCGGCCCTGACGGTGCAAATACGGCGCCTCGAGGAAATGGTCGGCCTGCGCCTGTTCGATCGCAACAGCCGCAACGTCGCACTAACGCCGACCGGCCGCGAACTGCTGCCGCTCTTGCAAAAATCCCTGCATGACATGGAGCACGTGCTGATCGACGCGCGTGCGCTCGGCGAGGGATCGAGCGGCACGGTGCGGATCGCGTGCTTGCCCACTTTCGCGGCGAGCGTATTGCCGGAACTCGTGCAGGACCTTAAGAAGACCGTGCCGCGCGTGAGCTTTCATGTGCGCGACGTGGTCGCCAGCATGGTCAACACGCTGGTGCGCAACGAAGAAGTGGATATCGGTCTGACCGGCGGCGAACTGGGCGACGCCAGCTTCGAGGTGCTGCATGCGGGCATCGACCGGTTGGTAGCGGTGTTTCCGAAGCGCCATGCGCTGGCGCGCCGCAAACGCATCACGCTGGCCGACCTTGCCGGTGTCCCGCTCGTGCTCACCGCGCAGGGTACGAGCGTGCGGGCGGTGGTTGACAGCGCGTTTGCCGACGCGCACGCCATGCCGGAGATCGCGTGCGAGCCGACCTACATGATGAGCGCGGTCGCGATGGTGCGCGCGGGGCTCGGCGTGACCATCCTGCCGGCGTCGGCCCGCGAGGTCAGAGCGGAACCTGAACTGATAGTCCGCCCCATCGACGATCCCGCGTTCACCCGCCCTATCGCCCTCATCAAGAAGCGCGGCAGGACCCTGCCGCCCGTCACGGAAACCTTCGTTGCGGTGTTGATCGACAAGCTCGGCAGGATTTCAACGTCTGGGCTGGATTGAGATCGAGGCGCGCCCAGACTCGCCAGTCCGCCGTGTTGCGCATTATCAGTTTCCCGCGGCTTACCCTTCAATTTCAAATAGAACCCGAATCGCCACGCTATTCGTCTGTTTTAATCGAAGAGAAGCACGCTAGTATTTATATCGCGTGGGCGCGAGGAAACGTTCGCGCGCATTTTCCGAAAAACGTCGAAAACCAAAAAATGATAATCAGCCAATTTCGAATGCTCGTGGTGGCCGCGGCCTCGTTCACCACGGTCGCTCCGGCGTATGCAGGGTTAGGCGGCGCACCGACCTACCCCGTGACCGCCAGCAGTACCAGCGCAGGGGCGGCCAGTCAGGGCGGCAGCGCGGTGGCCCGCTTTGCTGCAAGCGCCAATGCGGCTTCGCCCACTTACACCGTGAGTCAGACCACGCTTGCGTCGGGCACCGTCGTAAACGAGTACATCGCGGCAGGCAACACCGTGTTTGCGTTGAGCTGGGAAGGCCCCGCCATGCCGCCGCTCAACACGCTGCTCGCCACTTACTTCCCGTCTTACGTGCAGGCACTCACCGACGCGCACGCAGCGCAAGGCGGCGGCTATGGCGCAGCCGTCGTGCGTCAGTCGGCTCTGGTCGTTGAAACGGGCGGCCATATGGGCGCCTTCGTGGGTCGAGCCTATCTGCCGCAAGCGTTGCCGCAAGGCGTTAGCGCTAACGACATCAAGTAAGTCTGTTAAAAATCAATCGAGAGAATAAAAGTGCGCAAAATCGCATGGATCATTGCCGCGGCGCTCGGGCTGAGTCTGGCTGGCTGCGGTGGGGGTGGTAGCGGGGGTAGCAACAGTGGCACCAACAGCAACACATCGATAAACGCACCGGGCGGCGGAAGTTCGCCGGCGACGTCGAGCGGAACAGGTTCTCCGTCCAACGTCCTCGCGGTGGATGCGTCGGCGGTGCCTACTGCAGTTGGTCCCGGCAATACGATAGCGGTGACGGTCAGCCAAACGGGCATTCACAATCAGCCCATGGTCAGCGTCACGATCTGTACCGACAGTACTAACGCCACCGCGAACTGCGCGACGATCCCGAATGTGATCGTCGATACCGCATCGTTTGGATTGCGCCTGGTTCGCTCAGCCATTCCGGCCGCCACATTCAGTGCGCTCGCACCCGAACTCGCCCAGCCGAGCGGTCTGCCGCTCGCCGAATGTGCGTTGTTCGGCAGCGGCTACGCATGGGGTTCCGTCCACTATGCGGACGTAGCGCTTTCGGGCGAGATTGCACAGAAAGTACCCATCCACGTGATCGGCGATTCGGCACTGACCGTGGCCGCGCCGACCGAGTGCCAGGTTGGCCGCCCCCTGGTCACCACGACCGATATCGGCGCAAACGGCATCCTCGGCATCGGCGTGAGCCCGAATGACTGCGGCATGGCATGCCAGAACGCAGCGGTGTCGGCGTTCTACTACACCAACGCCGGCACGGCCACCTCGGTGCTCGTAACCGGACAGATCACCAATCCGGTCACAAAGTTCGCGCAGGATAACAACGGTGTGATTCTGGAGATGGGCCAGATTTCCGACAGCGGCAGCGCGACGGCTCAAGGTACGCTGGTGTTCGGTATCGACACGCAAGCCAACAACGTGTTGAACGGCACGAGCGCCACGCTGATCAGGACGAACGGGAACGGCGACTTCGCGTCGAGCTACGGCGGCACCACGCTGACGAAGACGTTCTTCGATTCCGGATCGACGGTGTTGTTCTTCCCCGACTTGACGATCCCGATTGACAGCGCGTCCGGATACTACATCCCGACGACGACGGTGGGGCGGACGTCGACGCTGGTGGCAACCAGTCCGGCGAGTGTCTCACTCGGCTTCAATATCGCAAACGGAGCGACGCTGAACGCGTCGGGGAATTACGCGTTCAATAACCTCGGTATCTACTTGTCGCGGCAGTTCGACTTCGGCATGCCGTTCTTCTACGGCCGGCACGTGTACTACGGCATTTCGGGCAAGGCGTCCACGGGTGGCGGCACGGGGCCTTATGTAGCGTACGTTTCGAGCTGAGCGGTAGTGGTTCTGTAAATAAACCCGGCTCAGCGCCGGGTTTATTTCTGGTGGCGTCGAATCTGCGCAAGCGCCCTCCGCTAATAAATCCCCATCGCCCCTTCAATACTCCGCACCATCGAAACCAGCCGTGGCCCGATGTCCCCTTCGAGCTGATTCTCCTTCAGCAAATAAGACGGCACGCCGCAGTTGAACACCAGAATCTCGCCATCGGCCGAAGGTTTCATCGGCACCGCGACGGCGTGGACTTCGCGTCGCAAGTCTCCGTACGAGACGCAGAACCCACGCTCATAGAAGTAATCGATGCTGCTCATCACGCGCTCGCGAAACGTATTCCATTCATTCGGCGACTTCACCGCGATCTCGTTGCAGAGCGCCTCGCGCCGCTCTGCCGGCAGCGCGGCGAGCAGCGCGCGGCCCATCGCGGTTCGCACGATCGGATAGCTCAGGCCGATATCCGCCGGCAACCCCAAAGGCGTCGTGCTGCGGCTGCTTTCCAGATACACGACATTGAGCCGGTCGCGCATGCCAAGCGAGACCGAACCGCGAATCTGATCGGCCAGGTCCTTCATCGACGGCCGCGCGATCTGCCGGACACTCAGGCTCGCGAGCAACGGATAGCTCAACGACAACACGGCCGAGCCGAGCTGAAACTTGTTGTTCATGCGATTGACACGCAGGTAGCCGAGCCGCGTCAACGTGTAGGTGAAGCGCGAGATGGTGGCCTTGGTCATGCCGGTGCGCGCCGCCAGTTCGGCATTGCCGAGTTGCGATTCGCGCGGCGTAAAGCAATGCAGGATGTCGAGGCCGCGCGCCAACGTGGTGGCGAATTGCCGGTCGCCGTCGAATTCGTCGGGCACGTAGCGCGCCTTCGAATCCAGATAGTCGCTTGCCAGCGCCGTGGCTTCGGGAAGCTTGTTGTGGGCTGCCATGGTCGTCTCCCTTCAGATAGCCAATTTTGCGCCTCCTGTTCAGCATATCCAAACTCTGTTCTGCAGAGTCGAACAAATCACGCCGGCGACCTGTAAATCTTCGATAGTGCAGTCATAAATCGACTCACATGACGGAGACAAGCATGACCAGCAACCCCTCGCATTTCGACTCGATGCTCGCCGACGTCGCGCGTTTCGTCCGTGAAGAAGCAATTCCGCGCGAAAATGAAATCGAGCAGGCGAATGCCGTACCGGCGGATCTCGTCGAACGCATGCGCGAACTCGGCTATTTCGGCTGGAGCATTCCACGCGACTTCGGCGGCGCAGGACTGTCCACAGAGCAACTCGTGCGCGGCGCATTCGCGCTTTCGCAGGCCTCGGTGGCATTTCGCGCGCGGGTCGGCACGAATACCGGCATCGGTTCGGAAGCGCTCGTCGCCGATGGCACCGACGACCAGAAGCAGCGCTATCTGCCGCGTCTCGCTTCGGGCGAATTGACCGGCGCTTTCGCGCTGACCGAAGCGGACGCCGGCTCTGACGCTACCGCGTTGCGCACGACCGCGCGGCGCGACGGCGGTCACTACGTCCTCGATGGCAGCAAGTGCTTCATCACCAACGCGCCGATCGCGGACCTGTTCACGGTGATGGCCCGCACCGATCCGGCCGTGCCCGGCGCCGGTGGCATTTCTGCATTTCTCGTCGAACGTGGCATGCCAGGCCTCTCCACCAGCGCGCCTTACGACAAGATGGGCCAGGCGGGCTCGCCGGTCGGTGACGTAGTGTTCGATGCGTGCCGCGTGCCCGCGGCCAATCTGATCGGCGGTGTCGAAGGTCAAGGCTTCCGTACCGCGATGAAGGTGTTGAACAAGCAGCGCATTCACCTGGCCGCGCTGTGCACGGGCCCGGCAATGCGGATGCTCGACGAAGCCGTTGCGTACACATCGAAACGCGAGCAGTTCGGCAAGCCCGTAGCCGAGTTCCAGCTCGTGCAGGCGCTGATCGCCGAATGCCAGACCGAAATCTTCGCCGCGCGCTCGATGATTCTCGAAACCGCCCGCAAACGCGATGCAGGCGAGGACGTCGCGCTGGAAGCGTCGATGTGCAAGATGTTCGCCTCGGAGATGTGCGGACGCGTCGCGGACCGCGCGGTTCAGATGCTCGGCGGACGCGGCTATCTCGCGGGCAATGCGGTCGAGCGGTTCTACCGCGACGTGCGCGCGTTCCGCATCTATGAGGGCACTACGCAGATTCATCAGTTGAACATCGCGAAGATCACACTGCGGCGCGCGGCTGAGCGGGATCAAACGAAACAGAAGGACAGCGTTCACACCGACGCTGCGCGTGCCGCATGAGCGCCCTTATGAACACTGTTACGAACACCACCGCGCACGCTGCAAACACGCTCGACATTCAACGGCTCGTCGATCCACGCTCGATCGCAATCATCGGCGCCTCGAACGATCCGAAGTCGATCAGCGGCCAGCCGATGCGCTTTCTCATACAGCACGGGTATCAAGGCGCGCTGTATCCGGTGAATCCGAAGTACGCCGAGATTGCCGGCGTGGCGTGCCACGGCAGCATCGCCGCGTTACCGGCTACGCCCGATCTCGCGCTGATCCTCGTCGCGGCGCGTCGCGTTCCCGACATGCTGCGCCAATGCGGCGAAAAAGGTATCGGCTTCGCGATCATCTACAGCTCCGGATTCGCGGATGCGGGCGAAGCCGGCGCCGCGCTGCAGCGCGAATGCGCGGAAGTCGCGCAGGCGTTCGGCATCCGCGTGATCGGCCCGAACTGCCAGGGCTTCGTCAGCACGGGCGCCGGCGTCTACGCCGGATTCGGCGCACCGTTTGGCGTCGATTACCGGCGTGGTGGCCTGTCATTGATTTCGCAAAGCGGCGGCTTCGGCTGCGCGTTGCTGCTGATGGCCGACGAACTCGGCATCGGCTTGCGCCATTTCATCACCACCGGTAACGAGGCCGACGTCAGCCTGCTCGATCTCGTCGATGCCTGTATCGCGGACCCGCAAACGTCGTTGATTGCCGCGTATATCGAAGGCTTGAAGGATGCGCGGCGCCTCGTCGACGTGGCCAACCGCGCGCTCGACGCCGGCAAACCGCTGCTCGCGTGGAAAGTCGGCAACACCGCCGACGGCGCCAAAGCAGCCGCGTCGCACACGGCGAATCTGGGCGGCGCATCCGCGCTCTATCGCACGGCTTTCCGTCAGACCGGCGTGATCGAAGTCACCGATGTCGCGGATCTCGGCGACTACGCCAAGGCGTTCGAAGCCAAACGCCTGCCGCGCGGCAACCGGATCGCGGTCGTCACGCTCTCGGGCGGCGCCGGCATTCTGATCACCGATGCCTGTGCCGAACGTGGCATGTCCGTGCCCGCGTTGTCGGCAGATACGCTCGAACGGCTCAAACCGATCGTTCCCGCGTTCGCCTCGTTGAACAATCCGATCGATCTCACGGCGGGCATTCTCGCCGAGCCGAGGATTTTTGCCGACGCACTGCAGATCATTGCCGACGATCCGAACATCGACGCGATCGCGATCATGGCTGCCGCCGCGAGCGGAGAAGTCGCGCGCGTGATGGCCGAGGCAATCGTGCGCGTCTACGACGCCACGACCAAGCCGATGATGCTCGCCTGGAACGCCCGCCGCGACATGGCCGCCGGCGCATACGAAATGATCGAAACGCATGGCGTACCGCTGTATGCGACGCCCGTGCGTTGCGGTCGCGCGTTCGCGGCGTTGTCGGCCTATGCGCAGGCGCAGCGGATGCGTGCAGCGGCGCGTAGTGCAGAACCGCTTGCACGTCCGCAATACGATGCCGGGCAAGCTCGCGCGCTGCTGGCTGTCAGTCAGGGCGACCTGACCGAACATGCCTCGCAGTCGTTGCTGCGCGATTACGGCATCGAAACGCCCAGGAGCGCGCTCGCGCACAACAGCGACGAAGCATGCGCCATCGCGCGGTCGATCGGCTTTCCGCTCGTCATCAAAGTGCAATCGCCCGACATCCCGCACAAGACGGAAGCCGGCGCAGTACGAGTCGGCATCCGCGATGAAGTGGCGCTTGCCGATGCCTTCGACGAAATCATCGCGAATGCGCGCCGCCATGTGCCCCACGCGCGAATCGAAGGCGTGCTGGTGCAGGAAGAGATCCGCGATGCGATCGAGATGATCGTCGGCATAGAGAACGATGCGACGTTCGGACCGGTTGTGATGTGCGGTCTAGGCGGGATCTATGCCGAGGTGCTGAAGGACGTGGCGTTCCGGCTGGCCCCGGTCACGCACGCCGACGCCCACGCGATGGTCCGCGAATTGAGCGCCTTCGCGATGCTCGACGGTGCGCGCGGCAAACCGCCTGGTGATATCGAGGCCCTCGTCGAGACGATCGTCGCGCTCTCCACCATGGCGCTCGACCAGCAAGCGAGCCTGAAGGAACTGGATATCAATCCGCTTTTCGTGCTGCCCGCGGGCAGGGGCGTACGGGCCGGCGATGCGCTGGCGCGCTGCCTGCCGCGCGCCGCGAATGCAGCCGGCTCCGTCAACGCCGCCGACGGCATGCACGAAAGCGAGCATTGTGCTCGAGATGTCGTGGACGGATAGTGAAGCGGTGCCGGGCCGCTTTGAGATCGGACGTCGCTGATTTGCCGCGCTATATACAGTGCTATGCACCGCGCGCAGCGACACCCACCGCAGTTGGCATTCTTCGCGAGACCATCATGCACGGCTATTCGCATTCAGGCACATCGACCACGGACAACCTCACGCCCGTCGAAGTCGAACGCACTTACCGCAAGATTTTTTTCCGGCTGATTCCGTTGCTGTTTCTCTGCTACGTGATCAGCTATATCGACCGCGTCAACATCAGCTTCGCCAAGCTGCAGTTCATGCACGACCTCGGCTTCTCGGAGTCGACTTATGGCTTGGGCGCGGGGCTTTTCTTCATTGGCTACGTGCTGTTCGAAGTCCCGAGCAATCTTTGGATGCAGCGCGTCGGCGCACGCCGCACGCTGTTGCGCATCATGTTCGCATGGGGGCTGGTGTCGAGTCTGATGATGTTTGTGCGCACGCCGACGCAGTTCTATGCGATGCGCTTCCTGCTCGGCGTGACCGAAGCGGGCTTCTTCCCCGGCATCATCTTCTATCTGAGCTGCTGGTTTCCCGGCGCGCGGCGCGCACGCGTGACCGCATTTCTGATGATGGCGACCGCGGTGGCGGGGATCATCGGCGGGCCGATGTCCGGGTTCATCATGACGCGGCTTGCCGGCGTCGGCGGCTTGCCGGGCTGGCAGTGGCTGTTTCTTCTAGAAGGCGTGCCGGCCGTTACGCTCGGCATCGTTGCGTTCCTTATGCTCGGCGACAAGCCGGAAGACGTGAGCTGGCTCGACGCGCGCGAGAAAGCGCTGGTGTCGAGTGAACTCGCCGCCGACGAGAAGACCAAGCAAACCGGTCATCTCGACGGACTGCGCGGCGCGCTCGCGAACCCGCGCGTGTATTTCGCGGCACTCGTCTATTTCGCGGTGATGATGCCGTTCAACGCGATCGGCTTCTGGGCACCGACCATCATCCGCGACATGGGCGTCGCGAATGTGCTGGATGTCGGACTGTTGTCGGCGCTTGTTTTCATCGCGGCTGCGCTCGGCACCTATGTGGTGGGCGCCAGTTCCGACCGGACCATGGAACGGCGCTGGCATGTCGCGGCAAGCGCCTGCGTGACCGCGCTGGCGTTCGCGTTGCTGCCTGCCGCCGGCCATAACGTCGCGCTCGGTGTTGGCTTGCTGGCGCTGGCGGCGGCTGCGTCGTACGGCTCGTTTGTCGTGTTCTGGACGATTCCGCAGACCTTCCTGCCGCGCTCGTCGGCCGCGGGCGGTATTGCGATGATCACGAGTCTCGGCGGCACGGGTGGGTTTGTGAGTCCAGCGTTTGTCGGCTGGGTCAAAACGCAGACCGGCAGTGCGCAATATGGGTTGATTGGCTTGGCGGTGGTGCTGCTGGCCGGGGTCGTGTTGATGCTGGTGGTATTTCCGGCGCCGGGGAGAAAAGTCGCGGTGCCCACGACGGGCGGCAATGCGAATGCGCCAGCGCAACATGGGCTCGGTCAGACTCATCAGTAAGCAGGACACATCGCTGCCGAAAGACGCCGCCCATCCACCGTCCAGACGCGAAAATTCGTAGCTTTTTTGATTTTCTGGTGGCGGCGCAGGCAACCTGGTGGATCCTTGCGTTACTGAGCTCCCCAGGAAGGCACCCTCATGCAATCCCACGACGACGACCTCACCCATTTCGAAGCCCACGGCGCAGCCCCGCTGCCGGTCTCGAACGACCACGGCTACGTCGAGCACGAAGGCGCGCGAATCTGGTACGCGTCCTATGGGACCGGCAAACCGGTGATCCTGCTGCATGGCGGTCTGGGGCACAGCGGCAACTGGGGATATCAGGTCCCGGCGCTGGTCGGCTCGGGGCATCGCGTGGTGGTCATCGACAGCCGCGGCCATGGCCGCAGCACCCGCGATGCGCGTCCCTATATGTACGAGCTGATGGCCTCCGACGTTCTGGCCGTGATGGACACGTTGCAGCTCGACCGGGCCGCGATAGCCGGTTGGAGCGACGGCGCGTGCGTGGCCCTGGTGTTGGCCCGCCAGGTCCCGGAGCGGGTTGCAGGCGTGTTTTTCTTCGGCTGCAACATGGATCCGAGCGGGACGAAGAAATTCGTGCCGACACCGATCATCGATCGCTGCTTCGGGAGGCATGCCAAAGACTACGCGCAACTCTCGGCAACGCCGGACGACTTCGACGCATTTGTCGTCGCGGTCAGCGAAATGATGAGAACCCAGCCCAACTACTCCGCGCGCGATCTGGCCGGGATTCGAGTGCCGGTTGCGATCGTCCAAAGCGAGCACGACGAATTCATCAAGCCGGAACACGCCGACTATCTCGCCCGCACCATTCCCGGCGCGAAGTTGATTCTTTTGCCTGGCGTGAGCCATTTCGCCCCGCTGCAACGGCCGGATGAGTTCAACCGCGTGCTGCTAGCGTTTCTTGGCCAGGTTCTTTCCTGAACAGAACGATCACGGGCGAAGCCTCGCTCTGCCCCGAATGCACCCTGCCCCACTATTTGGCCAATCCGCCAAAATTTCACGATGTGGCATGAGCCCTTGCTTCGTAAAAAATCGTGGTGCGTGGCACAAATTCGCCATTTCGCAATGCCGCCCCACGTTGCACATCGCAAAATGACGACGACAAGTCTTTATTTTTAAACGATATTTTTTGATCGAATGAACCGTCTAACAGCCCCTTGCGCCGAGACCCACTGACGTAGACTCTTTTACAAGAGCCGGCGCTTCACGTGATGCAGCGAAATAGACGGGACGAAAACGCAATGGCAGTGTGTCCCCCGCTCCATGCATGAAGCCGCCGCGGCGCAGCGGTTTTTAAATGGCAATTGGGAGACTAAAAATGAAAGGCTTTCGCTTTGGATCGACCCAGGGAGCGTTCTACATTTTGCCGGGCCAGGGCGGTTGGGAGGCAACCTACGGCAACGAGACGCTCGGCGAATTTTCCAGCCCGCAACAGGCAGCCGATGAAGTCGCACGCGGCCTGACCTGCCCGCAGTTGACCGAAATCGACACGTCGACGCTCGACATTCCAGAAAAACTCAGCGATTGGGAAATCGTTCACGTGTGAGGGCAGGCATGACCGCCACTCACGTATGCGTAGAAACGACGATGGCGCTCCTCGGGAGCGCCATCGTCTTGTTTGCTGCTTACTTCAGTGCCTGTTTCGGTCTTTTGACCGACGGCCTCAGTACGTCATTCCGACCATTAAGCGACCGCGTCCACAATCTTGTTCAGCGTGGCGCTCGGGCGCATGGCCTTGCTCGTCAGTTCGACATTCGGACGGTAGTAACCTCCGATATCCACCGGCTTGCCTTGCGCTGCACCCAGCTCTTCGATGATCTTCGCTTCGTTGTCGGCCATGGCCTTCGCCACGCCGGCGAACTGCGCCTGCAAGGCAGCGTCTTCGGTTTGCGCAGCGAGCGCTTCCGCCCAGTACATCGCCAGGTAGAAGTGGCTGCCGCGGTTGTCGATACCGCCAACCTTGCGCGCCGGCGACTTGTCGTTGTCGAGGAACTTGCCCGTTGCCTGATCCAGCGTCCTGGCCAGAACCTGCGCCTTCGGGTTGTGATACGCGCCGCTCAGGTGTTCAAGCGAAGCCGCCAACGCCAGGAATTCGCCGAGCGAGTCCCAACGCAGGAAACCTTCTTCGACCAGTTGCTGAACGTGCTTCGGCGCCGAACCGCCAGCGCCCGTTTCGAACATGCCGCCACCAGCCATCAGCGGGACGATCGAGAGCATCTTCGCGCTGGTGCCCAGTTCCATGATCGGGAACAGGTCGGTCAGGTAGTCGCGCAGCACGTTGCCGGTGACCGAGATCGTGTCCTTGCCGGCGCGGATGCGCTCGATCGAGAACCTGGTCGCTTCGACCGGCGTCATGACGCGGATATCCAGACCGCTGGTGTCGTGGTCCTTCAGGTATTGCTCGACCTTTTTGATGATCTGGGCGTCGTGCGCGCGCGCTGCGTCCAGCCAGAAAATCGCCGGCGTGTTGGTGGCGCGTGCGCGGTTGACCGCGAGCTTGACCCAATCCTGGACCGGCGCATCTTTGGTCTGGCACATGCGCCAGATGTCGCCCGCTTCAACCGCCTGCTCGATCAGCACGGTACCGGCTGCGTCGGTCACGCGCACCACGCCGTTCGCCGGAATCTGGAACGTCTTGTCGTGTGAACCGTATTCTTCAGCGGCTTGCGCCATCAGGCCGACGTTCGGCACCGTGCCCATCGTGACCGGGTCGAATGCGCCGTTCTTCTTGCAGTCTTCGATCACTGCCTGGTAGACGCCGGCGTAGCAACGGTCCGGAATCACCGCCTTGGCATCATGCAATGCGCCGTCCGCGCCCCACATCTTGCCCGACTCGCGAATCATGGCCGGCATCGAAGCGTCGACGATCACGTCGCTCGGCACGTGCAGGCTGGTGATGCCCTTGTCCGAGTTGACCATGGCCAGTTGCGGGCGTTGCGCGTATTGAGCCTTGATGTCGGCTTCGATCGCTTCGCGCGTTTGCTCCGGCAGGTCCTTCAGGCGCGCGTACAGGTCGCCGATACCGTTGTTCGGGTTGAAGCCGGCCTGCGCCAGCGCGTCAGCGTGCTTGGTCAGCACGTCCTGGTAGAACACCGAGACCACGTGACCGAAGATGATCGGATCCGACACCTTCATCATGGTCGCTTTCAGGTGCACCGAGAACAGCACGCCCTTGCTCTTCGCATCGGCGATTTCTGCTTCGATGAAGCTGCGCAGCGCGTTCTTGGAGAGCACCGAAGCGTCGATGATCTCGCCCGCTTGCACGGCCGTCTTTTCTTTCAGGACCTTCGCCGAACCGTCGGCTGCGATCAGTTCGATCTTCACGGCGCCGGCTGCTGCGATCAGCGCCGATTTTTCGCTGCCGTAGAAATCGCCGTCGCTCATGTGCGCCACGTGCGACTTCGAGTCCGCGCTCCACGCGCCCATCTTGTGCGGGTGCTTGCGAGCGTAGTTCTTCACCGACAAGGGCGCGCGGCGATCCGAATTGCCTTCGCGCAGCACCGGGTTCACCGCGCTGCCCTTGATCTTGTCGTAACGCGCCTTGACGTCTTTTTCAGTGTCGGTATTCGCCACGTCCGGATAGGGCGGCAGCTTGAAGCCCTGATCGCGCAGCTCGGTAATCGCGGCCTTCAGTTGCGGCACCGATGCGCTGATGTTCGGCAGCTTGACGATGTTCGCTTCCGGCCGCGTGGTGAGTCCACCCAGTTCCGCCAGATCGTCGGAACCCTTCTGTTCCGCGGTCAGGTAGTCCGGGAATGCAGCGATGATCCGGCCGGCAAGCGAGATATCGCGCGTTTCAACGATCACGTCGGACGAGCGCGTGAACGCCTTGACGATCGGCAGCAGCGAATAAGTCGCCAGAGCAGGCGCTTCGTCGGTCAGGGTGTAGATGATCTTCGGCGATGTGGACATGTTTGATGCTTTGCTTGGTGAAGTGTTAGACAGAGCGTTGGTGGCACTGAGCCGCGGGGTGGCGACAAAGCAGCAAGAACGCAGCGCGACCCACGGCACTACTTTTTACGGCCCGACCGTGAGTATATGCGTGTTTTCCAGTACTCGCTGCGAAACAAACATGCCGCCGCCACGCCCCGCACAGGGTCAAGCCCCGCCAGATAAGGCTTTGAGCCGAATGCCCCATGCCTTAAGACAGATGTCTTATAGATGACTTGCGATGCGAAATTAGTAATTGTTAATGCGAATCAGATGCATTATCATTCGCATGAAGGCTCAGTTTGAACCATCCGTTTAACAACCACTCGCTCGAAACTGGCCGTTTCGCACATCTTTGGTGCGCGGCGGCGTCACGCTGCCTAACTCAAACAACATGCAGAATTCATTTGTCGCGGGACGCCCAGCGCGCCCAACCTTTTTGCGCGGCCACCGCCGTACTCCGTCGCTACTCAGTGCGGGGCTCCTCGTCAGCGTCGGCTTATCGTTGTCTACGCTGTCATCCTCGGGATGGGCGCAGGTCGCGGCAAGCGACACGGCCGCCACCCTGCCTGCGGTGAGTGTGTCGGCAACGAAAGACACAACCGTGGCGCAGGCCGACACCGTCAGCGCCGGCGCACTGGGCTCGCGCAAACAGGTCGACACGCCGTTTTCGACGCGCGTGGTGACGAGCGACGAGGCGCAGGACCTGATGGCGGCAACCGCCAACGATCTGTTCAAGTACGACCCGGCGGTATCGGCCATCAGCGAAAACGCCATCAGCGAAAACGCGATATTCACCGTGCGCGGCATGCCGATCGACACGCTGAACAGCATCAAGGTCGACGGCCAGACCTTCCCCTCGTGGGACACCGATCTCTCGCTCGAGCCGTTCGAGCAAGTCGAATTGCTCAAGGGTCTGTCCGGTTTCATGTATGGCTTCGGTTCGCCGGGCGGCATCGTCAATTACGTGCTGAAGCGCCCGACCGACGATCCCTACCGCAGCATCTCGATCGGCTACAAGTCGGCTGGCGTGTTCAGCGAAGCGGTCGATCTGGGTGGCCGCTTTGGCAATGACAACCGCTTCGGCTACCGCCTGAACCTCGTCAACGAAGACGGCAACACCGCGGAAGATCACGGTCACATCCGCCGCCAGGTAGCCTCGCTCGCGTTCGACTTCCGCATTACGCCGGACCTGACCTTTACCGCCGACGCCTTCTATCAGAAGCGCAAAACCAACGGCACGCTATTCGGCCTGATGTTCGGCAGCGGCCTCGGCATTCCCGACGCAAGCACCGTCACCCACGCGCTGACGCAACCGCAGAATTACTATCAGACCGAGATGGCTTCGTTCGGCACGGGGCTTGATTACCGCCTCTCCGAGAACTGGCATGCGAACGTGAAGTACCGTTTCGCCAAAGAAAACCGCACCAATTCGGACAGCTTCCTGTTCGTGACTGACAACGCGGGCAACTACTCGAACACGCTTTATGCGGCGATGACGCGTTACTTCTACCAGAACGTCGACGCGATGGTGCAGGGCAAATTCAACACCGGCAGCATCAGGCACGACGTGGTGATCGGCGCGGGTTTCGAGACGCAAACCAGCGAGTACAGCAACAGCGAAGGCTGGAATAACGGCTACTTCCTCGGCAACGGCAATCTGTACAACAGCACGCTGTTGACCAACGATGAAGTCAGCATCGGCTCGGATCTCTATCGTCAGCAGCGCACCACGCAGGCCGCCGTGTACGCGAGCGATACGGTGCAGCTCACATCGCGTCTGTCCGCCCTGGTCGGCGTGCGTTACACGCAATACCGCGAGCACGTGTACGACACGAGCGGCGCCGTATCGTCACAGTACAGCGCGGATCCGGTCACGCCGACCTTCGCGCTGATGTTCAAGACCGACCCGTACTCGACGGTGTACGCGAGCTATGTCGAATCGTTGGAACAGGGTGGCGCGGCATCGAACACCAACCTCAATTACCCGGACACATTCGGCCCGCTGAAGAGCAAGCAGTACGAAGTCGGCTTCAAGACGGACCACAGCAAGTGGGGCGCCAATCTTGCGCTGTTCCGTGTCGATCAGGGCTACAACTATACGAACTCGGCCAACATCTTCGTGCAGGACGGCACGAAGCGCTATACCGGCGTCGACGCAAGCGGCTGGCTCGCGCTGACGAGCGAATGGCGCGTGATGGGCGGCGTGATGTGGCTCGACACGAAGGCGGTCGACGTGGACGATGCCAGCGTCGAAGGCAAGCGCGTGTATGGCGCGCCGAGATTCACCGTGACCGGCCGGATCGAATACAACCCGTCATATCTGCGTCCGCTGACGCTGGCGTTCGGCGGCAAGTACGTCGGCAACCAGGCGGTCGACGCGGCCAACACACAGTTCGTGCCGGCTTATGTCACTTACGATTTGAGCGGCCGATACCAGACGAAAATCGCCGGCAAGGATGTGACTTTCCGCGCGGGGATCAACAATCTGTTCAACCGCCGTTACTGGACCACGGCGTGGGGCTATTACGTGGCGCCTTCGCCGACACGAACTGCCGTGGCTAGCGCTACGTTGCAATTCTAAGCATTGCGTAGGAACGAAGACGCGCCCGCAGCCGGGCGCGTTTCCTCGTCAGTTCGCTGGGGGCGCTCCGAGCATTGCGGGAATCTCGGCGACAAGCGCATCGATCGCGCAGCGCGTCTTCAACGCAAGATACCGGCTCTTCGGCCACACAACGTTGATCTCCTGTGAAGGTCGAAAACAATTCTCCATCACGGTCTGCAACTGACCTGTTGCCTCAAAACGCGCGAGCAGCCAGCTCGGTAGCCACGCCAGTCCGAAGCCCGCAATCGCGGCATCCACGATCCCCTGCATATCGTCAAAGCTAAGCTGCGGCACGACATCCGCGCGGCGGATTTGCCCATCGACATCGAGCACATTCCACGGCTCGATAACCCCGTTGCGTGAATAAGCAATGATCGTGTGCCCGTGGAATTCAGCCACACGGCCCGGCGTGCCGCAGCGCGCCAGATACGCCGGCGCGGCGCCAATACTTGCATACTGAACACCGAGCCGCCGCGCCGCGAGACTCACGCTATCGACAAGTGGACCAATCCGCACGACGAGATCGAAGCCCTCTTCCACGACATCCACAAAGCGGTCCGCGACCGAAATGTCGATCTTCAATTGCGGATGCCTGCGCGCAAGCCCAAGCAGCACCGGCGCTACACAATGATGACCGAAGGCCTGCGGTACGCTTACCCGCAGACGTCCTTTCGGTTCGCGACGCCCCGAGTCCAGATCGGCTTCAGCGGCCTCGAGTTCAGCCAGCGCGCGCACGCAACGGTCGTAATACGCTTGCCCGGCCTCGGTGAGACTCTGGCTGCGCGTCGTGCGATTGAGCAGACGCACGCCGAGACGCTTTTCGAGCCGCACGATGACCTTGCCGACCGCCGAGCGTGTCAGGTCCATGCGTTCGGCAGCCAACGCGAAACTGCCCGTCTCAACCACACGCACGAACGTTGTCACGCCGTCGAGAATGTCGCTCATACCCTCACCTTATTGGTTCCGTGGAGGACGCATTTCCGGGATTTATTCGCGTCAATAGGGACTTACATTCCCTCTATATTACACAGTCCATGGTGGCCAAAGCCATCGACTATCGAGGTGAATTCCTATGTCCAGGTCCAGAAACGCGCCGCCGTCCTACGACGAAGGTTCCCAGACGGTTATCGCAGAAGAACATCCATCAAGCTTGTCGGACACGCGGGCAACCGACGCCCTTTCGAGCAACGCCGCGCAATCGACGGCTCGCTTCTCCATCCGCAAAAACACTTTGGCGTTGGGCGCCGTGTGCCTGGCTTCACTGATGTTCGGCCTCGAAATCTCCAGCGTGCCGGTGATCCTGCCGACGCTCGAGCGCGTCCTGCATGGCGACTTCAAGGGCATGCAGTGGATCATGAATGCCTACACGCTCGGGGTGACGACGGTGCTGATGGCAACCGGCGCGCTGGCGGACCGATTCGGCCGCCGCCGGATTTTCGTCATCGGTATTGCGCTGTTCGGCCTGACCTCACTAATTTGCGGCCTCGCGCAGAGCGTGCCGACGCTGATCGTCGGGCGTTTATTGCAAGGCGCGAGCGGCGGCGCGATGCTGATATGCCAGGTTGCCGTGCTTTCGCACCAGTTCAGCGAGGGACCCGAGCGCGCCCGGGCGTTCAGCGCATGGGGCATCATTCTCGGCATCGGGCTGGGTTTTGGACCGATTATCGGCGGGATGATCGTGGCGGTGTCGGGATGGCAATGGGTCTTCTGGGTGCACGGACTACTCGCCATCGTGGCGTTGGCGCTGGTCTTCGGTGGCGTACAGGAATCGCGCGATCCGCACGCGCATACGCTCGACGTGGCCGGCATCGTCACGCTTTCGCTGGCGGTTTTCGGTCTGGTGTATTTCATCACGCAGGGTTCGGACCTTGGCTTCACGAGCCCTCGCGCGATTTTCATTGTCGTGGCGACGGTGCTTGCCTTCGTGGCCTTTCTCTGCGCCGAGCAATTCAGCGCACGTCCGATGTTCGACTTTTCCGTATTCAGGATTCCGCAGTTTTCGGGCGCGCTGATGGGCTCTGCGGGGATGAATTTCAGTTTCTGGCCCTTCATGATCTACATACCGATCTACTTCCAGATTGGCCTTGGCTACGACAGCATGAGCGCGGGGTTGGCGTTACTTGCGTACACGCTGCCTACGCTGCTGTTTCCCCCGCTCGGCGAACGGCTCGTGCTGCGCTATGGCCCGGGAATCGCAATTCCTGGGGGCCTCTTCGTCATCGGCCTTGGCTTTATGTTGATGAAATACGGCAGCAGTGTCGCGCATCCGGACGCGCTGACGATGTTGCCCGGTTGCCTACTCGCTGGCGCTGGTCTCGGCCTGACCAACACGCCCGTTACTAACACGACAACGGGTGCTGTTCCCGCGGAGCGAGCGGGCATGGCGTCTGGTATCGACATGAGTGCACGGATGATTACGCTTGCGATCAACATTGCGTTGATGGGTGCGATATTGATTGCCGGCATCCTGTTCCATCTGAAGGCAAGACTACCGGCGACGATCGACACCAGCCTACTTGCGCGACTCGCCGAAAAAATCGCAGCGGGAGACGTCGAAGCGGTCCGAGCGGGAATTCCGGCGTTAGCGCAGATCGATCCTGCGGGCACTGCGGTTCACGCCGCGCTGATGGAAGGTTTTGGCTGGGTGATGCTATACGGCGGCGCCGGCGTATGGATACTTGCGGCACTGAGTTTTGTGATCTCGGGCAGCGCATCGAGGCGGCCGAGAAATATAGGCACCGGCTCGGCACAGCAAGTCGCTCGATGCGACTCATGCTAAAGCGCCTGACAGGCCGCCTTGCGGCGGCCTGCACCCGGAGGCCAGGACACGCAGTGTCAGCACGTCGTTTCCCAAGAATCGGACCGGTGTTAGAAGTACTCTTCGGCGCGCGCAGCGCCGCCGGAAGTATGACGCCCTTGTCACTGGCGCATGCAGGTGCACGAACCCAGATTCCAGATGCACCACTACCCGCAGCAGACCACTGCGCCCACTTAGAATTAGCGGTTTGAGCTGCTTTCTCTTGCCTACTTCTCTTTGCAGCCGGCAAAGAGAAGTAGGTGCCGCCCCGCACAGGGGCAACACTAATAGACCACTAACAATTCAAGGAAAGGCCAAAGCCATAAGAACACTGACAATGCCGCCGCTAAAGGCAAAAAAAGAACCAAAACCTCAAGCCTCACCCCGGACAGCATGTCCACCCAACATCACCAACCCCTCCTGCAACGCAGGAAAAACACTCCGATTAAAATTATTCCACCGCAGCTCCAAAATCGTATCGTCCTTACCGATCTCGGTATTGAGCACATCATGAATCACCTCACCCGAATCGATCCCGTTATCGACGTAGTGAAACGACGCACCGGTGAGATAAACCGGCTCCACCTCGACAGACTCCATCGTCGTCCAGTTCACCACCTTCTTACCGCGCGCACCATACAAAGCATCGAGCGTCGCATAAGCCCCACGCCGCTCGTACGGCGAATCTTCCCGCGTCACGCCCGGATGAATATTCACGACCTTCCGCTCGAACAGCGCACCCGGCCGAACCAGCTCATCGAGAATGATCAACAGACCGTCCAGCACGACGACATCGGCCTTCAGTCCGACAAGCGTATCGAGTAGATGCTTTTCAAACTGGCTCTTGCCTGCCACGCGTCCCACGCCGCCAGGCGGCTCACGCCGATACGCAGACGGAATCGCGAGCAACAACTCGTTGACAGCCTTACCTTGCACCCGCAGATTCGGCGGATAGAACCAGCGCTTGCCCGGCTCGTACGAGAACCCATACTCTTTCAGCTTCTCACGATCCAGAGACGAACCCGCATCGTCGTCATAGATCACTTTCTCAAGCGAGTACTGCTCGCCGAGCCCGGTGTCGTTCAGCGCTTCGACAAGCGATTCCAGCACCGATTTCATATACCGCGTGCCGCCTTTGTACGCGACATCCTGCCCAGCCTTATCGGCGGCTGCGTTTCTCAGAGACCAGATATAAACGAGTTTTTTCTTCGGCATAGTCGGTTCGAATGGGTATCAATAGTTGCAAATGAGATCAAAACGAAAGGCGTTCGGACGGCACACGAAAACAACCCGGTCCGCCGCGAACGCCTTCCCCTTACCAGTCGTACTTCGCCGTAGCGATCACCGTGCGCGGATTCCCATAGAAGCAGGTATTCACCGACTGGCAACCGCTCACAAAGCGGCGATTGAAAATGTTCTGGCCATTCACCGCGAAGCGCCAGTTGCGCATCTCGTAGTGAATCGCCGCGTCATACACGGTATAGCTCGGTACATACAGCGAGTTGTCGGCGGCGCCCGCTACGCCGCTTTGATAACGAATGCCCGCACCGAGCCCCAAGCCCGCCAGCGGCCCGACGTGCCACGTCCAGTCGCCCCACAGCGAAGCCATCTGGCGCGGGCGCGGAATATCCACGGGCCATTTGCCCAACGTATCGTCGCCCGCCTTGATGTTTTTCACGTCCTGGTACACGTACGCGGCAATCACCGAGAAATTACGCGTGACGTTACCCACCCCGCTCAACTCGATGCCGCGCGAACGCACTTCGCCCGTCTGCACTGACGTGCCGCCGGTCGGGTCGAGCGCGAGATCCGGCGTGACGACGTTGGTCTGGTTGATCTGGTAAACCGCCGCGTTCAACATCAGATTCTTGCCCGCCGGTTGCCAGCGCAAGCCCGCTTCGATCTGCTTGCCCCTGGTCGGCTCGGCAATGCCACCACCCGCGATCTTCACGCCGACCAACGGATTGAACGAGGTCGAATAGCTGATATACGGCGACAACCCATAATCGCCGAGATACACGAGCCCGACGCGTCCGGAGAAGGCATGGTCGTTCTGCGTGAGCCGTGTCCCACCGGCGAGATCGTTCTGCGTCGTGTCGCTCCAGTCCTGGCGGCCGCCAAGCGTCAGTACCCAACGCTGCCACTTGATCTGGTCCTGCGCATACACGCCGAACGAATTGAGTGTCGATTTCGTATCGGTGCGGGGGAATGCGTTGGGGCCATCGAAAATCGCGTTGGTGATCGGCGTATATACCGGGTTGTACATATTCAGACTCGGCCCGGTCGCCATCCACTCGCTATCGGTCGTCGACTGCCAGTTGTATTCGAAGCCGAGCAGCACCGTATGGTCGAGCGGACCCGTGCGGAATCTGGCCAGCGCCTGGTTGTCGACGTCGAAACGGCTGTAATTCAGTTGATACAAGCCGACGTAGCGCAACAGCGACGCCTGGGTGGGGTCGGCCGGATCGAGACCGCCGCCGAACACCTGCCCCTGATCGAGCGACAGGTGCATCAGGCGGGTGTTCTGCCGGAACGTCCAGACCGGATCCAACTTGTATTCGAACTGGTAGCCCACCGACCACTGCTTCTTGCGGTAGTGCGAAAACTCCGGATCGCCCGTATAGAGATCCGGTGAAATCTTGCCGTTCGGATTCGGCAAAATCGTGCCCTGCGCCGGCAGAAAGTTGTTCGACGCGTCGCCCCAATCCTGCAGATAGGTCGCCTCCACGGTCAGCGAGGTCTTCGCGTTCGGCTGCCACTTCACCGAGGGCGCCAGCGCCACACGCTGCTCCGGATTCGGCCCGGTTTGCGAATTGCCGTCGCGCCCTACGCCCTGGACACGATACGACAGCGTGCCGTCCTGATCGACCTTGTCGCCCACGTCGAAGGCGAGTTGCTTGCGTGCATAGTCGCCCACCTGCATTTCGACTTCACGGATGCGCTCGCCGTTCGCGAGCTTGCTCTGCACGTCGATGATCGCGCCCGGATCGCCCTGGCCGTACAGCACGGAAGTCGGACCGCGCAGCACCGTGATGCTGTCGATCATGTACGGGTCGACACGCCAGCTCGAGAGATTGAGCGTATTGGGCACCTGCAGACCGTCGACAAAGACAGTCGGCGTAAAGCCGCGCAGCACCGAATACCAGTCGGAACGCACATCCGCGCCATACGTCGAAAAGCCCGGAACGTAGCGCAAGGCCTCGTTGATACTGGTTGCGCCAGTTTGCTCGATCTGCTCCGCGGTCACGACGTTGATCGTCTGCGGGATTTCCTTCAGCGCGGTGTCGGTCTTGGTGCCGGTGCTGCTGCGGCGAGCGACGAGACCGACCGTTGCTTCGCTTTCAGCGGCGCCCTTGACGCTGATCGAAGGCAGCGTATTGGCTGGCGTTGCGTCCGGTTGTGCTGGTTTGGTCCGTTGCTGTGCGTCGCCCGCCGGCTGCGCGGCGGGTTGCGTCGCCTGCTGCGCCTGCGCGTGCCCGGCTGCCGCCGCGTAAAACGCCACGCTTGACGCTGCGGCGATCGCACGCCGACGCGTGCCTATTGCCCACTCCATCTCTCGATGCTCCAGGTTGTTATGCAGCCAATTGGCCGCGCTTTATCAAAGAGCGAAGGCCATGCGGCCATTGCTCGTCCCGTTTTCTTCTGTTTGTGTTTTCCGGCTGGCCGACCGGTCTTGCGATGTGTGGCGCGCGAGCGACGCGACGATTTCGTCGGAACGCAGCGCGAGAACCGACAGCAGCGTGTCGGAAAGCCCGTGGCTGTCTTCACAGCAGCCTTGCAGGTAAATGCACGGTTTGAAACTCGTGGGCGTGGCGAGCCGGTAATCGCGTTCGACATTGCCCTGCGCGAGCGCATCCCCCAGATGCGGCGCAAGGCCTTCGAGCAATTCGAAATGCGTGTCGCGGCGATACCCCGTCGCCAGCACGAGCGCATCGAATTGTTCGGCACGTGCGTGACCGCTCAGGCGATCGCGCAGCGTGAGTTCGATCTGCCCATTAGCCGTGCGCACCGCTGTCTCGATGCCCGTGTTCGCCAGCAGTCGATGGCGAGGTTCTGCCGACACGTTCTGCATATAGAGCATTTCGTAGATCTGCTCGATCAACGGACGGTCGACCACCGCATAATTGGTGTCGCGAAAGCGCTCGATCAGCGAGCGGCGGCCGTCTCTCGGCTGGGCGTAGACGATGTCGGTAAAGGCCGGGCTGAAAATCTCGTTGACGAACGGACTGTCGTCGGCGGGTTTGAGCGCGCTCGAGCGGATCACAAGACTCGCGTCGACATGCGGATAACGGCGCGTCAGATCGACGAACACTTCCGCCGCGCTCTGCCCTGCGCCGATGACCGCCACGCGTTTGCGCGCGCCGCCGGCGTCGCCCACCACGCGGTCGATCGAAGTCAGATACTTCGAAGAGTGCACGATGTTGTGCGAACCGAGTGCGGCAAAAGCCTCCGGCACCTGAGCGCCGCCGCCGATGCCGACCGACAGCGCTCGCGTCACGCGCTGCCATTCGCGGCCCTCTTCGTCGCGCGAGAACACGCGCAGTGCTTCGACTTCGTTCAGCTTTCCGGCTGCCTTGACCGCCTCGATACCGATCACCGTCTGGTCGTAATGCACACGTTCATCGAACGACGCGGCCACCCAACAGAGGTAATCGTGAAACTCGACACGCGTCGGATAGAAGCTCTTCAGGTTCACGAAATCCGCCAGGCGTCCCCGCTCGAACAGATAGTTGATGAACGTGAAGCGGCTCTTCGGATCGCGCAGCGTGACGAGATCCTTGAGGAACGAGATCTGCATGCGGCAGTCGTCGAGCAGCATGCCGCGGTGCCAGCCAAACTCGGGCTGGCGTTCGATGAAGCAATGCGCGAGGTTCCCGTGGTCCGCCTTGCCTGCCTCCTCGGCGAGGCGCACGGCAAGCGCCAGATTCGACGGTCCGAAGCCGATGCCGATCAGATCAAATACGGTGTCTCTGTGCATGTCGCAGGTCCTTATCGGTGTGAGCCGGCGCGCCGGATGCGCTGGCCGGAAAATAATGGTTGCTGTAAAGCTCGGGCTTTAGCCGGCATCGCGTAGCTCGGTAACGGTCGAGGCCCGCGCCATGATTCGCGCGCCCAGTCCAGCGAAGGTCGGCGCGGCGAATACATCGGCAATCGACAACGCATGGCCCGCTGCTTGCGCCGCGTCGACGAAGCGCACCACGTCGAACGAAGTTGCACCGGCTTCGAACAGATCGTCGTGATGCGCGGGCGTGTTGCCGTCGAAGAGATCGCTCCAGACGCGTTCGAGCGCCTTGGCGTGCCGGCTTGCTTCGTTGTGAAGTGCTGCCGGGATATGCGCGTTTGCCGCCACGCCAGGCGCTGCAAGTGCAAAGCGCGCCGGCGACGCACCGAGCGCTTCATGCGGCGCATCGACGAACTGCTGCACGACGCTCAGATAGTCAGCAGTCAGCGCCTCGACGAAGCGGCCGTCGACCAGTTCATCCGCATACGAAAACGCACCCGTCACGCGTCCATCCGGATGCTCGACCACGTCGAGTTCCAGTTCGAACACGACGCGATACCGCACGTCGTTGAAATCGTCGAGCGTGAGACCGGCCCAGTCGCGCTTTGCTGCTCCCGTAGGGCGCAGGTAGTTGAACATCACTGAGAAAAGCGGATTGCCTGGTTCCGGGCGCGGTGAGCGCGACGCGGCGACCACCTCGGCGAAAGGCGTGTCCGCGTGCGAATAGGCAGCGAGAGCCGCGTCGCGAACGTCAGCCAGCAGCGTGGCGGGTGTGTCCGTTTGCGCGAGCCGTGTGCGCACAACCACCGCGTTGATGAAGAGTCCGAGCGCGCGGCGCGCGGTCTCGCCTGTCAATTCACGCGTCGATGCGAGCACGCCGATCGGCTGATCGGTCACGCCGGTCGCACGATAGAACGCGGCGTTCAGTGCGGCGTGCAGCAGCATCGGCAGGGTTGCGTGGACTTCGAGCGCCATCGCGCGGGCGCGCCGCACTACGTCCGGGGCGACCTCGAACGCGAGGCGGCCTGCGGTCCAGCGCGGCGCTGCGGATCGGCCCGAAGGCGGCGAAGGTAAAACGTGCACGGGCGCGTCGGCGAGCATGTCGCGCCAGAAGGACAGGCGCGCTCGGGGCGCCGCCACCGGCAGGACCAGCGGGTGAGGCAAAGGCGAAACCGTAGGCGACGCACCACGCACGATCGCCACATAAATCCTGCGGACTTCCTCAAGCCACAGATCGATTGACTGTCCATCCGACACGATGTGATGCACGACCAGCGACAAAACGTGATCGTGCTCGCCAAGACGCAATAGACGCACGCGCCAGAGCGGTGCATCGTCAAGCAGGTCGAACGGGGTCAGCGCATCTTCGTCGGTGAGCAGAACGGCGGCAGCTTGACATGCGGAGGACGCCGCTTCGAGCGAAAACAGATCGACCACAGGCAGTTCGAAAGGCGACATCGCCGCAATCCGTTGGCCAGGCAACTCGCCTTTGCATCCGACGAGGCGCGTGCGCAATGCCGGATGCCGCGCAGCGGCACCGGCAAACGCCTCACGCAAAGCATCGATGTCGAGCGGCCCGCGCAAACGCAGCGCGACAGGAATGTTATATGCCGCGCTGTCCGGTTGTGTGCGCCACAGGAACCACAAGCTCAATTGCGCTACGGACAGTGGCAACACACCTGGCACTCCGGTAAGTGCGCGCGGACTCGCCGCAGCAAGCACGAACCCGGACTGCAACTCGGACTCGACATCCACCCCGACTACCGCCTCGCTCCGCTCCGCTGCCATCACCCGCTGCGCGTACTGCGCAAGAATCGGCGCTTCGAAGAGCGTACGCACCGGCACGTCTCGCGCGAGCCGCTCGGCGACGCGCGTCGCCACGCGAACTGCCGCTAGCGAATGGCCGCCGAGTTCGAAGAAATGATCGCCGCGACCGACGCGCTCCACGCCCAGTACTTCGCGGAAAATCATGGCAAGCGCCGTTTCGAGGCCGGCCGCCGGCGCCTGATAAGCCCTGACCACACGCTGCGGCTCCGGCAATGCAGCACGGTCCACCTTGCTGTTTGCATTGCGCGGCAACGCATCGAGCACGACGATATGCGCCGGCACCATGTAGTCGGGTAACGTGTGACGTAAATGCGCATCGAGTTCGGCGGCGTCCGCCCGCGTGTTGCGCTCGCGTGCTTCGGCGCTCAACTCGACATACGCCACCAACGCCGCTTGTGCGCCCTTGCCGTGCACAATCGCCACGGCTTCG
Source organism: Paraburkholderia sp. SECH4 (assembly GCF_030511745.1). Taxonomy (NCBI): domain Bacteria; kingdom Pseudomonadati; phylum Pseudomonadota; class Betaproteobacteria; order Burkholderiales; family Burkholderiaceae; genus Paraburkholderia; species Paraburkholderia sp. SECH4. The sequence continues at coordinate 90,917 of NZ_JALOCP010000009.1, forward strand.
CGCACATCGTCATGCGCGGCGAGCTGCGCCTCGATTTCGCCCAGCTCGATACGCAAGCCACGCAGCTTCACCTGATGATCGACGCGGCCGATAAAGTCGAACACCCCATCCGCACGCCGCTTGACCAGGTCGCCCGTGCGATAGAGCCGTGCGCCTCGCGCACCGAACGGATCCGGCACAAAGCGCTCAGCGGTGAGCGCCGGCCGATCAAGATAGCCGCGTGCGACACCCACCCCCTCGCCGCCCAGATACAGCTCGCCGATCACACCCACCGGCAGCGGATTCAGGCGAGTATCGAGCACGTGGGCGGAGCGCGCGCCGACCAGGGTGCCGATCGGCAGATAGGCACTATCGGCGAGCTTCGCGACATCGTCCGTGGGGTAGAACATCCACAGCATCGGCGTAATGACCGTCTCCGTCGGCCCGTAACCGTTGACGATGCGTGCCTTCGGAAACGCACGGCGCATCAGCGCGAAGGCTTCGCGTGAAGTCGCTTCGCCACCCACCGTCAGCGATCGCAAGGTCGGTGGCGCGCCGTGCGCGAGCGCCCATTCCGCAAGCTGCGTCGCGCAACCGGGCGGCACGTAGGTCATCGTCACGCCCTCGCGCACCATCATCCGGCAGGTTTGCGCGGGCGGCCATAGCGTGTCGGCGGTAATAGCCACCGCCGCGCCGGACATATATTGCGAGAACCAGCCCTCGTGCGCACCGTCGAAATTGACCGACTGAAACAACAGGAAGACGTCGCTTTCACCCGCGCCGTAACGCTCGGCAATCGCCGCACAGTGCCGCGCGAACGAATCGTGATCGACCACGACGCCCTTCGGCTTGCCGGTCGAACCCGAGGTGTAGATCACATAGGCCGCCTGGTGCGGCGAGACGTCAGGCAACACGATCGATGCGGACGACGGATCGTCATGCAGCGGCTCCTCGTCGATCAGCCACAGGCGCAGGCGATCCGAAGCCCGCAGCGCGGCCAGGCTGGCGCGCTCTGTGATGACATGGGTAATCTGCGCGTCGTCGAGAATCTGTGCGAGACGCTCGCGCGGATGGCTCGGGTCGAGCGGCACGAACGCGCCGCCGGATTTCAGCGCGGCGATCAGGCCGACCAGCAGATCGACCGAACGGCTCAGCGCCACGCCGACGCGCATCTCCGCGCTCACGCCGGCCGCGACGAGGCGCTGCGCGAGCCGCGTTGCGCGTGCGTCCACTTCGCCGCGCGTGAGCGAGCGTTCAAGATCCGCTACGCCGCGCGAATTCGGGCGGGCGTGGGCATGTTCGGCCACACGCTGATGAACTGGCGTGAAGGCTTCTTGATGATCGACTGCCGTGCTGTTCCACGCATCCAACTCGGTGCGTTCGCTTTCTGGCAGCCATTGCAAATCGCCAACCGCCGTCCCGGGCGCCGCGGTCGCATTCGACAGCAATTCGATGAAACGCGCAGCGAGCCGCTCAACCGCATCCGCCGCGAAAAGATCGAGCGCGTAGATTAAGTAGGCATCCACGGAACCGTCGTCGCGTTCTTCGAAACTCAGCGTCAGGTCGAACTTGGCGAACGGTGCCCCTGACGGCAACTCGGTCATGCGAACGCCGGCGAGCGAAGGCAAGCGGCGACGCGCGCCGTAGGCCGCCATCACCTGAAACAGCGGATGATGGCTCGCGCTGCGCACCACGCCGAGCGCCTCGACCACCTGTTCGAACGGTACGTCCTGATGCGATTGAGCGTCGATGAGCGTTTGCTGTGTCGCGCCGACTAACGCAGCGAACGGTTGCGTAGCGGGAACGGGCGTCGCAAGCGTCAGCGTGTTCACGAAGAAACCGACGAGACCGGCCACTTCGCCGCGCTCCCGATTCGCAGCGGGCACGCCGATCTGAATTTGCGCTTCACCCGATGAGCGCGCGAGCAAGGCGTTGAGTGCCGCAAGCAGCACGGCGAACGACGTTGCGCGCTGTACATTGGCGAGCGCCTTGACCTGCTTGACGAGCACCGCGTCCAGCACGAACCGGTGCCGCGCACCACGCGCACTCCGTTGCGCCGGACGCGGCGCGGCCCCTGGCAGCATCAGCACGTCGCGGCTGGCATCGAGCCGGGCGCGCCAGAATGCCAGTTGACGCTCACGCTCCCCCGCGTCGAGCCAGCGGCGCTGCCACAACGCGTAATCCGCGTACTGGATCGGCAACGGCGCCAGCGATACGGCCTCGCCCTTCGCATACGCGTGATAGAACGACGCCAACTCCGCAAGCATCACGTCCGCGGACCAGCCGTCCGACACGATGTGATGCGTCGTCAGCGCGAGCCAATGCGTCGTCGCGTCTAGCCGGATCAAATGCGCGCGCATCAGCGGACCGAGCGACAGATCGAACGCCTGCGCTTCGTCGGCTTGCGCGATGGCAGCCGCGCGCGGCTCTCGCTCATGTTCGGGCAACGTGCTCACGTCGCTCGCATGCCACGGGCAGCGTGACGGCGCATGCACGGTCTGCAACACACCGCCCGCCCCCTCAGTGAAGGTGGTGCGCAACGCTTCATGGCGCGCGATCAATGCATCGCACGAAAGACGAAGCGCGTTCGCATCGAGCACGCCGTCGAGCCGCAGGCGTTCGGTGATGTGATACGCCGCCGGCTCGTCGATCATGCGCGCGTGCAGCCACAAGCGCGTTTGCGCGAACGAAGCCGGCACGCTCGCGGCTCGCTCGGCGCGCGGCGGAATCGGCAGCACGCGAAAATCGACGCCGGCTGCGTCGAGCTTCGTGAGAAAGGCCTTGCGCTGCGCGTCCGGCAAAAGCGCGAAGCGTGTCGCGAGGGAAAGCAGATCCGGTTTGGCTGTCGTCATACTGGGTTGTCTCAGTGCTCAGTGCTCAGTGCTCAGTGCTCAATGCTCAGTGCCTGTCGGCGTGGTGGCTCATTGCAGTTCGAATTCGCCGAGGAGTGCGTCGATCGCGCTCGCGGTGTCCTCGCCGGCACCCGCGTCGCGCTCGGCCAGCGCGCGATCGATCGCCGCGGCGCAGCGTTGCAGCGTGCGTTCGTCGAATAGCGTGCGCAGCGGCAAGATCAGCGTCCAATGCAAATTGGCCTGCGCATTGGCCTGCGTCGCGAGTAGCGAGTGACCGCCAAGGGTGAAGAAGTCGTCGTCGCGGCCAACCGACTCCAGACGCAGCACACGTTTCCAGATCGCGGCGAGCTCGCGTTCGGTATCGGTTTGCAAAGAGGCAGCCGCGCCCTCGCCGGACGAGAGGCTACGAACCGGTGCGGGCAGCGCATGACGATCACACTTGCCGTTCGGCGTAACCGGCAGCGCCTCCATCTCGATCAGTTGCGCGGGCACCATGTAAGCTGGCAGTTGGGCGCGCAGCGCATCGAGCAGGGCACGCGTGTCGATCGTGTTGTCCACGCCTCGCGCGACGTAGCCGATCAGTTGCTCATCACGCACGATCACCACCGCGTCGTGTACGCCACGCTCCGCACGCAGCAGGGCTTCGATTTCGCCGGGCTCGATGCGCTGACCACGCAGCTTCACTTGCGTATCGATACGACCGAGGTAATCGAGCGCACCGTCCGCACGACGGCGAGCGAGGTCGCCGGTTCGATAAAGGCGCGCGCCCTCTGCGAAAGGATCGGGGACGAAGCGCTCCGCCGTCAGCGCGGCACGGCCGAGATAGCCCCGCGCGAGTCCCGCGCCACCGAGGTACAGTTCGCCGATTGCCCCTTGTGACAAGGGTTGCAGCGCCGCATCGAGTACATGCAGTTGCAGATTCGCAATTGGATGACCAATCGGCACGGACATCGCATTGGCATCACCTGCACCGCAGGTCCAGTGCGACACATCGATGGCAGCCTCGGTCGGGCCGTACAGGTTGTAGAGCCGTGCATTCGGCAGAAGCTGCGTCACGCGTGCCACCAGTTCCGGCGCGAGCGCCTCGCCGCTTGCCACGATCCGCTCGATGCTCGCGCAGCGCGCCGCCGCTTTGAAATCTTCCAGATGCGCAACGAACGCGGCAAGCATCGACGGCACGAAGTGCAGCGTCGTGACGCGATGCGTTTCGATTGCCGAGACCAGACGCGCCGGATCGCGATGATCGCCCGACGCCGCGATCGCGAGTTTCGCACCGGCCGCGAGCGGCCAGACAAACTCCCATACCGATACGTCGAAGCCGAACGGCGTCTTGTGCAGCACGACGTCCTCGGCGCGCAGACAATACGCGTCCTGCATCCACGCGATCCGGTTCGCGAGCGCGCGATGCGTATTGCCCGCGCCTTTCGGTTTGCCCGTCGAACCCGACGTGTAGATCAGATAGGCGAGTTGTTCAGGCGCGACGTCCACCGCTGTGGCGAGCACGGCTTCGGTATTGAGTAGTTCGTCAACGGTCAGGATCTTGACGGCGGTGCTACCGACCGCCGCGCCAACACGGTCACGCAGATGCTGCTGTGTCAGCACGACCGCCGGGCTCGCGTCGTTGAGCAGATACGCGATACGCTCGGCCGGATAGTCGGGATCGATGGGGAGATAAGCTGCGCCCGCTTTCAATACGCCGATTAGCGCTACTACCATGTCGAACGAACGCTCGACGCATAACGCGACCGCCGTATCGGGCCGTATGCCCGCTTCGACGAGGGCAGCCGCGACCCGATTGGCGTTCGCATCGAGCGCACCATAGGTCATCTGTTGCGTACGGCCTTGCGAATCGGTGAATTCCAGCGCGATCGCGTCGGGCGACGCGAAAGCGGCCCGTTCGAACTGGCGATGCAACGGTTGCTGCTGCGCTTGCGGCCACGATTGCGTGGTCGCGTTGGCGTTCGCCAGCGTGGCGAGATCGTCGGCCATTGCAATCGAGATCGTGCCCAACGGTGCGTGCGGTTCTGCGATCAAACCAGCAAGGCACGCGGCAAACGCGCGATGCAAAGCGGCCACCCGGACTGCGTCGAGTTGCGTGGCGTCGTAGCCGTAGTCGATCGTGAGCGTCGTGCCGGCTTCGATCACCAGGGTGAGCGCGAAATTGGTGGCTTCGATATTGCGCAGGTCGCGCAGCTTGAGGGCGCGCTCGTCGCGCCCTTGCCACGCTTCATCGACCGGATAGTTTTCGAATACGACCAGCGTGTCGAACAGCGCGCCGCCACCTTGCCCCGCCCACTGCTGGATTTCGTAGAGCGGCGTATGCGCATGTTCCGCTGCGGCGGCATTGTCGCGCTGTAATTCCTGCAGCCATGCCGATGCACAGCGTTGCGGCAGCGGCGCGGTAATGACAGGCAGCGTGTTGATGAAAAGACCCAGCACGGTGTCGGCATCGGCTAGCGCGTCGGGGCGGCCAGCCACGGTCGCGCCGAACGCGACGGCGGTGTGATGCGTCATCCGTTGCAGGGCGAGCGCCCATGCGCCCTGCACCATCGTATTGACCGTGACTTTCAAACGGCGCGCCGTTTCAGTGAGCCGTGCCGTTGTGTCGGCGTCGATGGATTCGCGGTGTGTGAGATGTCTCGCGACGTGCGAGCGTGCGTCGTTGCAATCCTGTTCGCGCTCGCGGTCGGCAACCAGCGTCGGTTCATCGATAAGCGCAAGACGTTGCAGCCAGAACGCCCGCTCGCTCCCAGCATCTCGCGCCGCGAGCCATGCGATGAAATCGCGGTAGCGCGTTTTGGCCGGTGCGGCGAACGGTTGCGCACGCCGCGGCTCGATATAGTCGCGCAACACGTCAGCGAAGAAACGCGCCGTGCTCCAGCCGTCGAGCAGCAGATGATGACGGGTCCAGACAAGACGCCATGCCTCATCCGTCACGCGGATCAGCGCGACGCGCATCAAAGGCGGCGACGTCAGATCGAAACCGCGTGCACGGTCGTCAGTGAGCCAGGATTCAAATGCATCGAGCGCACCGTCGCCTCGATCGCGCCAATCGAGGATCTCGACCGGCATGCGCGCCTGGCGATGCACGATCTGCATCGGCGTCGCTTCGTTCGGCGTAAAACCGGTGCGAAGGATGTCGTGGCGCGGCACGGCGCCCTCGAACGCGGCACGCAAACGCTCGACGTCCGGTTCGTTCAGCGTCGCGACCAGTTGATTCACGTACGTCGATTGCTCAGGCGCGAACAGCGAGTGAAACAGAATGCCGTGCTGCATCGGCGAGAGCGGATAGATGTCGTCGATGGTGCGCAGATCGAGCGGCACGCGCTCCAATGCGGCGTGTGTGAGCCCGCTCGCGCGTGCGAGCGGATAGTCACCCGGCGTTGCCCCGCCGCCGCGTTGCGCGAGACGCGCCGCGCAAGCGGCGGTCAACCCGGCCAGCGCGGTCTCGAAACGCTGTGCGAGCGCCTCGATCGTTGCCCGCTCGAACTGCGTCGCGCCGTACACCCAATGGATTTTCAGCGTGCGTGCGGCGTCACCGTCGACATAGGCGTGAATCGCCAGCGCATTGCCGATCGGACCCGCCGGATCGCGCTCGCAGCCTGCGCCGCCGAAGCGCGGCACCAGAGCCGCCTCGCGCGGCGCGTCGAACTGGCCGAGGTAGTTGAAGGTCACATGCGGCCGCGGCACGGCGGCGAGCGCCGCGCGCGTCGCCGCGTCGCCGTAGTGGCGCAACACACCGAAGCCCAGCCCCTTATTCGGCACCGCGCGCAGCGTGTCCTTGATCGCAGCGAGCGTCGCCGCCGGCGTGTTTTCGACGTTGAACTGCACCGGATAGTGGCTCGTCAACCAGCCGGGTGTGCGGCTCACATCGGCATCGTCGAACAACGACTCGCGGCCGTGGCCCTCGAGCTCGATGCGGCAGTGAGGCATACCGAGCGACTGCGCCAATGCCGCGATCAGCAATTCGATCATCTGCGTGCGGTAGGCCGCGTTGGCCTCCGTCAATGCGGCGCGCGTCAGATCCGCGTCGATCGTCTGAATCACGGTTTGCGCATCCGCGTTAGTCGCTTGGGCTTGCGGATGGTCGAGCGACAGGTCGTCGCAAGGTGCCGTGAGAGCAGCCCAATACGGCACTTCGGCGGCAAATGGCGAGTTCGCTGCGTCGAGCGCAGCGCGCGCGAGCCGCGCCGCCCACTCCTGCGCACTCGTTCCCGTCGACGCAAGACGTATCGTGCGGCGCTCGCGCGCAGCACGATAGGCCGCGTCGAGATCGTCCAGCAACACGCGCCACGACACACCGTCGACGATCAGGTGATGAATCGCCAGATAAAGCTTCGTCCTCCCGTCGGGTAGCAGCGCGGCGAGCGCACACACGAGCGGGCCATGCGTCAGATCGAACGTGCTCTGCAGCGCGTCGAACTGGGCGAGCGCGTCACTTTCGTCGCGCGCGGAAGCGATCGCGAGCGGCAGTGCCTCGAACGCGCGAGTGGCCAACGTGAGCTGCCATTCGCCACGAGGACCGCTCGGCGCGAAACGATGACGGAAGATCTCGTGATGCGTCAGCAGCATTTCGAAGGCGCCGGCGAACGCATCGACGTCGAACGGCGCCTCGGCAGCGAGTTCGATCGATTGATTCCAGTGACCACGCTGCGGAATATCCAGCGCGAAGAAGCGCAGCTGTGCAGGGGTGAGTGTCGTGAACTCTTCGGACTTTGTGGGCGATGCCTGTGCGTTAGATGCGGGAGACATTGAATGCGCTTTCGACGCAGCCGGTGCCGCCGCATTCACCGTTGTCGCAACACATGCGAGTTGTGCCAACGTCGGCGCATCGAACAACTGCTTCGGCGTAAAACGCACACCGCGTTTGCGCGAACGCGCGATCACCTGCAACACCAGAATCGAATCGCCGCCCAGTTCAAAGAAATTGTCATCGCGGCCCACGCGTTCGGCTTTGAGCACCTCCTTCCAGACGACGGCAAGTGCTTCCTCTGTGGCCCCTTGCGGTGCGTCACCTTGAGCCACGGATGGCGCGGGTGTGGCGGCGAGCGCTCGCAATGCCGCTCGATCGACTTTGCCGTTCGCGGTCACGGGCAACGCGGCTACGATCAGCAACACTGCCGGCACCATGTAATCCGGCAGACGCGCGGTCAATGCAGCGCGTAACGCCGGTTCGTCGAGACGTGCACCATTAGACGACGCAACGAACGATGCCAGGCGCAAACGTCCTTCATGCTCCACGGCAAGCGTTTCCGCCTGAGCGACGCCTTCGAGCGCACGCAGCGCCGCACTCACCTCGCCGGGTTCGACGCGATAGCCGCGAATTTTCACCTGATCGTCCAGACGCCCAAGGAAATCCAATCGACGGTCCGCGCGCAGCCGCACGCGGTCGCCGGTCCGATAGAGGCGCTCGCCCGGCGCGAACGGATGCGGTACAAAGCGCTCGGCGGTTGCGGCGGCACGGTTCAGATAGCCGCGTGCAAGCCCTGAACCACCGAGATACAGTTCGCCAATCCCGCCTGGCGGCACACCCGCGCCGTGGGTGTCGAGCACGCACGCATAGGCGTTCGGCAACGGCAGGCCAAGCGGCACGGATTGCGCGGCATTCCCGGCCTGCTCCGCGTGAACATTTGCCAAGCGTAATGCAGCTTGCGCCGGTGCCGACGTGTCGCAGGTCAATGCGCCGACTGTCGCTTCGGTCGGGCCGTAGTGATTGATGACACGGCACGCCGGTTTGAGGACCGCGATCCGCTCGACAAGCGACCACGGCAGGGTTTCTCCGCCTGTCACCAACGCGTGCGCCGGCAGCACATCGGCCGCTTGCTGCGCATCGAGCAGCGCATGCAGATGGCTCGGCACGATCTTCAATATGCCGACGTCGCGCGTGCGCATCTCGTGAGCGAAGCGATCGGGATCGAACGCGCATTGAGCCGGCAGCAGATGCAAAGTGCGGCCCGAGCAGAGCGCACCGAATAGCGTCGTGTGACCGAGGTCGGCGGCGACGGTGGAGACCATCGCCATCGAGGCTCCGGCGGCAAAGGCGAGTTCGTCCAGCATGCCTTCGACGTAATCAACCAGCGCGCGATGCGAGATCACCACGCCTTTGGGCGTACCGGTCGATCCTGATGTGAAGATGAGATAGGCGGCCTGGCCTGGCAGCGGTGCCGGGAGAGGGGCGTTGGAGTTGACGTTGGCTGCAGCCTTCGGCACCCCAAGCGACGTGCCTTGCACAAGTGAATCGAGGTCGAGCGTCCTGGCATTGCCCACCGCCGGCGGGGCTTGCACGCCCCCCGCGGTCAGCATCCATTGCGCACCGCAGGCATCGACGGCAGCCGCCAACCGCTCGTGCGGCGCAGCCGGATCGAGCGGCACCGCGTAGGCGCCGGACTTCATCACGCCAAGCAGCGCGACCGCGAAGCGCACCGAGCGCTCGATGCACACCGCAACCGGCTGCTCCACGCCAACTTTGCATTGCTGCAAGGCAAGCGCAATGCGGTCCGATGCGTCATCGAGTTCGGCGAACGTAAGCTGCGTGTCGGCGTCTGCAAGCGCGACGCGACGCGGTGTTTCACTTGCGTGACGCGCGAAAAGCGCAAGCACGCTATCCGCCTCAGGTTTCTGTGTCCGTCCATGTCGCGCCAAGTGATATTCAGCCCCATCCGCGCAATCGAGTTCGCCAATCGCGCGTTGCGGATCACGCATCGCGTCTGCGACCAGCGCCGCGTAACTGTTGAGCCACGCCTGCGCGGTCGCTTCATCGAGGCCGTCGAGCGCATAGGCGACCACCAGTTCGATGCCGCGCGGATCGTCCGTAAAATCAAGTGCGAGATCGAAGCGGGCGGCGAGATCGAGTCCCGGCGACATCCGCACCGAAGCGCCCGGCAATTCAGCCGTCAGTTCCAGATCGAACTGCTGCGCGAATTTGACCTTGAGCCATTCTTCGCCACGCCGCACCGGCGGCTTGATGGCGTCGAGCACATGATCAAACGGCACATCCTGATGCGCGAAGGCATCGAACGCCGAGCGGCGCACACCGTCGAGCAACGCGGTGAACGATTGGTCCGGCGCGACACGCGCGCGCAAAGCAAGCGTGTTGAGGAACAACCCGACCATTGATGCGGTTTCCGCACGTTGCCGATGTGCAATTGGCGCAGCCACGACGATGTCGGTCGCACCGGTCAGTCGATAGAGCCAGGCGTCGAAAGCCGCCAACAGCACGGTAAAGGGCGACGCCTGGGCACGTCGCGCGGTTTCGCGCACAGAGGCGGAGATCGCTTGCGGCAGCCGCAAGGCGAGCCGGCCACCGCGATAGTCGCGTTGCGGCGCGCGCGGCCGGTCGAGCGGCAATAGAAGCGGTTCGGGTGCAGCGCGCAACGCGTCGCGCCAATACGAGAGCTGCCGCTCGCCTTCGCCTGCGGCGAGCCAGTCGCGCTGCCATTGCGCATAGTCGGCATATTGGACCGGTAGCGCGGGCAATTGCGGCATACGTCCCGTCGCGAACCCCGCATAGGCTGCCTGCAGTTCGTCGAAGGCGCAGCGCGAACTCCAGCCGTCGCTGATCGCATGATGGGTCGTCAACAGGAAGCGTTGCGCGTTGTTGGTCAGCGTGATGAGCGTGGCACGTACGAGCGGGCCATGCGATAGATCGAACGCCGCGCCGACGTGCTGTTCCGTCAGCGCTGCCAGCCGCGCTGCGCGCTCGGCCTCACTGCCGGTGTGCAGATCGATTCCGGCAATCCGCACCGGCAACGCGGCATGGATGCGCTGCATGACGATGCCATCGTCGGTTTCGACGAGCGTGGTGCGCCAGGCCTGTTGACGCTCGATCAGACAATCGAGCGCGCGTTGCAGCGTGCCGAGATCGAGCACGCCCTGCACGTCCCATTGCACGGCGACGTGGTACGCCGAGCCGGCTTCCTGAGTCTGTGCCAGGACCCAGAAACGCTGCTGAGCGAATGAAGCGGCACGGTCGACGAACGCGGCAGTTGTAGGCTGGAATACCGTGATCTGCTGATGCCGGTTCACGGCCGACTCAGTTTCGCTGCTATCGATCAGCGCCGCGAGCGTCTCGAGCGGCTGGTCGTCGAACAAGGCATCGAGCCGTAGATTCACGCGCCACTCGATCCGGATTGCCGCCTGCAATTGCATCGCCGCGAGCGAATCGCCGCCGCGCGCAAAGAACCGGTCTGTGCGGCCGATCGGCGTGAGATCGTTCAGCAGCGTTTGCCAGAGACCGGCGAGGCGCTGTTCGGTGACAGTTTGGGGCGCGACATAGTCGGCCGGCGCCGCAACCGGCAATGCCGCCACGGCATCGCGCAAAGCAGCACGATCCAGCTTGCCGTTCAGCGTATAAGGCAGACGTGCAAAGCGCGCAAAGCGATGCGGCAGCCACGCTTGCGGCAGATGCCCGGCGAGATGCGCCTGCAATGCCGCGTCGCTGAGCGCTTCTTCGCTGCGGACTTCGTCGCCAGGTGTTGCGTCGCTGTGCGTTGCGTCGCCAAGTACCTTGCCGACCACCACATCTTTCAGCACCACACAGGCAATCAGTTGCGTCCTGCCACCCGTTGTCCCGGCCAGCACACCCGCATCGGCAATCGCCGGATGCGTCAGCAGACACGCCGCGATCTCACCGGGTTCAACGCGAACGCCGCGCACTTGCACCTGATCGTCGATGCGGCCGCGATAGTCGAACGAGCCGTCCGCACGTTCGCGCGCGAGGTCGCCGGTGCGATAAATCCGCTCGCCTGGCTCGCCGGTTTCGTCCGGCAGAAAGCGTTCGGCGGTAAGCGCCGCGCGGCCATGATAGCCACGCGCGAGACACACGCCGCCGAGCAACAGTTCGCCGGCCTCGCCGCGCTGCGCCGCGCCCTCAATCCGAGCCACGCGGCGCCCGATCGGCCAACCGATCGGCAGCGACGCGTAACCGTTGCCCGCCTCCAACGCCGGCGTCATGCCCGGGTCGACCGGCCACAGCATCGGCGAGATCACCGCTTCGGTCGGCCCGTAGCCGTTGACGAGCCGCACCGATGGGAACACGCGGCGAATCTCGTCGAAGCTGTCCTGCGACATCGCTTCGCCGCCGAACAGCAGCACGCGCAGCGAAGGCGGCACGCCGAGGCGCGCGCAAACGTTCGCGAATTCGCGCAGGTAAGCGGGCGGCAGCGTGGTGTTGGTCACGCCTTCACGCAGCATGAAGGCATGCGTGGCTTCCGGCGGAAACGGCGGCGGATCGCTGATCACCACACTGCCGCCCACGGCGAGCGGCACCAGCCATGCTTCGATCGAGACATCGAAATTCACCGACGCGAAATGCAGCACGCGATCGCTACCGTCGATCGGCAACGATTCAGCGAGCGCGTCGCCGTGCGCGGCGAGCGGTCCGTGTTCGACGGCAACCGCTTTTGGCGTGCCGGTCGAACCCGATGTATAGATCATGTAGGCGGCCGCCCGCGGATGCACCGGCTCGTCATCGCCGTCGAAACGCGCTGCGGCCGCGTCTGCCAAAGCGTCGTTTGCGACGTCGAAACACTGCGCGAAACGCGCGCGCATTGCGGCGTCGGCGGAAGCGTCGACTATGCCGTGAGCGAGACCCGCATCCTGCGCGACCCAATCGAGGCGTGCGGCCGGATGACGCGGATCGAGCGCGACGAACACGCCGCCCGCCTTCAGCACCGCGAGCAATGCGACAAACAGATCGCACGACCGCGCGACACACACGCCAACGCGCACCTCCGTCGTGACGCCCGCCGCCCTCAACTGTGCGGCAAGCCGCGCCGCGCGGCTGTCCAGTTCACCTCGCGTCAGCCGCACGGTGTGTGGCGTAAACGACGCAAGCGCGGGTGCATCGGGTTCGACACTCGCCAAAGCGCGGATTCGGTGGTGCAACGCAATCGGGAAACTCGTCATGGGCGTGAAATCCGTTAGAACTGGCCGCATCGGCCAAGTCGCAGGCCGCAATGGGCCGCTTCATTGGTGTGACGATCCGCGCTTGCAAATCTTTACCGCCGCCGTCGATTTATTCGGACTGCATCGCTTTGATGAAACAGGCGGCGATAGACGGTAAATGTTTGCAGCTGCCGTTCGTCTATCAAGCGAGGGGCGTGTCTTTGCGCCCCGCGGATTTGCCACCCGCATGCGCTGCCGCATGCACCGCATCTCACCGATCCATTGCGACCCACTGCGACCTTTTGCCGATGACCGCTGCCAACGAGCGCTACGACGCGCCACCCTCGCCTTCTCCTTCAACCGCCGCTATCGCCCCCGGCAAACCGGCCATGCGCCTGATCGTGGCGCTACTCAAGCGCTCGCGCGGCGCCTTCGCGATCGCGCTCACCGCCTGTGTGCTGAACGGCATCGCCAGCGTGCTGCTCGTCGCGACGTTAAGCCGCGCGCTGTCGCAACCCGGCGCCGCCGACATGTCGCTCGCCATGCGTTTTGCGCTATGCGCGGTGATTGCGCTCGTCACGCGCGTCATCACCGGCGTGCTGTTCGCGCGACTGTCGCAGGACACGATGGCGCAGTTGCGCGCGCACGTCGCGCGGCGCGTCGCGGAAGCCGAATTGCGCGACGTCGAACGGATCGGCGCGGCACCCGTGCAGTCGGTGCTGACCGACGACGCCACTAACGTGTCGATGCTGTTCTTCGCGCTACCCAATCTCGTGATGCACGGCTCGATCGTGTTCGGCTGCCTCGGCTATCTGGCGTGGCTCTCCTGGCCGGTCTGCCTGCTCGCGATCGCGGCGATCCTGGTCGGCTCGCTCGGCTATCACGCGGGCGACAAGCGGGCGATTGCCTCGCTCGAAGCCGCCGGCCGCTCACAGGACAAACTGTTCGGCTATCTCGGTGCGCTGTTCACCGGCGCGAAGGAACTGAAACTCCACCAGGCCCGCTCGCGTCAATTCGTCGACGGCCAGCTCGGCTCGGCAATCGACGAAGTGCGCGACCAGCGACGCCAGGCGTTCAGCGCCTATGCGGTCGGGGTCGGCTGGATCGTGTTCCTGTTCTACGTGTTTCTGGGCGTCGCCGCCTTCTGGCCGGCGCTCGGCGTACACGCCGATGCGCCGTCCGCGTCGGGCTACGTGGTGGTGTTCCTGTTCATGCTGCTGCCGCTGGATGGTTTGCTGAACAACGTTCCGACACTGAATGCCGCGCGCGTGTCGCTCGACCGCATCGAAAAGGTGATGAGCGAGTTCGGCGCGCTGCGCACCGCGCCGCCGCCGGATGAAAACGCGTCACACGCGCCATACCGGACGCTCACGCTAAGCAACGTCACGCATTCGTATTTCCATGAGCGCGACGAACGGATGTTCCGCGTCGGGCCGGTCAATCTGACGTTCAGGCCCGGCGAGCTGGTGTTCATCGTCGGCGGCAACGGCAGCGGCAAGACGACGCTCGCGAAGGTGCTCACGGGTCTCTACGAACCGGAAGACGGCACGATCGAGCTGGACGGCAAGCCGGTCGGCTTCGCCGAGCGCGCCGCGTACCGGCAGCGTTTCACGGCTGTTTTCAACGATTTCCATCTGTTCGACGCGCTGCTGGGTATCGTCGATCCGAACGCCGCGTCGCGCGCCCAGGCCGACGCCCGCGCGAATGCACTGGTTGCGAAGCTGGCGCTCGACCACAAGGTGCAGGTGGTGAACGGCGCGTTCTCGACACGCGCGCTCTCCACTGGACAGCGCAAACGTCTGGCGCTGGTCGTCGCGTATCTGGAAGACCGGCCGTTCTATCTGTTCGACGAATGGGCCGCGGACCAGGACCCGCAGTTCAAAGCCGTGTTCTATGAACAACTGCTGCCTGAATTGCGCTCGCGCGGCAAGACGGTGCTCGTGATCAGCCACGACGATCGCTACTTCCATCTCGCGGATCGCGTGTTGAAGTTGGATAACGGCAGTATCGTCAGCGAGACTTATGGCGCGGCGCAGGCCATTGAGCAGGCTGCCGTGGCGAACGGCACGGTGGGATGAGTTGGGTTAAGTGAAGTCCGTGCTGGGCGTGTCTGGTCGAGCGCTCAGCACGCGGTAAGCTCGAACGGTCTGCGATCAGCAATAGAGTCGAAGCGGGCCGGATAACGCCTGTCCGTTTTCAACCGCTTACTTGCTGACGGACGGAGTTGGAAGAGAGAGCAGTGTTTCCGTCATCGTATCGGCCATCCGCAGCGCGGACATCGGCCCACCAAAACCCCAGATATTCCGCTCGACGAGACCCACGCGCCCTGCGCTGCGAGCCGGCACGAAACGCCAGATCGGCGAATCGAGTTTGGTCGCGAGCGGCACACCGGGTTCGGTCGCGCTGACGAACAACACCGTGAGGTTCGGCTTCTTCAGCAGATCTTCCGACGTTACATAGGACGTGCCTTCGCGCGTCGGTTCGGCGGGCCACAAGGCGAGACCAAGCGCGTGCGCGACACCGGCTGCTGTGCTGTTGCCTGTAAATGCCCAGTAACGGTCGGGCAATCCCAGCTCCTGTAACCACGCGACCTGCTCGCCCCGGCGACCGGCTTGCGCGAGGCGTTGTGCGTCGCGTGCAAAGCCCGCGTCGACCTTGGTCTCGACCGCCTGCGCCGCCGCCTCGCGGCCCGTCAGGCAGCCGATGGTGCGGAGAATTTTTCGGCCCCAATCGAGTTGGGTCACGCGGGCGCCGTCTTCGGCGAAGTTCGGACCGTATTTGAACAGTACGGTGGGTGCGATTCGCTCGAGCGCCGCAAAGGTCGGTGCGTGGCGCAGGCCCACGCCGAGGATCAGATCCGGTTTGGCCGCCGCGATCGCCTCGAGACTCGGCTCCTGGCGCGTGCCGATGTCGGGTACCGAGGCAAGGCGCACATCGTCATAACCGATCCACACCGGGTAGTACGCGGGATCGGCCATGCCCACCGGCGTGATACCGAGCGCCGCCAGGTCTTCGGCAAACATGAATTCGAGCACGACAATGCGCTTTGGCCGCGCGGGTAACGAGGGGCTTGCTTGCGAGACGCTTGGGTTGTCGGCAAGTGATGGACAGGTTTGCTGCGCGAAAGCATGGGAGCTCGCGAGCAGCGCGACTGCCATCGCCGTAGCCGCGCAAACTCGCTTGAGCCGTTGCGTTTTCCTCGCTCGACTCGTCAATGCGAAGCGTCCTGCAAAGCGATTTCCGCGTCGCTCATCGTCAACAGCAAGGGGCAGCGTCGACACAGTTGCGTCTCTCCAGGAATTTCATAACGTACACAGCACACACGCCGTGCGCCAAACGGGCTCGGCAAGCTCGCGTTCGCATCGTGGCTGCTTGCGATCGCCGACGCATGACCTCGTTGCTCTATCACCGCTTGCCCCGCTTCTCGCGCCGAGCCTCCACGATCAGCAACGCAAGCAGATAAGGCGCGCCGATCAAGGCTGTCAGCACGCCCGCAGGAATTTCGCGCGGCGCCAGCAGTGTGCGAGCCGCAATATCGGCGACCACCAACACCAGCGCACCGCATGCGGCCGCGAGCCACAGACGCGTGCGATGCGCACGCGCCCCCAGCATCGATGCAAGATGTGGCGCCATCAAACCGATAAAGCCTACCGGCCCGACCGCGGCCACCGCGGCACACGCAGCCAGCGTCGCCACGGTCAGCACCAGAGGACGCAGCACGCCGATCGGCAAACCGAGCGCTGCTGCCTGGTCGTCGCCCAGTGCGAGCAGATCGAGCGGCCGTGCCAGCAGCGCAAACACAGGGAGTGCCAGCAAGCACCAGGGCAACAGCGTCGTCACTTCGCCCCAACTGCGTCCGTAGGTGCCGCCGACCAGCCACACCACGAAACGCGCGGGTTGCACGCTTTGCTGCGTGATGAGCCATTGGGACAGCGTCGTCCATAGCGTGCCTATCACGATGCCCGTCAACGCGACTGCCAGCGGTGCATAGCGATGCCGGCGATTGAGCAACAGCGTGAGTGCCAGCGTGACGCCGCCGCCGGCAAGCGAGGCAGCGGCCAGCGTCGAATGCCCTGCGAGCGGCCACGCGACAAGCGCCGCGAGCGTGGCGAGGCCCGCGCCTTGCGTTACGCCCAGCACTTCCGGGCCGGCAAGCGGATTGCGCACAATGCTCTGCATCAGCACCCCGCTCGCAGCCAGCAATGCTCCTGCCAGCAACGCACAGATGAGGCGCGGCAGGCGCAAGTCGAGCAGCATGCGCGCGAGCTCGTCGCGCTGATCGAACACGGCTACCCAGCGATGCAAGCCGATCGTGGTCGGGCCGAACGATGCACCCGCACAGACGATCAGGATGCCGAACATCATCAATACCGTCGCCGTCAGCGGCCATGGCCACGCATCGAGCATCCGCACAAAGCTTGTGCCGGCGCGCACGGCGGGACGGTCCTGCCCGGCATGCAACGCGCCCGACCACGCCGCGCCGCTGCGAATCATCGCCAGCATGAGCGGCGTGCCGACGAAAGCGATTGCCACACCGGTCGAAAGGGTCGCGTCGAGATCGAGCGCCTGCACCGCGCTGTCGGTGACGAGCACGAGTGCGCCCCCGACCAATGCGGACAACGGCACGAGCACGGTCAGACGCGAGGCCTTTGCGCCGCGCGCCTGGCGCAACAGATTCGGCGCGATCAAACCGACATACGACAGCGGCCCCGCCACGCTCACCGCAACGCTCGCGAAACCGACCGCCACCACCATCGCCGCGAGCCGCGTAGCGTCGACGCGCACGCCGGCTGCCGCAGCAGCGTCGTCGCCGAGCGCCAGCGGGTCGAGCGGGCGGATCACGAACGGCAACGCGACGAGCGGCAACACGAGCCAGGCGGCCGCGATCTTCAGACCCGACGCGCCGGGTTGATAGAGACTGCCGCTCGCCCACAGCGACACGCCAACTATGCTTTGCTCGAAGAACGCGAGAATCAGCGTGGTGAGCGCGGAGAACAGCAGCATGCAGACGCTGCCGGCAAGCACGAGGCGCAACGGCGTCGCGCGCCAGCCGCCTGCGGCTGCGGACACGCATGCGGCGGCAACGAGGCCGCAGACGAACAGCAGCGGCACCGACGCCACGCCCGCCAGCGACGGCACCAGCATCGCAGCAAGCAAGCCGAGCTGCGCCCCGCCGGTGATGCCAAGCAGATCGGGTGAAGCCAGCGGATTGCGCGTCAATGACTGAAACAACGTCCCTGCGACAGCAAGGCAGCCGCCGGCGATCAACGCCGCCAGGATGCGCGGCGCGCTCAGGTCGAACAAAAGAATGCCGGCGAGTTGCGCGGCATCGCTGCCGGCGGGCGCGGCGAGCCATGTGCGAAAACCGGGCGCGAGACGAATTGCGGCCACCACGACGATCAACGCGGCGAGCGCGCCACCGATCACCCCCGCGCGACTTTTCACGGGCGCGCGCCAGCCATCGATTGCGGACTCGTGACGGCGCAGGCGTTTGCGCGCTGCAAGCGTCGTCATGCGGCGAGGTCCTTGCTCGTGGTTGCGGAATCACTCAATGCTTCGGTGTTGAATTCAACGCCGGCACGATCCGCGGCGCCGCCCTCGTAAGCCGGCACGCACATCGGCGCGCCCGTCTGGGGATGCGCGATCTTGAGCATCGGCACACTAAAGGTTTCGTTCAGATGACGCGGGTCGAGCATCGCATCGGGCGAACCGTGGGCGACGATGCGGCCCGCGCGCATCAGCACGATTTCGTCGCTGTAGGCCGCCGCCTGGTTCAGGTCGTGGAGCACCCAGACGATCGTCAGGCCGCGTTCGCGGTTCAGGCGCCGCAACTCGCGCAGAATGTCCAGTTGATGGTGAATGTCGAGGTAAGTGGTCGGCTCGTCGAGCAACACGATCGGCGCCCACTGCGCGAGCGCCATCGCAATCCATGCTCGCTGGCGTTCGCCGCCTGAGAGCGCGGCGACGTCGCGCGCGGCGTCGTCGGCGAGACCGCTGGTGACGAGCGCTTCGTCGATCGCCGCGTGGTCCGCGCGCGAAAGTCCGCGCAGCCAGCCACCATACGCATAGCGGCCATACGCGACCAGCTCGCGTACGGTCAATCCTGACGGAATCTGGTTGAATTGCGCGAGCATCGTCAGCGTGCGCGCCAGCGCGCGTCGCCGGTATGAAGCGAGCGGCTTGCCGTCGACTTCGACACTGCCGGAGAGCGCCGGTTGCAAACCGGCGAGCGTGCGCAGCAGCGTGCTTTTTCCGCAGCCGTTCGGTCCGCACAAAGCGGTGACACGACCGGCCGCGATCGTCAGGTTCAGACCGTGGAGCACGACATGATCGCGGTAGCCGACCGTCAGCGAATGCGCCGCGAGTGCCGCTCCCTGCGTTTTTGTCATTGCCCGGTCATCCGCTGGTGGCCTTCGCTGTAGCTCTGCGCCATCGCCACGACAACTTTGCGCGGCCCTTCGAACGGATCGCGCGCGTGCGCCGTCAGCATGTTGTCGAGCATCAGCACGTCGCCGGTCAGCCATGGGAACACCACGCGCTGCTGATCGAGCACACCGCGAATCTCCGCGAGCGCATCCGCTTCGAGCGGCTCGCCGTCGCCGTAATAGACGTTGCGCGGCACGTTTTCAAGCCCGACCGAATCGATCAACGCGTCCTGCATGTCTTCATCGAGCGACGAGAGGTGGAACAGATTCGCCTGGTTGAACCAGACCGTCTCACCGGTGCGCGGATGGCGCGCTACCGCCTGACAGCGCTCTTGCGTACGCAGCAGCAGTTCGCCGTCGTCGCTGTCGCGCCATTCGCATGCGATGCCGCGCGTGCGGCAAATCCGCTCGACCACGCTCGGGTCGTCCGAACCAAAGGCCTGTTCCCAAGGCAGATCGAGTCCTTGCCCAAAGTTGCGTATGTATAGCAGCTCGCGCTTCGCAAAGCGCGCGACGAGCGCCGGGTCGAGTGCACGATAGATCGCGCGGCTGTCGGCAATCGGTGTCGCTCCACCCGAGCGTGCGGCAAGCGCGCAATGGAACCAGATACGCAGCGGCCATTCGCGCGTGTACGACTGCTCGTTGTGCAAAGGAATCGAGCGGTGCGGCGGATATTCCGTCGACGTGTACACCGCGCCTTCCACCTGACTGCGCGGCGTCGAGGCGAATTCATAGCCGATCAACGGATGCCCGAACGAACCGGCAAAGCTTTGGAAGGCATCGATCGAAGCCACGCGAAAACCGGTGAACAGCACGCCGCCGGCCCGTTCGAGCGTGTCGTCGGCGATCGCATGCAGCAGCGTCACCGCCTCTTCCAGTGAAATCTCCGCGCCTGAACGCGGCGAGACGACAGTCGGCAGTCCCGGCTCGATCGATAAGTCGGCGAGCGTGGGCAACGGTATCGAAAGCATGGTCATGCGAATTCCTCTTGCAGAAGCGACGTGGCCCGGGGCTTATCCGGGCCGGCCCGATTACGCTGCGCTCGCCTTCGAGGCAGCCTCGTCCATGTGACGGCGCAAACTGGCCGGACGCATGTCGGTCCACACCGTGTCGATATGCGTGAGGCAGACGGCCTTCGGCCCACTCACGCCCACTTCGCGCCAGCCGGCCGGCACGGCACGGAAGGTCGGCCAGATCGAGTACTGCTCTTCGTCGTTGATGACGACCGTATAGACGAGATCGTCCGCCTCGCCGGCTACGGCGGAAGAGGTTTGCTGTGCTTGCGTCATGATGAATGGCTCAGTCGATGAATGGTCAGGATGCCTCAGCAGACTGCTGATGGACTACCCCGGAACAGCGGCGGCGGTATCTCGCTCGCACGCCGCGTCTACTCAATTGACGTTTGATGCGTGCGTTTTTTTACCGCCGGCGGGCGCGGCCGCTGCAGAACGCGGGACCGGCCACGCCGCGATTGCAGGCGTCGAGGCAATCGGCGCAATGCTTCTCGGCATCGCGCACCATGAAATGCACGAGCGTTTGCGAGACGTCGAGCGCGCGCGCCGTGCTTTGCAGCGTTTCCTCGCGCAAGCGCACCATCTCGAACGCCGCGCGACTGCGCGGCGGCAGTTGCTCCAGTGCGTTGTAGACGTGCCGCAGCGTGTCGCGCACGAGCAGCGCCGCTTCGGGCGAAGGCTCCGGCGAAGGCACGTGCAGGCCGTCGTCTTCGTCTGCGTGATACGTGTTTTCGAGGCTCTGACGGCGGAACGCGTCGATCGATGCATTGCGCACCATGCGGGTCACGTACGCCACGGGTTGCCGCACGGCGTCCTGATCCGGGAAGTCGACCAGTTTGATAAAGACGTCGTGCACCACGTCCTCCGCGAGACTCGCGCAACCCACGAAGCCGCGCGCCAGATTGACGAGCATCGGCCGGTTGGCGATCAGCACGTCGAGCAGCGTGTCCTTCTCCCAATCGACAGCGCGAGCGTGACCGTGCGCCCGGCGCGGACCCGAAGGACAGGCGACGCCGACGCTAAGAACAGACATCGGTATCGCTGTTGAAGGCTCTCGCCGGATGAGCACCTCAGCCATAGATTCGCTCCGCATTTCTCAAGGAAGAGTGCCAATCTATCGTAAACGCGAATCATTCTCAATCAAGATTTGGAATAACCTTACAGCTTCGATAGATTTGTCTGATGAACTGAGTGCGTGCCGGCCGCGTGGTTAAACGATAGATATTCAGCAGCAGGTGCCGCCGTCGGGTGAGTGGAGCAAAGAGGTCCGAATCTGGTACAACTGATTCCTGCGCAGATGCGCTCGCATCTGTGCGCGCAAGACCGCAAGTTCAATCGCTAGTGCTGACCCGCAGGTAACACGATGAACGCATTCCGGTTTCAAACAGTGCCGACGATGGTCGTCGAATTTGGCGCAGCGCGCCGTCTCGGCGCTTTGCTGCGCGCGCAATTTCCGTCGCTCAAACGCCTGTGCGTGGTGACGGATGGGTTTCTTCACCAGAGTGGTCTACTGAATCCGGCGCTCGCCGATCTCGCGGCACACGGCTGGAATGCCACCGTGATCGACGACGTGATCG
The DNA here is from genome assembly GCF_030511745.1 of Paraburkholderia sp. SECH4. Classification (NCBI taxonomy): domain Bacteria; kingdom Pseudomonadati; phylum Pseudomonadota; class Betaproteobacteria; order Burkholderiales; family Burkholderiaceae; genus Paraburkholderia; species Paraburkholderia sp. SECH4. Next base: position 112,648 of record NZ_JALOCP010000009.1, read on the forward strand.
CCGATCCGCCCGAACACATCGTGCTCGAGGCGACGTCGCGCGCGCGTGAGGCCGGCGCTGAGATCGTGCTGGGACTCGGCGGCGGTTCGTCGATGGACGTGGCGAAGCTGATCGCCGTGCTGGCTCCGCAACAAGAGCAGGCGCTCACCGACATGTACGGCGTGAACAAGATCACCGGGTCGCGTTTGCCGCTCGTGCAGATGCCGACCACGGCAGGCACCGGCTCCGAAGTCACGGCCGTGTCGATCGTGACGGTGGGCGAGGCGAAGAAGATGGGGGTGGTCGCGCCGCAACTGGTCGCCGATCTGGCGATTCTCGACGCGGAACTCACGCTCGGGCTGCCGGTTGCCGCGACCGCGGCAACCGGCGTCGACGCGATGGTTCACGCGGTCGAGGCGTACACGTCCGCGCATTTGAAAAACCCGGTGTCCGACATGCTGGCGGTGAAGGCGCTCGAACTTCTGTCACGCAATCTGTTGCCCGCATGCGAGAACGGCCAGAATCGCGCGGCACGCGAAGCGATGCTGCTTGGCGCGGCGTTCGCCGGCCAGGCGTTCGCCAATTCACCGGTGGCCGCGGTGCATGCGCTCGCGTATCCGATCGGTGGCATTTATCACGTCCCGCACGGTCTTTCGAATGCGCTTGTGCTGCCGCACGTGTTGCGGTTCAACGCCGAGGCGGCGGCGCATCTGTACGCGGAACTCGCGGACGTGGTCGTGCCGGGTATCACGGGCAGTGCCGAAAACAGGACGCAGGCGTTGATCGAACGGCTCGAACAGATGATTGCCGCGACCGCGATTCCGGCCCGGTTGCGCGATGTCGGCATCGAACGTAGCGGACTCGAACGGATGGCGAGCGACGCGATGCTGCAAACGCGGCTTCTGGTGAACAACCCCCGGCCCGTTACTGAGGCCGATGCGTTAGCGATCTATACCGCTGCGTTTTAATCGGCGAAGGGCGTAATTGAGGGCGGGAATCGCTGCGGTGTTTGGCGGCGGCTCCGCGCCGTTACGCCCGCCGGACGCGTTACGTAGCATGTACGTGGAACACGGTGCAGCCACTTCAGGCTGAATCGTGTTTTTGGTGCGGTAAATTCTTCATATCATAATATCTTCAACCATATATACGCTGAATCACCGAGATGAAGCCATAACTCGCATTTGGCGCGCAACTTGCAGTGTCAACCCCGCCAATAGTCGTTCAACGGGGACATCATGCAAAAATTCACCGGTCGGACAGCCATCGCTGTCGCGACATTTACATTACTCGCGCTCTACGGTTGTGGATCGACCCTTAACACGCCCAGCGGGCTTGGTGGCGGTGGACTAGGCGGCACTTCGGGCAGCTCGGGTTCAAGCTCCGGCTCCAGTTCTGGTTCCAGCTCTGGCACCAGCAGCTCCGGTACCAGCAGTTCTAGCAGCTCCAGCAGCTCGGGCGCCTCCTCGACCCCTCTCGGCACCGTCGTCACCCAAGTCAGTAACGTCATCACTGCCGTGGGCACGGGTATCGCCGACACGGGTTCCACGATCACAGGCACCTCAGTCCCCGGCGTCAACGGCGCAACGACTGCGAATCTCGGCGCCGCCATCACCGATCTCGGCAACGGCGTCAACGTGCTCGGCAACGGCGTGGCCACAGGTCTGGGCACGCTGGGCAGTTCGACCAATCCGCTTGGCCCGATCCTGACCTCCACATCGGGTCTCGTTACCAATGCAGGCGCTGCCGTTACCGCGGTCGGCGGTGTCGTGACGAGTCTCGGAACCGGGCCTCTTGCGCCGCTCGCACCCGTTACGTCGACCTTGGGTACCGTTGTCGGCGGCGTGGGTGACGGCGTCGTCAAAGTTGGCTCGGGATTGAACTCGGCGCTGACCAGCGCGCCGGTTCAACAGGTCGAAACCCAACTGAGCACGGTTATCAACCCGATCACCCTCGCCGTCTCGAATACGACGCAGACCATCGGCAACACCACGGGCCTCGGCGCGCCGCTCAACGGCTTGCTGGGCACCATCGGCAACGGACTCGATTCGGCCGGTCAGCAAGTGTCCGGCGCGACGGGTAATCAGGTGGGTAAAGACGTCGGCGGCGTAGTGAGTCAGCTTGGCAACACGGTCACGAGCGCAGGCGGACTGCTAACGGGCGCGACGACCAACCCGTTGGCGCCGATCGCCGGCCTGCTGGGCCCGCTTGGCGGACTGGGTGGATCGGGTAGCGGCCTTAGCATCCCGCCGCTGACCGGCCTGATCGGCAACCTCGGTTCGCTCGGTGGGACCGGCAGCAGCGGTAATCCGCTCGCGCCGATCACCGGACTCCTCGGCGGCCTGGGTTCGCTCGGCGGCACCTCTGGCGCCGGCAGTCCGCTCGCGCCGGTCACCGGACTTCTCGGCAACCTGGGTTCGCTCGGCGGCACTTCAGGCGCCGGCGGTCCGCTCGCACCGGTCACGGGTCTCGTCACGTCGTTGACCTCGACGCTGGGTGGCGCCGCGGGCCAAAACTCACCGCTCGCGCCCGTCACCGGTCTCGTGACAGCGCTGACTTCGACGCTGAGTGGGGCATCATCCGGTAAGGCCTCGCCGCTCGCGCCGGTCACGGGCCTCGTGACCGGCCTGACCGGCAACGCGGGCAGTGCGGGGAGCGGTTCGACCAGCACGAATCCGCTGGCGCCGGTGACGAACCTCGTCACCGGATTGCTGGGTGGTGTCGCAGGTAAATAAGCGGTAATCAGCACAGCGGTCGGGACTTAAAAAATCAGAAGCCCGGCCGCTATCTATGTCATGACTACGAGGATGACATGAACTCCACTCTGGATAACGTAGCGCACGTGCAGGAGCAGCCGCCGCGTTCGGCGACGCCGTTTTCCGTCGGCCTGCTTGGCATCGCCGTCGGCCTTCTAACGCTCTGGCTGCTACGCGACAGTACCGCGCTGGATGGCGCGCGCCGCAGCACTGCCGCCTGTCTCGCGATCATCGCGACGATCGCCCTATACGAGCTGTTCGTCGCACGCGTGTATCTACGCCCAAGCGCCGGACTGACCGGTCAGGCGGTTCGGCCGCTCAGTGTCGCGCGTGTGAGTTTGCGTCTTGCCGCGCTGGCTTCCGTGTATGTCGGCATCGGTGTGCTCTACTGGCTCTTGCCCGAGTATCACGGCACGTTCTATAACCCCTTCTGGTCTCTGATCCTCACGCTCGCACCGTATCTGATCGTGGCCGCGCCGTTTTACTTTGCGTGGATGGACAGGCGTCAACGCGAAGTCGACGATGCCTATATGTTGTGGAGCCGCCTCGTATTCCTCGGGCAACGCCCAGGCAACTGGAAGCCCGTGCGTGAAATGCTCGCCGGCTGGATGGTGAAAGCGTTCTTCCTGCCGCTGATGATCACCTATCTTTCCACCGATGCGGACCATATCGGCGCATCGCTTGCGACCGCCATGAACGCGCCGTTCTCGCTGGCGACGTTCAGGTTCATGTACGACCTGTCCTTCACGATGGACCTGATGTTCGGCACGGTAGGTTATCTGTGCACGTTGCGCATTCTCGATACTCACGTGCGCAGCGCGGAGCCGACCACGCTCGGCTGGCTGGTTGCACTTCTCTGTTATCAGCCGTTCTGGTCGCTGATCTCGGCCCAGTACATGCACTACCAGGGCGCGATGTTCTGGGACAACTGGCTGATATCCGTGCCCATTGTCCGAATCATCTGGGGCACCGTGATTATCGCCCTGGTCTTCTGCTACGCGCTTTCCACCATCGCATTCGGATTGCGATTTTCGAACTTGACCAATCGCGGCATCATCACGTCGGGCCCTTATCGCTTCACGAAGCATCCCGCCTACATCACGAAGAATCTCTCGTTCTGGATGGTCTCGGTGCCGTTCATCGAACCCATGGGCTGGCAAGTCGCGCTCACGCACTGCTTCGCGCTGGCGTGCGTCAATCTGCTGTATTTCATGCGCGCCAAAACCGAGGAGCGGCACCTGATGAACGATCCCGACTATCGCGCCTACGCAGAATGGATCGCGCGGAACGGGCTGTTCGCCAGGATCACACGTGCGTTTCAATAAGATGTTTATGCTATGAATGCGGTCAAGTGCGTCTATTGCAGCGCACCATTCTTCAGCGGCGTGACGATGACGATGAGCTTCTTTGACCACCGGCAAGCAGTCGCCGGTGGAAGCAGACGATAGCGCCCGTTGCCGATTTTCCGCGAGTGGGTGCTCGCCTCAACGACATCGCACGCAGGACGTTACGTAACGTCCTCTGCCGTGGTCACGAGTCGCGGCTTGGCGCCAGCACATTCGCCAGCCCGGCCTTCGGGCGAGAGAACAGGAAGCCTTGCACTAACGCTTCTGGCCATGACTCGCTCAACCATTGCAACTGTGCTTTGGTCTCCACACCATTCACCACGACCTGCACGTCAAGCGCGTGAAGCAGATCCAGTAACGCCGACATCACCACGCAGGCACGAGGATCGCGTGGAAGCGCTGCCATCAACTCAGGCGCGATCGTGACGGTGTCCACGTCGAGTGCGCCGAGCAGTGCGAGCGAAGACGCGCCGTTGCCCCACTTGCCCAGCGAGATGCCGGTTCCCGCAGACCGAAGGTCGGCCGTCAAGGTACGCAAAGACAGCAGACGTGCTGCGTCTGCGCTATCGGGCACTTCGATTTCAAGCAGGTTGCCCGGCACGCCATACGATCGCGCGATGCGCGTGAGGTCGTCGGCAAACGATTCGAGCACGGCTACTTGCGCCGGCACCGTGATCGCGACCGGCAGCAGCGCCATCTTCGACGAGAGGCAGTCGCGCAGTTCACGGCACACGCCGTCGACGACGAACAAGGCCATCTCCAGCGCGACCTGCGGGTGTTCGAGCGGCATCATGAAAATGCCGGGAAGCAGCAGCCCGTAGTCGGGATGCGTCCATCGAACCTGCGCTTCGAGGCGCGCCAGCGCGCCGCCTGCCGCGCGATAAGCCCCCTGAAACACGAGATGAAACTCACCCGAGCGCAGACCTTGGCGGACGCGGCTTTCGAGTTCGCTCAGCGCCATGGAATCGTCGCGCGAGTCGTTCCAATCGGTTTGTTCGACACAAGCGGTACGTGTGCCGAACGTAGTTGCGAGCGATACAGGCTTTTCATAGTCGAGCGATAGCATGGCGTAGGCGCAATTTATTAACCTAGCTAAAGCACGCACATGTCGTGCCAAGTGGCACGTTCACTGCGCGACCTATCAGCGACCATGGCCGGCAAGCCCTACTGATCAATGGTTTACGACCATCCGATCAAACCTGTCGAGGCGCAATTTCAATCGCCAAACGTTTGTATGAACGCCGATGTTACGTAGCGTTTCGCATCAACGTTACGGGACCATCGCACAGGGCGTTGAACGCGGCGACTACCACAAGTCCATCGTTTCAAACGGGGAAACCGTGTCATGCATAGTGAATAAGATCGCTAAACAACAAGCAATGAATGAGGCATCGCACTGCAACAATAAAATTTGACCGAGAAAAAAAGATTTACTAGTATCGGCAGCAAACGCAGCATGCAACGACTGCGCATTCCCCACACAGTCATTCAAGGCGGCAGATGCTTCAGATCCCCCTCACCGACGCCGATTGGGCGCGTGTTCAGAGTCTTTTTCCCGAGGTTTCGTCCGGTCGCGGGCGACCCCGTCGCAGCGATCGCGAGATCCTCAACGCGATACTCTGGGTGCAGCAGACGAAAGAAAAGTGGCACAGGCTGCCGGCGACTTTTCCGCCGCAACAGACTTGTTATCTTCGGTACATGGCCTGGAAAAAAACGGGCGTTCTGGATCAGGTGAAGGAACGCCTGCCCTTGTGCGACCATGAGCTTTCGACCTGCTGAATCAGCGGTAATATTTGTTTTGCATACCGTACCGGTTCAAAGGCGAAAAGATGTTTCACCGACGGCTTCATTGATCGCTCGCGCCCGTCAGCGCGTCAGGCCTTCCCGTTCATTCGATCCATCACCGCCAGCAGATCAGCGAGCGCCTGCTTGCATTCCGCTGCGTTCGGCGTGCCGGCGCGTAACGCGCTCAGCGCGCGGTCGATCGCTTTGTCGACGGTGTGCCAGTCCGTTGCGGCGCGAGGCTTCAGCGAAGGCTCGGCGTCGTCCCAGGCGAGTTCCAGATCCTTGATGCGCGCCTTACCGCCCGCGAGATTGCCCTGGCCGACGAGTACCGCGGTGTCGGCGGCGATCTTGCGGAACGGCGAGAGGTCGCCGAGCTTCGACGCCTTGACAGGCTCGGCTGCCTCGGCCGAGGGAAAGCCGACCCCACCCGCCTCGCGATGCCCGAAGCTGATGGCGGAGAGGGCAATGAAAGAAGCGATGACGGCTTTGTTGAGCGTGCGTTGGTTCATGATTGTTCTCTTCCGTTTGATTCGACATACGATTGAAAAAGGGCTACATCTACGACTTGTCGAGCGACACGTGCTCAAGGTTCACGTGCGGCGATAGTGCGTGTGGACCGCTGTTCGACTGCACTCGCGAAGATGACCAGCAGGACGATGGCACTCAGAAAGAGCACGCTCGTATTGATCGTGCCGAGACCGATACCACCGTATGTGCGGGACTGCGAAAGCAGATCGCCGAACGAGGCGCCCAACGGCCGCGTCAGAATGTAGGCAAGCCAGAAAGTCAGCACCGGATTCCCGCCGACGTAGTAGATGGCGCACACCAATGCGATTAGCGCGCTGAATGCCACCACGCCGATCATGAAGCCGAGCCCCAGCGCTTCTGTCGCGAGATCGCCGGCCGCAGTGCCCAGCGCGAAGGTGAACAACACTGCGGCCCAATAGAAAAGCTCCCGCCGCGTCGTGTAGATGGTGTGAATCGACAGTGTCCGCTCACTGCGATACCAGAGCGCGAACACCACGGCCAGCGCGAGGGCAAACGCGATCGTGCTGGCATAGAGGCTGATGCCGAGCTTGTCGGTCAGTGCATCGGTAATCTGCGTGCCGACCACGCTGACCAGCACCACGGTCAGCCAGTAAATCCACGGCACGTACTTGCGCATGCGACGCTGCACGGCCAATGCGGCAATCAGCAACGCGAGCATCATCCCGCCGGTGAGCGCGGTGCCGAGCCCCACGTGCACGGCCAGATAGTCCGCGCCGGTCTCGCCGACGGTGGTCGCCATGATCTTGATTGCCCAGAAGACAAGTGTTGCCTCGGGCACTTTGTTGCGCATCTCCGCAACGCGATAAGTCGAGGTCTCTAGCAAGCGGGTTCTCCCATCAATAGGCATTTAATTCGACGTTGCGAGCAGGCGCGCTTGCGCTCGCTCGATGCGGCGAATAATGCAATGGGGAACCTTATGAAAGCCTTATGGAAGGTGCCAATGAAACGGCGCGAATCGCGGGTGGTCGAGAGGCGTCTTGAACGATCCTCAAGAAATCCTTAAGGATTGCTCTGATGCGCTATAGCGACTCGGCAAAAGCTTCGCACGACACTTCTTCGCGCAGAATGTAGCCAAGCCCGCGCAAGGTCATGATCTTCGCGCTGGAGCTCGCCAGGTGCTTGCGCAAGCGGTGAATGTAAATGTCGATGGCATCGGCGCTGGGTTCGTCGTCGAGCGTGAAGACCTTGTCCATCAGGGTGGACTTCGAGACGGTCTTGCCCTGCTTCAGCATCAGCGTTTCGAGGATGGCGTGTTCGCGCCGCCGTAACGGCAAGGGCTCGTTTTGCAGGACGAATTCACGGGAATCGAACAGATAGCGCAGATCGCCGCAGTCGATCGACTGGCCCTTATCGCCCGCCGCCTGACGGCGGATCAGCGCCTTGATGCGCGCCACCAGCTCGCGCGCGTCGAAAGGTTTGACGACGTAGTCGTCCGCGCCGGCCGAGAAGCAGGCTACTTTGTCGTCAGTCGAACCGTTGGCGGTGAGCATCAGCACCGGCACGTTGTCGCGTTTGCGGCGCAGACGCGCCAGCACGTCCTTGCCGCCAATGCCCGGCAAGCGCAGATCGAGCAGCACCGCGTCGTAGCACTGCACGCCGAGCAGCGTCTCCGCCCGCTCGCCGTCCTGCGCCCAGTCAACCACGAAATTCTCGACCTGCATCAGGTTCATCACCCAGCGCGCGAGGTCAGCGTCGTCTTCAACGAGCAGCAGTTTCATCGGTTTCCCCTGATTTGGCGACGCATCAAACCGCCGCCGACCATAGTCGCATCTCGACGGTGGCGACGAGGCCGACACCGCCCTCTCCCGGCTCGAGCGTAACCGTGCCGCCTTGCCGGCGGGCGATCTCGCGCACGATCGGCAAGCCGAGGCCGGTTCCGTCAGCATGGTTCGACGCGCGATAGAAACGCTCGAACACACGCACCCTCGCTTCGGCTTTGATACCCGGCCCATTGTCGATCACCCGCACGATCGCCCTGTCATTACCGCGCTGCGTATGCACGGTGACGCGGCCACCGGGTTGCGTATAGCGCAGCGCGTTGTCGACGAGATTGGTCACCAGCGCCGCGGTCAGCGCCTCGTCGCCGGTCACGAATAGGCCGTCTTCCAACTCAGCGCCCAGATCGATTTCACGCGACTGCGCGAAAGCGATCAACTCCTCGAGCACACCCGCGATCAACGCGCTCAGATCGACCCGTTCGCGCGTATTGGAGGGCGCGGCGGACTCGGCCTGAGCGAGCAGCAACAGCTTGTTGGTCAACGTGGTCAGCTTGCGGCTGCTTTTATGCATGCCGGCCAGTGCTTCGCTGAGCGGCACGTCCCGATTCTCACGCTGCCGCGCGAACTGGATCTGCGCCACCAGCAGCGCGAGCGGCGTACGCAACTGATGCGCCGCGTCGGAGATGAATTGCCGCTGCGTCGCGGCCTGCTGGCCCATGCGCGCGATGCACTGGTTGATCGCTTCGACGATAGGCGTCAATTCGACATGCAAGCGCGCCACGCGTATCGGTTCAAGTTGCGACGCGTTACGATCGGCGACGTCGTCTTTCACCTTCATCAGCGGCCGCAATTCGAAAGTCAGCCCGAGATAGACGAACACCATCGCGAGCACCAGCGTGAGCACCTCGCCGAACAGTTGCGGCCGCAACAGGCGCCACACCATGGCGTCGCGCGAACCTTCCGTTTTTGCAACCGTTACGACGACTTCTTCGGTGCGGCCCGAGTCGTATAGCTGCCGCACGTAGGTAGCGGCGCGCACGGCACGGCCGTCCTCGAGATGGGTGGAGTACAGCATGGGGACGTCGCTCACGCCGCGCGGCACCGGTAACTCGGGACTGCCGGCCAGCAGGCGGTGGCCGCTCGCTTCGACGCGATAGAACACACTGTCCTGTTCCGGCGACTCGAACAGCTCGAGCGCGGCCGGCGGAATCTGGACCGACACGTGGCCGTTATCCCAATCGATGTCCTCGCCAATGATGCGTATCGACGATAGCAACGCGTTATCCTGAACCAGGTCGGCCGTGGTCTGCGCGTTGCGATACGAAATCATGCCGGAAATGGAAACGAACGCCGCCAGTGGCAGCAAGAGCCACCACAGCAAGCGTCCGCGCAAACTGCCTGAAAACACGATTCGTCGTTCCTTTCTGCTGACTGTCTCCGCTATATCCCACGTGCGCGGTGGGCGTTCGATGAATCGCCTGCCCAAAATTCTAGCGGTACAAATCCTTCTGTAAGCTTTCGAACACGCGTTTCCTGTGCCGATTGCGGGTTTGTCCCAACTACCTGTAAAGCCGCCGATTTAAAGGGCTTGATTCAAACGGGCGAAGGTCCTTCCATCGGCGCGCGCGGAAACGAGACGGTCACGTGCACGCCTTTGCCGCCTTCGCCCGGCTTGAGCACGATCTCCCCGTGATGCGCGTCCGCGATTTCGCGCACGATGGCGAGACCCAACCCGGTTCCTTCAGTATCTGTCGACGCCCGAAAGAACGGCTCGAACACGCGACTGCGCGACTCGGCGGGAATGCCTGGACCGTCGTCCAGCACCGCCACGGTGATCGTATCGGCTTCTGCGCTGACCGCCACCGTGACGTGGCCGCCACTGCCGGTATAGCGGATCGCGTTCTCCGCGAGGTTGGCGATCAACGCCTGCAGCAGGCCGCGATGCCCTGCCACCGGCGCGGAGCCGTTCAGTTCCGCGCCCAGATCGATATCCCGGGCTTGCGCGAGCAACGCCAGATCCTCCACCACTTCCATCGCCAGCGGCACCAGATCGACCGTTTCCACCGCCAGTTGCTTGTTGTCGGCGGCCTCGGCCTGCGCGAGCAACAGCAGCTTGTTAGTGAGCCCGACCATCGAACGATTACTGCGGTGCATCGCGGCGAGCGCCTCGTCGAGCGCGGGATTCAGGCCGTCCTGCTGGCGCGCGAACTGCAACTGCGTGCCGAGCAACGTGAGCGGCGTGCGCAACTGGTGCGCGGCGTCGGCGATAAAACGCCGTTGCGCGGCTACCTGTACGCCGAGCCGCGCGATACATTGATTGATCGCTTCGACGATCGGCCGCAACTCCGTATGCAGGCGCTCGACGCGAATCGGTTCGAGTTGCATGGGATCGCGGTCGGCGACCTCTTCCTTCACTTTCATCAGCGGCCGCAATTCGAAGGTGAGGCCGATGCAGGCCAGCGCGACCGCCAGCACGATCATCTCGATCTGCCGCACAAGTTGCGGTTGCCACAATTGCTGCGCCATCGCATCGCGCGAGCGCACCGTCTTGCCCACTGTCACCCGTACGCGGCGTGTCGCGCCGTTGTCGTACATCAGGCGCACGAGGCCGACCGCGCGCACGGGCTGGCCATGGAGTTCAGTGTCGTAGTGATCGTCCGTGTCGGGCGAGGGCGCCGCGCGCTGCGGAAAATCCGGCGTACCCGCCAGCAGCCGGCCATCGTCGACCCGCACGCTGTAAAACACCTGATCGCGATACGGCGACACGAACACTTCAAGCGCGGCGGGTGGCACGTCCACGCGCAGAAAACCATCCACCCATTCCACTTCACCGGCGATCATCCGCGCCGATGAGATAAGTTGGTTGTCCTGCACCAGGTCCGCCGTGCGCCGCGCGTTGTCATACTCTGCCTTGCCGGTGACGAACACGTACAACGCGAGTGGCACCAGCAGCCACCACAGCAGGCGCATGCGCAGGCTATTGGTCATCTTCTTTCTTGCGTAGCAGGTAACCCAGCCCACGCAACGTGACGATCGCCGCCGAACTGCCGTCGAGCTTCTTGCGCAGCCGCGAAATGTAGATTTCGACTGCATCCTCGCTCGGCTCGTCCGCGAGCGTGAAGATCGCGTCGACCAGCGCGGGCTTGGTGACCGTCTTGCCCAAACGCAGGATCAGCGTTTCGAGCACCGAGCGCTCGCGCGGCGTCACGTTCAGCGGCGCGCCCTTCAGCGTGAACTGGCGCGTGTCGATGTCGAACGCGAGATCGCCGCACACCACCTCGCTCGCCTTCGAGGGCGACTGGCGGCGGATCGCCACCTTGATGCGCGCGATCAGCTCGCGTACTTCGAAAGGCTTGACCAGGTAATCGTCCGCGCCGGCGCCAAGCAGTTCCACTTTTTCGTCGATCGAACCGCTCGCCGTCAGGATCAGCACGGGCGTGGCGTCACCGCGCTGGCGCAAACGGCGCAGCACGTTCTTGCCCGACAGCTTCGGCAGATTCAGGTCGAGCAGGATCACGTCGTAGTGATTGGTGCGCAGCAAACGGTCGGCGGCGTCGCCGTCCTGCACCGCGTCGAGCGCGAACGCCTCCTGCTCCAGCATCTTCGCGAGCCAGTGCGCCAGCGTGGGGTTGTCTTCGATGAGCAGCAGCTTCATGGGGAGAACGGCGAAATAGGCAATTCAATGCGCGGCAAAAGTCAGGACGCCGATTGTGCCGTAAAACAAGGGCTTTGCGCGCGGCTTGCGTGGTTTGTGGCCCACGTTATGGGGTTTGCCAGGGGGTGGCCGCGAGATTGCGGTGGATTCTCGGGTTAACACCCATGATTTGCCCACCGCCCCGAAAGCTGCCAGAAGGTTTCAGATTTCTATAATCGCCCTCATTCATCCAGAAAGCGCCGCATCCACACAGGGCGACGACTAAACCTCAGGAGACTGCTTCATGCGTACCTTACGCCAGATTGCCGCCGTGTCAGGTGTTGCGTTTACCCTTGCCGCCGCTTCGGCCGCGGCTCATGCGGAGAAGCTGACGATCATGGTCGGCGGCGCCACCAAGATCATCTATCTGCCGGCCAAGCTCACCGAGCAGCTCGGCTACTTCAAGGACGAAGGCCTCGACGTCGAAATCCTCTCGCAACCGGCCGGCGTGGACGCGGAAAACGAACTGCTCGCGGGCGCGGTGCAAGGCGTGGTGGGCTTCTACGATCACACCATCGACTTGCAGAGCAAGGGCAAGGAAGTCCAGGCGCTGGTGATTTTCGGCCAGGTGCCGGGTGAAGTGGAAATGGTCTCCACCAAGGCGTCCGAAACGCTAAAGAGCATGGCGGACGTGAAGGGCAAGACGCTGGGCGTGACCGGCCTCGGCTCGTCGACCAGCTTTCTCACGCAATACCTCGCGCAACGCGCGGGCGTGCCGTCCACGCAATACACGCTGCTGCCAGTTGGCGCGGACAACAGCTTTATCGCCGCCATCAAGCAGAACCGTATCGACGCGGGCATGACCACCGAGCCGACCGTCTCGCAGTTGCTGAAGACCGGCGACGCCAAGGTGCTGGTCGATATGCGCACGCTGGAAGGCACCCGCGCCGCGCTCGGCGGCACGTACCCGGCTTCGAGCTTCTACGTGCAGCGCGCATGGGCCGAGTCGCACAAGGACGACGCCACGAAGCTCTCACACGCATTCGCGAAGACGCTGAACTTCATCGCGACGCATAGCGCGGAAGAGATCGCCGCGAAGATGCCGAAGGACTACTACGGCAACAACAAGGACCTGTACGTCGGCGCGCTGAAGGCGTCGCTGCCGATGTTCACGAAGGACGGCAAGATGCCCGCCGACGGCCCGGACACTGTCCTGAAGGTGCTGTCGGCGTTCAATCCTTCGGTGAAGGGTAAGCATATCGACCTCGCCAAGACCTACAGCAACGACTACGTGTCGGCAGCGGTCAAGACTGCCGCGAAATAACGCTCTCGAAGCAACGCCCTCGAAGCAACCCCCTTTCAACATCAAGAGAACTGCGAGGCACCAGCCGATGAATCAACCTATGTCACGCGATACGCCCGCCATCGAGATGCGCAACGTATCGTGCCGTTTCATCTCCCCGGATGGCAAAGCGACGATCGCGTTGCGCGACTTCAGCATGTCGGTGGCACGCGGCGAGTTCGTCGCGGTTGTCGGCCCGACGGGTTGCGGCAAATCGACCACGCTCAGCATGATCACCGGCTTGCTGAAGCCGACCACCGGCGAAGTGCGCGTAATGGGCGCGCCGGTGGACGGCATCGATCCGCGCATCGGCTTCGTGTTTCAGGCCGACGCCGTGTTTCCATGGCGCTCGGTCATCGACAACGTGGCGGCCGGCCCGCTGTATCGGGGCCGCTCGAAATCCGCCGCGTACGACGAAGCCAACGAATGGCTGCGCCGCGTGGGCCTCGACAAGTTCGGCAAGCACTATCCGCATCAACTGTCCGGCGGCATGAGAAAGCGCGTGGCGCTGGCGCAAACCTTCATCAACAAGCCGGAAATTCTGCTGATGGACGAGCCCTTCTCGGCGCTCGACATGCAGACGCGCACGCTGATGCAGGACGAACTGCTGCAACTGTGGGGTGGCGCCGGCTCGGTGGTGTTCGTCACACACGATCTGGAAGAAGCGATTGCGCTTGCCGACCGTGTGTTCGTGCTGACGGCACGCCCGGCCACGCTGAAGAAAGTGTACGAAATCGATCTGCCGCGTCCGCGCGTCACATCGGAAGTTCGCTACGACCCGCGTTTCATCGAAATCTCGCGCGACATCTGGCATGACCTGCGCGAAGAAGTGCAGATCGGTTAATCAAGGAACGGCAAATATGTCTACTACCCCTCAACAAACGATGCCTTCGGGCATCGATCCCGTGACGCTCGCCCAGGTCGAGCGCGTCGCGCAAAAACGTATCCGGCAACGCCATGCGCTGGTGATCTCGCTGCGCATTATCGTGCTGGTGGTTGTGCTCGGCGGGTGGGAACTGTCCGCGCGCCTGAAGTGGATCGATCCGTTCTTCTTCTCGATGCCGACCGCGATTTTCAATCAGATCATCGACTGGTTCGTGAACGGCACATCGCAAGGTCCATTGCTTACGCAGGTCTGGGTCACGCTGGAAGAAACCGGTCTTGGCTTCATCATCGGTTCAGTGGCGGGCGTGTTCTGCGGCATCGTGCTCGGCCGCAACAAGTTGCTCTCCGATGTGTTCAGCCTCTACATCAAGATCGCCAATTCGATTCCGCGCGTGGTGCTCGGCTCGATCTTCGTGATTTCGCTCGGTCTTGGGATGGCTTCGAAGGTGGCGCTGGCAGTGGTGATGGTGTTCTTCGTCGTGTTCGCCAATGCGTTCCAGGGCGTGCGTGAAGCGGACCGCTACATGATCGCGAATGCGCAGATTCTCGGTGCGTCGCGCCGTCAGGTGACGACTTCGGTGGTGATTCCGTCGGCGTTGAGCTGGATTCTTGCCAGCTTGCACGTGAGCTTCGGCTTTGCGCTAGTCGGTGCGGTGGTGGGCGAGTTCCTCGGCTCGAAGCAAGGTATCGGTCTGCTGATCTCCACTGCGCAAGGCGCGTTCAATGCAAGCGGTGTGTTTGCTGCAATGATCGTGTTGGCCGTGGTCGCGCTGGCTGCCGACTATCTGTTGACGACGGTCGAACAGCGGCTGTTGAAGTGGCGGCCCGCTGCGGTTTGAGTTGACCGTCAGGTCGTAAAGGGAGAAAGGGCGCCGTCGGCGCCCTTTTTTTCACGTTGCGCACAAGGGCCCATCAAACAAAGCACTCTTCTTTTATCTCAAATCCCGCAACAAACTTTACCTGATTCGATGATTACTCCGGTCAGATCGCAAAACTACAATGCAATCACTGACTGCGAACAACACTGCTCGTAGCAAGATAAAGACCGAACTGGAGGTAGTTCATCATGAAATCGCTCATTCAAGCTGTTGTTATCGCCGCTGTGCTGGCCGCTCCTGTTGCCTCGTTTGCGCAGTCCAACCAGCCCGTGACCCGCGCCGAGGTCCGCGCGCAACTGATTCAACTCGAAAAGGCCGGCTACCAGCCGGGCCGCTCCGACCCGTACTATCCGGCTGACATCCAGGCTGCGCAAGCCCGAGTTGCCCAGCAAAACGGCACTGCCCAAGCCGCAGAAAGCAGTTACGGCGGTGCGGTGAATGGCTCGTCGCAGTCGGGCCACCCGGTTCAGGCGAACGGTCCGAAGTCGGTTTACTTCGGCAACTAAGCTGGCAACCAGGCTGACATCTCAGCTCGCAACCAGACCAGTGAACAAGCTTCCCGGCGGAACGAACCGCTGAGGCCACGCCGTTTGCCCTGATCGGCCGCCCAAGCGAGCAACACAGCCGCACGCTCTGATTCAAACGAACTGGCCCGCGACCGAGTATCCCCGATCGCGGGCCAGTTCTGTATTCGATACCTCCGTCATCGGGCTCCCGATGACTTCGCCTGGACCTTCACGGTCTGGGCGCTTTTTGTTTATGTCGTGCTACATCTGGTCTGAGCCTCAGCGGTACCAGGCTGCCTGCGTTATTCCCGGGCGATCAGATCGCCTACCTGGCCACGCCCCGTGACGAGACAGCTCGACAGGAAATTTTCACCCTGGCTGCTGGCCCCGGCGTCACCGAAGCCTTTCTTCAACGCATTCGACTTGACCAGTTCCGCGCCCTGGTGGCACGTAATTGTCCCCATCTCTCCGGCTTGCGCGCGCATCAGCGCCCTATCCGCCATCAAATAACCAAGCAACAACACCACTGCAATATTGAACGCTTGTCTCATGAATCGTCTCCTCTTTTGAAGAGACTAACGCGAACCATCGATGCAGGATGCTAGGGGTTTCCCGATTGGCGGCTATTCAATGATGCCGAATAAATCAACCGGTCATGCCACCTTATTCAGCTATGGGGCGTGGCTGGATCGGGCTTGGCTCGTAGAAGGCGGAACTGCCGGATGCCACGTTGCACGCGTTTCGTATTCTGCTCGAACAGCAGGTACACCGCGAACGCGTACACATAGCAGACAACCAGCATGGTCACGAACACCAGCGCGCCCCGGCCGTCGAACTGGATGCGCTGCCCGACCACGACCGCCGCGACAAACAGAATGAACGAGAAGTGCGTCAGATACAGCGAATAGGAAAATCCGGAAAAGAGAACCGCGATACGCGACAGCGGCGCGGGACGCAGTCGGACGTTTTCCCAAAGTATGCAACGCAGGAACACGAAACATGGCACACCGACAATCCAGTCGTTACTCAACAAGAACATGCGCGTCAGCACCAGCGCCGCAAGAAAAACTGTCCCGCTGGCGAGCGTGAACCATGGCAAACCCGTCCGTGCGCTGCGCGCCGGAAAGCGCTTTTCAAGCAACACAAGTACGACGCCAAGCATCCACAATCCGAACCCGTTCAGGAGCGACGGAAACGCGACCATCGTACCCAGCGCGAGCACACCCGCGACGATTGCGCTGAATCCGCGGCGCCGGCGCAGCAGTACATAACAGGCGGGAAACCACATGTAGTACCAGAACTCGTTGGCGAGGCTCCATAGCGGTCCGTTTGAGCCGTACGTGCCGCACGCGAGCGTCTGCAGGAAGGCGAGATTGCATAGCAGCGTCGCCCGCCCAAGATGCGAGGCGACGTTGATCTGCTGATCGAACGTGCCCTCGGTTCCAAGATAAAGAGGCCCACCGGCAAGCGCGATGCCCATGCGGTCCCAGAACAGCGTCAGCAGCAAGGCCGGGATCAGCACGATCCAGAGCCGCGACATGCGTTCGGTGAGATAGCGCTGCCAGCTCCATGTTCCCGTCTCGACCTGCCGCAGCACCGAACCGCCAACGAAATAGCCGCTCAGCAGGAAGAAAACGATCACCGCGGTGTGGCCGTAGTTACTGATGAAATAGAACGCCTTGCCCGCGAGTCCGATACCGGCATTCGCGCGGTAGTCGACGAACATCAGATTGCGCAAATGGCTGATGCACACCGCGCCTGCCGCCAGCGCGCGGATCAGATCCAACGTGTCGCAATGCTGTTTGCCGGTGGGCGCCATGGGAGTCTGGAATCGGACAAAGAGGTTTGTCCGCCAAACTACGGCCCACGGCGCTTTTATTCAGTACGCTTGCCCACACTGCGCGTACACGGCACGCAGGCTACACGCCAACACGCTATCCGTTGGGGCACTGCTGGTGCAATCAGGTTCGCACGCCACGCAGCAAACTGATTCGTATAGCGAAGCAGGCGCTCAAAGGCGAGCTTCAATCTGCTTGATCCGCGTTTCAACCGACTTGCGCACCAGCCCATTCGAAGGCACCAGAAGTAGCGATGAGGCGATGATCTGATACACCTGATTGCGCCGCACCTTGGAGACTTTCGCCGGGTCGAGCCAGGCATCGTTATCCACCAGCAACAGCAGCGTGTCCAGGCCGATCAGAATCGGCCACAAGCAGGCGAGGCGCAAACGCACTGAAAACGCGGGAATCGCCAGTGTGTAGTCCAACGCCTCGCGAAAATGATCGAGCGACTTGCGCACGAGTTCCAACATCAGAGGCCGGGCGCGAACAGAATTTGCCGGCTGCAGGAGATCCTGCGCGCTCAGCGCATGTTGATCGAGCATCGTCTGCGGAAGGTAGCAGCGGCCGATCCGCAAATCCTTGCCGCAATCGCGCAGCACGTTGGTCATCTGCAGCGCTTTGCCGAAACGCACGCCTCGGCGCGCCATCGTCTCGGGCCGCTCTTTCAGCGTGCCGGGCATGTGCGCGTAAGTCATGGTGGTCCAGAATTCGCCGACGCAGCCCGCCACCAGGTAGGTATAGCGGTCGAGTTCGTCGTACTCGCGCAGCGCGGCGATCTGGCCGGAACGTTCGTCGGGGAACGTGCGAAGGTCGAATTCCATGCCCTCGGTCAGCGTCGACACAATCTCGCGTACGGCCTTGCGGTCGGACTCGCTCAGTTGCAGCAGCACCTCGAGCGCGGGTCCTAGCGATTCGAGCAGGACCTTTTCATCGGACTGGATCTGTTGGCCCGCCACTTCCGTGGCCATGCGCTGGAACAGCGCGCCGTCGTTCGGAGCGCCGTTGACCTGGTCGCGCAGCGACAGCAGCATGGCAAGACGTTGCTCGGGCGAGATCAGCGAGGTGTCCGCAATCGTGTCGGCCGCGCGCGCGAGCAGGTACGCGAGTCCGATCGGATCGCGCATCCCGACGGGCAGCACGCGCAGGGTGAGATAGAAGGAGCGTGAAACGCCTTTCAGGAGCGGACCGAGAAGAAAGGCCCGGGTCGGATTCGGCATGAGTGGGATCAGGTCAGTATTGGGCAAAAATCAGGCGCTGCCGAATTGTATACGGCGAAGCGCCTTTGCCGTGCGACGAGGGACCCGGACTCAGCGAACGACCCGTGCCTTACATCGCGCCACGAGTGGCCGCGTAAATCACGGCGGGGTCGCGCTGTGCCGCGTCGTACATCGCTTCGACGAGCGCCGCCCGATGCGTCAGCACCGCGCGCTGATTGATCGACCCTTTATCGGTGATCTCGCCGAGGTCGAGCGAAGGAGCGACGTCCATGAGCCGGATGCGGGCGATCGTGGTTGCGCCGCCGGTCGCACTGCGATTGAGCGTCGCCAACAAGGCCGCAAAATGCGCCCGCACGACGGGGGCTTCAATTACCTCACGCGCGCCGGCCGACAGAGGCAAGCCAGCCAGCCGCCGGCAATCGTCGAGCCGCGGAAACACCAGCAAACCCACGTCGTCGCGATTCATCCCGGCGACCACCACGTCCTGCACATACGGCGCGCCTTCGGAGATCACGCGAGCCCGCATCGGGCCCACGCTAACGAAAGTGCCCGAACTCAGCTTGAAGTCCTCAGCGATACGCCCGTCGAACAACAGCCCGAGCTCCGGCCGTTCGACATCGACAAAGCGCAACGCGTCGCCGCTGCAAAAGTAACCTTCTTCGTCGAAG
The DNA here is from genome assembly GCF_030511745.1 of Paraburkholderia sp. SECH4. NCBI lineage: Bacteria > Pseudomonadati > Pseudomonadota > Betaproteobacteria > Burkholderiales > Burkholderiaceae > Paraburkholderia > Paraburkholderia sp. SECH4. The sequence goes on from NZ_JALOCP010000009.1 coordinate 131,749, forward strand.
GCGTTGTCCAACTCCGCGGAATTCGCGCGCCAATAGCCGGCCATGACATGGGGTCCGCGATAGCGCGCTTCGAGTTTGTCTCCGACCGGTGCGAGTTTGACCTCGCAGCCAGGCGCCGGTGAGCCGACATAGCCGGCGCGCATGATCGGACCCGTGGTGAACAGGCAGGACGGTGAGGTCTCGGTCATGCCGAGTCCGGCCATGATGCGAATGCGTTCGCCGCAATATTGCTCGGTGACGCGTTCGAGCCGGTCCCACGCCGCTTGCGAGAGCCCCGCACCTGCGAAGAAATACACCTTCACGCGGGAGAAAAACGTCTCACGCAATTGCGCGTCCTGCTCCAGCGCGATGGCGAGTTCTTCCCACCCCTTCGGCACGTTGAAGTAGATCGTTGGCGCGATTTCACGCAGGTTGCGCAGCGTTTCCTCGAACTTGCCGTTGACCGGCTTGCCATCGTCGATAAAGAGCGTGCCGCCGTTGTAGAGCGCGATGCCCGCGTTATGGCTGCCGCCGAAGGTGTGATTCCACGGCAACCAGTCGACCAGCACCGGCGGCACGTTCGCGAACTCGGGAAACGTTTCGAGCAGCATCTGCTGGTTGCTGCATAGCATGCGGTGCGTGGTCGGCACGGCCTTGGGCAGTTTGGTCGAACCCGACGTGAACAGAAACTTGGCGATGGCGTCCGGGCTCACCGCCGCCTGAACGGAATCGACCGTGTCGGGTGTTGTATTCAGCAGGTCGATGAATGAAGTCACGCTGCGCGATGCCTGTGGTTCTTTGGGTCCCGTTGCAGCGACAACTTCGACGTCGGCTGGCACCACGGCATCGATTGCCTTGGCGAACAGGTCGTAGTTGCTTGCGAAAACCAGGCCCGGCGTCAGCAGATCAATCGTATGGCGCAGCTTGCCGAAGTCGCCGGAAGCGAGCGCATACGCCGGGGAAATCGCCGCATACGGAATGCCGGCCCACATCGCGCCGAGCGCCAGTTGCAGGTGTTCGAGATCGTTGCCCGAGAGAATCACGACCGGACGTTCAACGGAAAGATCGCGCGCCAGCAGCGCTTGCCCAATCGCGCGAGCACCTTGCAGCGCCTTCGCGTAGCTCAGGCCGATCCATTGACCGTCGCTGCCGCGTCGCGCCGCGAGCCAGCGCTCCGGATGTTCGCGCGCGCCGCTCGCGAGCCGGTCGGTCATACGTTGTGGGTGTTCGCCGAGCGGCTCGGCAGCGCGCAAATACCACGTATCGCCGTGCCGTTGCGCGTGCAACGATGACGCGCCGATCGTCGCCGCGCGGTAGTGCGTCGGCGCGTTGTCGTGCGCGACTGGGGTGTTCGGTTGTCTCGGCTCGGAATGCAACGCCTGTCTCCTAGGGAAGCTCCGCTCTCTGCGGCGGAGCGACCTTCGTTTGATGCCCCAACGCGGCTATTCGACTGCGGACAATCAAATCGGATAGTGCCGCGGGCCGGTTTGAATCGTGATCCAACGCAGGTCGGTGAACTCCGCGATCGACGCCTTGCTGCCAAAGCGCCCATAGCCGCTCTTCTTCACCCCGCCGAACGGCATCTGCGCTTCGTCGTGCACGGTCGGTCCGTTGATATGGCAGATACCCGATTCGATGCGTTTCGCCACATTCAACGCACGCGATATATCGCGGCTGAATACCGCCGCGGAGAGACCGTATTCACTATCGTTGGCAACCTGAATCGCTTCCTCGTCACCGTCCACACGCTGCATCGTCACCACCGGGCCAAAGGATTCTTCGGCATAGAGCAACATGTCCCGCGTCACACCATCGACAATCACCGGCTGCATCACGGCGCCTTCTACCGAGCAGCCGACCGGCAGCTTCGCGCCCTTCTCATGCGCGTCCTCAACGAGCGCCTTGATGCGCCGCGCGGCCGCCACACTTTCGAGCACGCCGAGTACGGATTCGGCCGCAGCGGGATCGCCCGCCTTCAGGGTTCGCGCTTTGGCCGCGAGCTTCTCGACCAGCACGTCGGCAATTTTGCGGTCGACGATCAGCCGCTCCGTCGACATGCAAATCTGCCCCTGGTTGAAGAACGCGCCAAACGCGATGCCGTCCACCGCCGCCTCCAGATCGGCGTCGTCGAGCACGACCACTGGCGCCTTGCCGCCGAGTTCGAGCAACGCCGGTTTCAGATGCTGCGCGGCATGTTGCGCGACGATGCGTCCAACCCGCGTCGAGCCGGTGAAATTGACTCGCCGCACCGCCGGATGAGCGATCAATCTTTCGACGATCACCGGCGCATCTTCAGCGGAATGCGTGATGACGTTCACCACGCCGTCGCCGAGGCCGGCCTCCTGCAACACGCTGCCGATCAGCCGATGCACACCCGGACAGCCTTCGGAAGCCTTAAGCACGACCGTGTTGCCGCAAGCAAGCGGCATGGCGATTGCCCGGGTGCCGAGAATCACCGGCGCATTCCACGGCGCCATGCCGAGCACCACGCCGCACGGCTGGCGCACGGCCATCGCGAGACTGCCCGGCACGTCCGACGGAATCACGTCGCCATCGATCTGCGTGGTCATCGCGGCGGCTTCGCGCAGCATGTTGGCGGCCAGCATCACATTGAAGCCGTACCAGTTCGGCATCGCGCCGGTTTCGGCCACGCCGGTTTCGATGAACTGCGCGGTGCGCGCATCCATCAGATCGGCAGCGGCCAATAGACGTTTGCGACGTTCGGTCGGCGCCAATGCCGACCATGCCGGGAATGCGCGCGCCGCGGCAACGACAGCCGCGTCTGCATCGGCCAACGTGGCGGCAGCCGCACGCGAGGCTGCCACGCCGGTCGCGGGATTGATCCGCTCGAAAGTTCTGCCGTCCGATGCGCCACGGCTCTCGCCCCCGATCAACAATGTCACTTCATGCATGTGTCTCGTCTCCTCGCTACGTCACTCGTCCAGCCAGTCTTCCTACGCGCGTATCTGCCTGACGCAACCTTAGCGCCTGCAATAGTTCAGCGCTTGTAGGTTTGCAGACCCGGCTTGATCGCCTTCTCGTCGAGGAACTGCTTCAGGCCCTGCTCGCGGCCGCCTTCGGGATCGCGCAGTTGCGCCTGATCCAGCTTGGCGTACAGGTAATCCTCGTTCTGATCCCACGTCAGTTCGCGGCAGCGCTTGAAGCCATGCTTGGCCGCGCGCAGCACCACCGGATTCTTCTGCAACAGCTTGCCTGCAAGAACACGTGTGGCCTCGCGCAGATCGGCACGCGGCACGCTGTTGTTGACGAGACCCATCTGCGCGGCTTCCTGACCCGTGAAAGTCTCGCCGGTCATGATGTAGTAAAGCGCTTGACGATGTCCGACGGTATCCGCCATCGCCTTGCTCACCAGGTTGCCCGGCGGAATGCCCCAGTTGATTTCGGAGAGGCCGAACACGGCTTCGTCCGCGGCGATCGCGAGATCGCACGCCACCAGCGGCGAGAAGCCGCCGCCGAAACACCAGCCGTTGACCATCGCGATGGTCGGCTTCGCGTACATGCGCAGCAACTGCCATTGCCAGCGGCATGCATCGCGGCGAATCTTTTCTTGCAGGATTTCCGGACCGGCGTCGACTTCACGGAAATATTCCTTCAGGTCCATGCCGGCGGTCCACGCGTCGCCCTCGCCCGTCAGCACGAGAACCTGTGCTTCGGCGTCCAGCTCGACTGCCTCGAGGACCTCGATCATTTCCTTGTTCAATGTCGGGCTCATCGCGTTGCGCTTCTCAGGACGATTGAACGTGACCCATGCGATGCCCTCTGCCACATCGACCTTGACGGTTTTCCAACGACCTTCGTAACTCATCTACTTTCTCCGTGAATGTTGACCCCAGCAGCGGCCCGATGACTGCATTTAATATCAGGCTACCTGATATGTAAAGTGGAATTTCGCAGACTCGGTGCAAACCCCTATCGGTCGATTTAACGCAGAGGCGCGCTAAGATGCAGGCTAGACCGGACCTCCAGCCCACCATGAGCAAAAATCCAGATTCGCCCGCCGAACCCACCACCACGCATACCCGTCGCCCGCACCTGCGGTTGGCCTATGTGATCGGGAGTCTCGACCGCATCCTGCGGCGCCGCATGACCGAAGCACTCGCACCACTCGGCCTGACGCTCTCGCAATTCACCGCGCTTTCGGTGCTCGATGCGAAGGGGCAGGCATCCAATGCGCAAGTTGCCGAACGCTCCTTCATCACGCCGCAATCGGCCAACGAAGTGATGAACGCCATGGCGAGCCGGAACTGGGTCAGCCGCGAGCCGGACCCGACGCACGGCCGCATCGTGCTGCTGCAACTGACCGATGAAGGGCGGGCCGTGCTGCGCGAATGCGAGCAGGCGGTGAAGACGATCGAGAAACAGATGATGGAAGGCCTTGAGCTCGAAACGGCCGGTGTCGTACAAAACCACCTCGAAACTTTCGTGCGCAACCTGCGCGACTAACCTCCCCGTCTTTGCAAATCGCTAGGTGTTTTCACCGAAACATTTGCACTTGTATTATCAGTCTACCTGATATTAAATCCTATCCACGATGCAGCGTATGGAGACGCGTTGCATCGCGTCGAAGCAAACGGACGGCAACGCAGGCATCGAACCGATGTGCTGCGCACTGCGACTTTCGCTGGGTGGTTCTTAAGCATTCCACGGTGACCTCGACGGCGGTCTGAATCCCGTTTCACCGAGGCGGCCTGGCACACCGGACCGCCCCGCCGCTGAGCAAACGCAACCGTTTCTGCGCCAAGCCGGCACACCAGACGGCGACTCTGCACCTGCCGCTCTTCATCGACGCCGGAAAACCACGCACTTTAATAAGGATCACTAACGTGAAAAGAGCCGGAGTACTACCCTCGACAGAAAGCGTTGCCGGACCGGCGACGTCCGGCCGGACAGGCGCCTTTGTCACACTGGGATTGTGTTTTGCCATCGCGTTGCTCGAAGGGCTCGACCTGCAGTCGGTCGGTGTCGCCGCGCCAAGGATGGCGCGTGAGTTCGGTCTGTCGGTCGGCCAGATGGGTCTCGCGTTCAGCGCCGGGACCTTCGGCCTGCTGCCGGGTGCGATGTTCGGCGGACGGCTTGCCGACCGGATCGGCCGCAAGCGCGTGCTGGTGATTTCCGCATGCCTGTTCGGCTTGTTGTCGATCGCGACCGCACTAGTAAGCGATTTTCACACGCTAGTGATCGTGCGGGTGCTGACGGGCATTGGTCTTGGCGGTGCACTGCCTAACCTGATCGCGTTGTCGTCGGAAGCGGTCGAACCACGCTCGCGCAGCACCGCCGTGAGCGTGATGTATTGCGGCATTCCGTTCGGCGGTGTGATCGCTTCGGTGATCGGCGTGTTGAGCGCGGGCGACACCGAATGGCGGCACATCTTCTACGTCGGCGGCGCTGGGCCGCTAGTGCTGGTTCCGCTGTTGCTCGTGTTTCTCGCGGATTCGAAGGCATTCACTCAAGCCTCGCGAAACGGTCATGCGAGGCCCGCGCCGGTCGGCGAGATTCTGTTCGGCGGCACACGTGGCCTCTCGACCGTGCCGATCTGGGTCAGCTATTTCTGCACACTAATCGTCCTCTACTTCCTGCTCAACTGGCTGCCTTCGCTGATGGCCGCAAGCGGCCTGTCGCGCGCACAAGTGGGCTACGTACAGATTTTCTTCAACATCGGCGGCGGCATCGGCGCGTTGTGCATCGGCATGTTGATGGACCGGATGCGCTCTGGCGTCGTGGTGGCGGGCATGTATGTCGGAATCATCGCGTCGCTCGCGGCGCTCTCGAGGGCGCCCGGCTTCGGCGCGCTCGCGACCTCAGCGTTCTTCGCGGGGATGTTCGTGATCGGTGGGCAATCGGTGCTGTACGCGCTCTCGGCGGCGTTCTATCCGACTGCCATGCGTGGCACCGGTGTCGGCGCGGCAGTGGCGGTGGGTCGTATCGGCTCGGTGGTCGGACCGCTGGCAGCAGGTCAATTGCTGGCGATGGGGCGCAGTTCGTCGACGGTGATCGGCGCGAGCATTCCCGTCACGCTGATCGCCGCCGCGGCTGCGCTGCTGTTGCTGCGCCGTCCGCGTGCCGACGACTGACCTGCCGGACCGGCCAGGCAAGAAGACTCAAGAAGACCCCACAACAAACACATTCGATCAACGGTTTGGAGACACCCTGCATGCAAGCATCCACACGCATCCTTCTTTGCGGCGCATTATGCGCCGTCAGCGGCGCCGCGGCGGCTCAATCGAGCGTAACGCTCTACGGCATCATCGACACCGGCATCGAATACGTATCGCACGCGAACGGCGCGGGCAAAAGCGTCTTTCGCATGCCGTCGGTCACCGGCGAACTGCCTTCACGCTGGGGCCTGCGCGGCAATGAAGACCTGGGCGGCGGTTATAGCGCGGTATTCACGCTGGAAAGCGGCTTCAACGTGCGCGCCGGCGATCTCGGTCAGGGCGGCCGGTTGTTCGGGCGTCAGGCATTCGTCGGCATCAAGAGTCCGTACGGCACGGTCTCGTTCGGACGCCAGTACACGATGACGTATCTAGCGCTGATGGGCGCGGACCTGATCGGCCCAGACATCTACGGCCTGGGTTCGCTCGACGCCTACGTGCCGAACGCCCGCGCCGATAACTCGGTGACCTACCTGGGCACTTATGCGGGCGTGACGCTCGGCGCGAACTATTCATTCGGCCGCGACGCGGCGGGCACCGGCAACTCGCCGGGCCAGGGCACCTGCACCGGCTCGGTAGCCGGGCATGCAACGGAATGCCGCGAGTGGTCGGTGATGTTGAAATACGACGCGCCGCTATTCGGTGTTGCGGCGTCGTATGAGGAGCAACGCGGCGGAAGCACGGCTGCGGCAAACTTCTTCGACGGTGTTGCGCCCATTCCACTCACCAATGCCGCCGACAAAGACGTCCGCACCCACGTCAGCGCGTACGCCAATATCGGCAAGGCAAAGATCGGCGCGGGCTGGCTCAATCGCCGGGTCGAGCCATCGGCCGTCACGATTGCAGCCGTGCGCTCGAATCTGTTCTTCGTCGGTGCCTCGTACTTCGTGACGCCAGCCTTTATCGTCGACGGCGAGGTCTATCACATCACCAATAGCGAGCACGACACGCGCGCCACGATGGGCACGCTACGCACCACCTATCTGCTGTCGAAACGCACCGCCGTCTATGCGCAAGGCTCGTATCTCGCCAACAGCGCGAAGGCACGCTACTCGGTCAGCGCCGGTGGCGGCGGCACGACACCAACGGCAGGCACTGGCCAAACCGGCGTGATGCTCGGCATTCGTCATTCGTTCTAGGGGACACTGCATGAAGCACCGCTCCGGCGATGCGAGTCGTATAGCCAGGGCATAACCGAATCATTACCGAACTCGCAGAAAACGCCTCATCCTCGCGCATGACGGGTACTTTGCATGCGCGAGGGACATGCCCGCCTCCTCTCCTGCCGTGCCCCCTACGTTGCATCGAGTTGAAAAAAACGCCGCCGCACTCTCTCCGCACCGCCCTGTAACCCCCTCTCCCGTCCCCTTGCGCACGCTACGCGCCGGCCTCCCGCATGCTGTTCACCAAGCGGGGGGCGGCCCCAGCCAGGATCCCCCTCATCGAATGCCGACACGCGCAGCGTCGCCCACCAGCGGGAACGCGAATTGCGACGCGGTTAGGTTGAGCGATGCGCATCCGCTTGATTTCATTTGCAAGCTGTCGCTTCTCCGTACTTTGAACGACATATCGACAATGACTATCCACGAATCTCAGACATCCTCCCGCTCCAACATGGAAACAGGTGTCCCCGGTTTCGATGAGATTCTGGGCGGAGGTCTGGTCAGCCCCGCCAGGGTTTCAGCGCAAGGCCTGTCGGCCACGCTGACGCCGCGGCGAAAAACGTAGCCGCCGATGAAAACCATTCTGGTCGTGGACGACGAATTCGACATCCTTGCGGTCTGGCGACTGTTGCTGGAACGGCATGGCTATACCGTACTGACGGCGTCCAACGGGGCGGCCGCGCTTGAACAGATCAGCCTTGCCCGGCCCGACATCATCGTGTCGGACTGCATGATGCCGGTCATGTCGGGGCTGCAACTGTGCGCCGCACTGTACAACGCCCCCAACCTGCGCGCGATTCCGATCATCCTGTGCAGCGCCGCAGCGGATATCCCCGTGCAACCGAATTCCACCATCGCCTACGCGCGCAAGCCGCTTTCATTCGACGCCCTTCTCGCGATGTTGCAGCAAATGGGGGGTGACGGCTAGGTAAAACCCCGAATTCCTGGCAGACGCCACACGGACTAACCTCGGCACACTCATTAAATAGAACGTCGTTCCGTCAGACAGAACGATACGACAAAAGACACTCCAAGGAGGATTCCATGGCAAGCCTGCCGATCGACGCACCCGGCGCGTCGCCCGATTCAAGCGCCAGTGCGCAGGGACTCACGACCGGCATCAACGCGCGCATCGACCGTCTGCCGGCGACGCGCACGGTATGGATGCTGGTGTTTCTGCTGTCGATCGGCGGCTGGTTCGAGTTCTACGATCTGTTTTTTACGGCCTATGTCGGCCCGGGCCTCGTCAAAAGCGGGCTCTACGCGACTACCACTGCGTCGTTCTTCGGCGTGTCCGGGCTGGGCGCCTTCGTGGCGGCGTCGTTCGCGGGGCTCTTCATCGGCACGTTCTTTTTCGCGGGCATGGCGGACCGCTATGGCCGCAGAACCGTGTTTACTGTTTCCCTGCTGTGGTATTCCGCCGCCACACTGGTCATGGCGCTGCAAACCACCGCGCCCGCCATCAACCTGTGGCGCCTGATCGCGGGCATCGGCGTGGGCGTCGAACTGGTGACGATCGACACGTACGTCAGCGAACTCGTGCCGAAACATCTGCGTGGCCGCGCGTTCGCTTTCGTTCATCTGGTGCAGTACACCGCCGTGCCGTCCGTCGCTCTGCTTGCATGGTGGCTGGTGCCGCAAACGCCTTACGGCGTCGACGGCTGGCGCTGGGTCGTGATCATCGGCGCGCTCGGCGCGGTCGTGGTGTGGTCCATTCGCCGGCGCGTGCCGGAAAGCCCGCGTTGGCTCGCTCAGCAAGGCCGCGCCGCCGAAGCGGAACAGGTCCTGCAGGCCATCGAAGCGAAAGTCGCGAAGCAATACGGAAAGCCATTGCCCGCCCCTGTCCCGACAGTCGAGCCGGCCACCACCAAGGCGGCCTTCCGCGAAATCTGGCAGCCGCCGTACCGCAAACGCGCGATCACGATGCTCGTGTTCAACCTGTTCCAGGCGATCGGCTTCTACGGTTTCGCGTCATGGGTGCCGACCCTGCTGGTGTCGAAAGGCATAACGATCACGCACAGCCTGATGTACTCGTTCGTTATCGCGGCCTCGAATCCGTTCGGACCGCTAATCGGCATGGCGATCGCGGACCGCATCGAACGCAAGACGTTGATCGTGTTGTCGGCACTCGGTATCGCCGTGTTCGGCAGCCTGTTCGCGATGCAAACCTCGCCTGCCATGCTGATGATGCTCGGTGTGCTGATCACGCTTAGCGGCACGCTGCTGTCGGTCGGCTATCACGCGTACCAGACCGAACTGTTCCCCACGCGCTTGCGGGCGCGCGCCGTCGGCTTCGTCTACTCGATGTCGCGTTTATCCGCGATGTTTTCCGGCTTCATGATCGCCTTCGCGCTGCGCCACTTCCAGGTGCCGGGCGTATTCGCGTTGATCACTGTGTCGATGGTGATGGTGATGGGCGCGATCGGCATCTTCGGGCCACGCACCAACAATCGCAACCTCGACGAAATTTCGCATTGAACGCATTGAACAAGAGGCTTCAAAGATGACGCTGCCGTTGGCTGGAGTGCGGGTACTGGATTTATCGAATGTGTTGGCGGGCCCGTTTTGCGCATATCAACTCGCGCTGCTCGGCGCCGACGTGATCAAGGTCGAACACCCGGAGGGCGGCGATCTTGCGCGGCGTTTAGGCGCCGACAAGGAAGCGTCCATGCGCAACATGGGCGCCTCGTTCGTCGCGGTAAATGCGGGCAAGCAGTCCATCACGCTCAATCTGAAAGACCCGCGCGGCAAGGCCATTTTGCGCGAGTTCGTCAAAACCGCCGACGTGCTGGTCGAAAACTTCCGGCCGGGTGTGATGACGCGGCTCGGCCTCGATTTCGATGCCCTACGTGAAGTGAATCCCAAGCTCGTGTATTGCGCGATCTCCGGCTTCGGCATGGACGGCGAGTTTTCGAAACGCCCCGCCTACGACCAGATCATTCAGGGCATCTCGGGCGTGATGAGCGTGACCGGCGATGCCGACAGCGCACCGTTGCGCGTCGGCTATCCGGTGTCGGATACCGTGGGCGGTCTCACGGCGGCGTTCGGCATCTGCGCCGCGTTGGTCGATGCCCGCGCGAGCGGACACGGCCGCATGCTCGACGTCTCGATGCTGGAAGCCACGCTGGCGACGATGGGCTGGGTCGTGTCGAACTACCTGAACGCCGGTGTCACGCCCGAGCCGATGGGTAACGAGAATTTCACCGCGGCACCTTCGGGCACCTTCAAAACCGGCGACGGCCCCCTCAATATCGCCGCGAACGAGAACAAGCAGTTCGCGAGCCTCTGCCATCTGATCGGCCGCGCCGATCTGCTCGACGACGCGCGCTTTTCCGAGCGCAACGCACGCAAAGCGAATCGCGCGGCATTGAAAGCCGAAATCGAAGCGGCGCTTGCAAGCGACAACGCCACAAACTGGGAAGCGAAATTCTTCGAAGCAGGCGTGCCGGCCGGGCGCGTGATGTCGGTGCCGGAGATTCTCGCGCATCCTCATCTGGCATCGCGCGAGTTCATCCGCGAATTTGCCGGCGACGATACCACTGAGCGGCAACGCGTCACCCGTGCGGGCTTTCGCCTCTCCGATGCCGACACGGCGCCGACCACACCCGCCCCGGCTCTTTCGGCTCACACGCGTGAGCATCTCGCCTCGCTCGGTTACGACGACGCACAAATCGACCACCTACGCTCCGAAGGAGTCATCTGAACATGACGCAAGCATTCGACGCCGCCAAGCTCGCCGCCGAGTACTGGAGCACCTCGATCATCGATATCCATCCCGGCTCGATCAAGGTGCGCGGTTTTCCGATTCAGGAGTTAATCGGCAACGTCAGTTTTCCGCAGATGATCTGGCTAATGCTGCGCGGCGAACTGCCCGATGCCGCGCAAGCGCGTTTGTTCGAAGCGGCGTTGGTGGCATCGGTCGATCATGGCCCGCATGCACCGTCGATTGCAATCTCGCGGATGGCGACCAGTTGCGGTTTGCCGTTGAACGGCGCGATGGCCTCCGCGATCAATGCGCTGGATGATGTGCACGGCGGCGCCGGTCAACAGGCGGTCGAACTGTACGACTCGATTGCCGAACGCGTGCAAGCAGGTGCCAAGTTGGAAGAAGCCGTCGAGCAAGGTGTCGATGCTTTTACCGTCGAACACGGCAAGTATTTGCCTGGCTTCGGGCACCGCTTTCATCCGGTCGATCCACGCGCAATCCGGCTTCTTTCGCTCGTGGACGACAGCGTCGAACAGCAAAGCATCAGCGGACGATACGCCGCTATCGCGCGCGGCATTGAAGCCTTGCTCAAGCAGCGCAAGAACAAACCCGTGCCGATGAATATCGACGGCGCAACGGCCGTGATCTACGCGGAACTCGGCTTTGCGCCGGAGCTGGCGCGCGGCGTGTTCTGTCTGTCACGCGCGGTCGGCATTCTGTCGCATGCCTGGGAGCAACGCGGACGCAACGAGCGCAACAAAGGCCCGATGCCGCGCCAGATGAGCTACACGTACACGGGCAAGCCCGAGCGTCACCTGTCCTGAACTTCGGCCGCGCGCCGCTGCGCGTTGCGCATTGCGCGCGAGTCGCCGCCTAATGCATCCGTTGCGCGTGCGGCGCAATCGAACAGCGCGCCGAGATTGCTCTCGAGGAACGCCTGATCGATGCGCGAACTCGGGCCTGCAAGCGTCAGCACGCCACGCAAACTCTGGCGCACACCGAATACCGGCATCGAAACCCCCGCCGTCTCCCGATCACGCTCGCCGATCGACACACAGTAGAAGTCCTCGCGAATTTTCTCGTACGGCTCGCCCGGCATGCCGCCGAACGCCAGCAATGCAAGACCGCCCGAGCCGCTTTCCAGCGGCAGCACGTCACCTTCGCGCACGTGAAATCGCACCGCATGCGTCGAATCCACACGATGCAGACACACACGCACCGCCTCGTCGCGCACATAGAAGGAGACGCTTTCGCCGCTCGTTTCCGCAAGTTCGCGCATCAGCGGCACCAGAATGTCACCGACGTTCAGGCTGCGCTGATACAGCGCGCCGAGCATGAAGGTCGCCGAGCCGAGTTGATAGCGGCCGTCATCCAGACGAAGCAGTAGGCGGTGCTGGATCAGCGAGCCCGCAAGCCGCAACAGCGTGCTCTTGTAGAGCCCCGTGCGCGCCGCGAGTTCGGCGAGCGTGAGCGCGACGTCGTCCGGCCTGAAGGCGAACAGAATCGCGCAAGCACGATCGATGACGGCAACGCCCTCGCTTTCCTTTGAGTTTGATTTGTCCGCAGGCGTTGGCATGAGTTAGCGTAAATGACGTTACTTCATATCGAAGTGGAAATTTTACGCCATGACGCGGGGCTGTCATATCAGGCAGTGATTCTTCGGGGCCGAAACAGCCGGAAATCAGCGGCTGGACGGCGAAACCCGACGGAACGTGCCGCAACTGGGGCAAAGCACGCGCTGTGAATGCACGTTGAGACGATCGCGCCATTTGTTGAGCCGTCCCGGCATTCAGCGTTTTGCCACCGCCCTCTAGAGTACGTTATCGAACGCGCAACGCCGGAACATCGGAGCGCGTCGCAACGCTTCGGAGGATCAGAGATGAACAGCAATCGTGGCACGATTCCAGTTTCTTTCTTCGGCATGGCGGTGGGCGCGCTGGCGTTCGCCAACTTGTGGCGTGTGGCGATCAGGGTGTGGCATTTGCCCACAATCGCCGGAGACGTGTTGAGCGTCGCAGCGCTTGCGGTGTGGCTCGTCGTTCTGCTCGCATACGGGCATAAGTGGCTGACGCATGCAGCCGAGGCTCGCGCGGAAATGCAGCATCCGGTGCAATCGTCGTTTGCGGCGCTCGGGCCGGTTTCGAGTTTGCTGGCCGCGCAGCTCTTGCAGCCTTATGCGCATTCGGTTGCGCTTGCACTGTTCGGCGTGGCCGTGGTCGCCCAATTGGTGCTCGGCGTGTACCTGCATGGACGGCTCTGGCAGGGTGGGCGCAAGCCTGAACTGATCACGCCGGCCATTTATCTGCCGACCGTCGCGTCGAGTTTTGTCGCGGGCACGGCGGCGGCTGCCTTCGGTTTTCATCAGTTGGGCGGGCTGTTCTTCGGCGCCGGCGTGCTGTCCTGGCTCGCGATCGAATCGATGATTCTGCACCGCGCCGCCGTGCATGAACCGCCGCCCGAAGCACTGCGTCCGATCCTCGGCATTCAGCTCGCGCCGCCGGTGGTGGGCGGTGTGACGTATCTAAGCCTAAGCAGTGGCACGCCTGATCTGGTCGCGCTGATGCTGCTCGGCTATGGGCTCTACCAGGCGTTGCTGCTGTTGCGTCTGCTGCCGTGGATTCGCCAGCAAGCATTCGTGCCGGGATACTGGGCGTTCAGCTTCGGTGTAGCCGCATTGCCGACGATGGCGATCCGCATGGTCGAACGAGGCGCAACGGGTCCGCTCGAATGGCTCGCGCCGGTTTTGTTCATCGCGGCGAATGTGGTGATTGGAATTTTTGTGGTGAAGACGCTTGGGTTGCTGGTGCAAGGGAAGTTGATTCCGGCTACGGTTGCTCCTCAGCCTATCGCTCGAATTCCGGCTGACTCGCGTATCGCACGCGCCTAGAAATGAAAACGCCCAAGTCCACGGATAGCCGCCCGCGAGGTGCTGGTCAGGTATTTATCGTGGCCCTTGGGCGGAAAAAATTGTGAGCGAAAATCCGTCGCTTGCCAAATGCGCAGATCCCGTGCGGTTGGCCAGGCGACGGCTTACCTGAACGAACGCTCACACCATCAAACCGACGCCGCGATCAACGCGCCGACGCCAGCAATCGCCGCATTGCAGCGCGCCGCATCGCCGCTCGTTTCGGTCAGGTAGACCGTCACGAGAATTGGCCCGCGTCCCGGCGGCCACAGAATCGCGACGTCATTTGCCGTGCCGTGATCGCCCGTACCCGTTTTATCGCCGACGCCCCAATCCTTCGGCAGCTTCGCGCGAATCCTTTCGCCACCAGTCTGATTGGCGGCGAGCCAGGCCAGCAATTGCGCACGCGACGACGAAGACAAACGCTCGCCCAGCAGCAGCTCGCGCAGATTGCCGAGCATGGCATTGGGCGTGGTGGTGTCGCGTGGATCGCCGGGCGTCGCTTCGTTCAGCGTCGGCTCATTGCGGTCCAGGCGCGTGATGCCGTCGCCGATACTGCGCGCGAACGCGGTCAAAGCCGCGGGGCCGCCAAAGCTCGCCAGCAGCAGATTAGCCGCTGTGTTATCGCTGAGCGTAATGGCCGCCTTGCACAAGTCGGCGACGCTCATCCCCGCTTCGCTGGTGCGCTCACGGGTGTGCTGGCTGGTGGCGGGCGAGTACGGCACAAGATCGCTTTTGGAAAACACGATGCGCCGTTCCAGGTCTTCTTGTCCGTGATCCACGCGCGTCAGCACGAAACTCGCCGCCAGCAGTTTGAACGTGCTGCACATCGGAAAACGCTCGTCCGTCCGCAAACCGGCGTGCAATCCGGAGGTCGTGTCGACGATCGACACGCCGAGCCGGCCGCCGCTTTCCGCTTCGATCTGCGCGAGCCGTTGACGAATGGCGTCCGCCTTGGCCACTCTGCCGCCCTGCTTTGCCGCGCCCGCCTTCACCGCTTTCCCGAACGCGCCGCCGCTGCTAACCGCAACCCCAGCTATCGAAACACCGAGCATCGCGCCCGCGAATTTCCGTCTTGTGATCATCGCCGCTCCTTATGTGAAGCCGCAACTATCGGTTTTTCGGCGTCCGCTGGCAAACGATGATAAGTTAGCCTAACCCCTAGAAAATCTTATGCCTCCGCCATGAGACCGTATCTCCCGTTGAATGCGCTGCGCGCCTTCGAATCGTCCGCGCGGCATCTGAGCTTCACGCGCGCCGCGCTCGAATTGAACGTCACGCAGGCGGCCGTGAGCCAGCAGGTCAGAACGCTGGAGGAGCGGCTTGGCACGGCGCTCTTCAAACGTCTGCCCCGCGGACTGGCCATGACCGACGAAGGCCTCGCGCTGCGCCCTGTCCTCACGGATGCATTCGATCGCATCGAAGCCGTGCTCAAACAGTTCGACGGCGGCCACTTCCACGAGGTGTTGACGGTCGGCGTGGTGGGCACTTTCGCGGTGGGCTGGCTGATGTCGCGGCTCAAGTCGTTTCGCGACGCGCATCCGTTTGTCGAGCTGCGGCTGCTGACGAACAACAATCTGGTCGATCTCGCCACCGAAGGCCTCGACTTCGCGATCCGTTTCGGCGACGGCACCTGGCCAGGCTCGCTCGCCACCCGGCTGCTCGACGCACCGCTCGCGATTCTGTGTGCGCCCGAGATCGCCAGGCGTCTGTCCGTGCCAACGGATCTCGCCAACGAAACTTTGCTGCGCTCCTATCGCGTCGACGACTGGATGAACTGGTTCACGGCTGCCGGCATCCCGCCGCGGCCGATTCGCGGCCCGGTGTTCGATTCATCGCGGCTCATGGTGGAAGCGGCCATGCAGGGTGCGGGTATCGCGCTGGCGCCGGCGCTGATGTTCGATCACGAGATCAACACGGGCCGGCTGGTGCGGCCTTTCGAGGTGGAAGTTCACGCCAGCAGCTACTGGCTGACGTGGTTGAAAGGCAAACCGATGACGTCGGCGATGCTGCTGTTCAGTCAGTGGATCGTCAAGGAAGCGGCCTCGCACACACAAAGCTAGCAAGGTGCCGCGCGTCGATGGCCGTTCATGGCGGGCCGCTCGGCTTGCGGCGGGAACACGTTCCACGAGCCGTCGTCATGACGGAAGAAGAAGATCGACAACAAACCGCTCGGCCGCAAAGCTTCTACACAAACGTAACGCTGATGCTTCGACGCGCGGTGGCAAAACTGAACGACACGTGCGGGCATCGACGGGGTCGGCGCAAGCCATTTATCGACGGCCCAGTGCAAGGTCTTTTCTGCGGCAACCATGATGCTCTCCTCGATCCTTGAATCCCTGAATTGCTGAACTCGTTCCTGCTCGCTACTGCTCGCTCAGGCGAGTTGGGCGGCAACCTGACCATTCTTCGCGGTGCGTTCGACAAACGCCTTCACCAGACACACCAGCGTGAGCACGCCGGCACGGGGATGCGTCAAGCAGCAATGCACCTGTTCGCTGCGGCTTTCGCCAAGCAGGCACCACGCGCAGAAGTGCTCGCAGTTATTCGTCAGCAGGCGGTAGTGGTTTTCGCCGAGGCGGGAGCGGGCGCGGCGCACGGCTTCATCGCCGACGTAACGGGCGCTCGGGGTCGGGCGGATCGTCAACGGATGACCGGCGGCGAAGCTGGTCAATTCCACTTCTTCCACCGGACCGCGATGCGCCGAGCTCGCAAAACCCGCGTAATGAACCACGCGGCCATTGCCGACATAAATGCCGTGATGTTCGTAGCCGCGCCGTTGCGTCACGAGATGCGCGCCGATCGGCAGGTCGATAGTCGACGTTTCATTGCAGCGTTCGTCTTGGTCTTCGCTGCTCGTCGGGAGGTGGTTCGTGTTCATGGCTGGTCTCGCTTCAATATCCAACACTGTTGCGAGATCTTTTGCATCATCCGGGCCATGTGGCGAAAAGCCTTTATTTAAAGGGCTGACAGGAATTGGGAGGCATTCTGAGTGCGGCAGATGTCCGTTGGGATCCGACACAAATCAAACCGATCTGTTGGCAGACGTCGATCATTTGGAGCGTCGGTTGAGCCGCAGCGAGTGGGTTCGCCAGGGGCCGGGAGTCCGGCCAATGTGTTGGGTCCTGCACCGGTGTGAGTGCCCGGATGTTGGCTGCATCCCGACCTCTCCAGTTCTGCACGAACAGGCGCTGCCTGCCCAGGTGCGCGGAATCGCCCACCAATCAACGCGATACGAGAAAGCGCCCGCTCGAGCCGCAAACTGGCACAGCACTTGCTCCATCACGTTCAATTCCTTTTCAACCGCGCGCCCGACGCACGCGGCCAACCGGAGAACGATATGGCTTCCATCACAGTAAACGACCTCTCGCTGAACCTCGCGCTCGACCGTAAAGCAATGGCGGCGATCCGCGGCGGCGGCGGTGCGCCGTGGGTGTACGGCTGGATTCAGCCCTATGTGCGGGAAACGCCGAGCATCGGTCCCGTCGTGAACCTGTACGACATCTCGAACAACTTCTATGCTAACCAGATGATCAACACGTTCCAGTCGGTCGATGTACGCAACACCGGTGCGAACTCGAACATCAACGTCTCCCCGGACGCACGCAGCAGAAACGATACGGTGTAACCCTTGTGACCTGTCCGAGCCAATTTCGATGGACGTCGTCCGCGCGGTCCGACGCCGGACGCGTCCGTGAAATCAACGAAGATGCCTGCCTCGCCCAGCCCGAACCCGGACGCTGGGCCGTCGCCGATGGCATGGGCGGGCACGCGGTCGGCGATCTGGCGAGCCGCGTGGTGATCGATTCGCTGAGCCGGCTCGCGCCGCCGCTCGCGATGAAAACCTGCATCGCCGACGCGCGAGCACGGCTGCAAAAGGCCAACCGCCAACTGAGGGACGAAGCCGCGCGCCGCCAGGTGCAACGGATCGGCAGCACCGTCATCGTGCTGCTCGCGTGCGACCGCTTCTGCGGTTACCTATGGGCCGGCGACAGTCGTCTCTATCTGTATCGCGAAGGGCAATTGCGGCAACTCACGCGCGATCATAGTCAGGTGGAAGAACTCAAATCTCTCGGCGTGATCACCGACGAAGAAGCGCGCCATCACCCGGCGCAGCACATGATCACGCGCGCGGTGGGCGCCACGGACGTGCTCGAACTCGACGACGATGCGATCGAAGTCGCGGACGGCGACGTTTTCCTGCTTTGCAGCGATGGGCTCAGCAACGAAGTCAGCGATGCGGAAATACTGGCGGTGCTGACCTCGGTGGCGTGCGAGCGCGCGTCCGATGAACTGGTTGAACTGGCCATTGCGCACGGCGGACGTGACAATGTCACCGCCGTGGTGGTGCAGGCTGAAGATCCGTATGCGTCAGACAAAACCCTGCTGAACCCCGCGCCTTGAACACACAGTTCGAAAGAAATTGCAATTTATGTGTGTTCTTCCTAATATCCACCCAACATTCGGATGGGTAGTATCCCTCCCGTGAGCGTACTGCATTGCAATACGCAACCGTCGGCGCTTTGTCCACGCGTTCAGGCGGACAACACCCACGCCCTTGGCCTTGATCGCTCAAGGGCTTGACGCAATCACGAGTGGGGCGCGCCATGGAGTTTTTGGAAAAAAACGTCGCGACGGAATTGATTGAGCGGAAGGATCACGCCCTCGAACATGTCGGGTTGGATGGCGAGAAGCGGACGTATTTCCCGGCCAGGTCAATGTGGTTGCGGTTGGAACAGCTCCATGTGGCGCAACAGCTCGCAGAGCCTCTGGACGCAGACAAACAGCCAACACTCTCCACGTCGCTGCACGGAGTGGCACATCTCGATGGCCAGGAGCTGTCGATCATTGGCGACGCTGAACACGCGATGCTCGCCGTTGAGGTGTCCTTCGAGGCCCGCGACGTCAGCAAGGCTGACCGCTTAGGTCTGCGCGAGTTGGAGGACGAACTCGGTACTTCGTTTGCCGACGTCCCGCTCGGTACTGCTCGTCTCGGTGTCAATCGGGCCGACGCAGAGACCGGCGAACCCGATCAGTGGTGGCTCGCCTGCCACATTCCCGAAGCCTGTATACATGCGCTTTCGAAGGCGACGTCCGACGGCCGGTTTGGCGCAGTCGAGTTGGGACTGGCGCTGCGACACCTCTACACGGCCGAAAGTGCTATGGCTAACCCTCAGCGCGAGCCGGATCTTTTTCTCAGGCCCAACAAAAGCGACGGCGCAATTGAATGTCCGGAAATCGCAGTTGGCTACGTCACCCACCTTCGTATCGACCTCGCAACTGCTCAATTGCGTAGCGCGACCACGAACGGCGGCCGTATTGATGAATTAACGGTAAATCCTGTCGCGGAGGCCGTGAACTCACTGGCTGTCAGGCTCACTAGCCTCATGACCACGGTAAGATGGATTGGCTTCTTCATCGGCATATTGCTCTTTCTTGAAGTTCTCGAGAGGCTCTGATCAGGCACGCCCGAAAACCGTCGAAGCATCCAGCCTCAACTATCGCTGTCTTCCTCATCGTGCTCGTCAGCGCCGTTTCTGTTCGTGGGCGGTGCATTGCGATTGCGAAAATCCTTCGAATGCAGACCATGCTTCTTCAGAAGCATTTGCAGATGCGAGCGGTTCATATCGATGCGCCGCGCCAGTTCCGCAACCGTGCCGCTCACTTCGCGCAGGCCGCGCTCCAGGAAGGCTTTTTCCGCATCATCGCTCGCGGCGCGCTTCGCGTCGCTCAGCGACATCAGATTCGCCACGCTGATTGGCTCCTGTCCGGTCGCAGTGACTACATTAGACACAGCGGCGGCTGACCCGGGCGCGGCCGGCCGCATGTCCACCGGCAGATGATCGACATCCGCCATGTCGCCGGCCAGACACGACACGCGATACATCACGTTGCGCAGTTCACGAATATTGCCCGGGTACGCATAGTTCAGCAGAAAGTCCCGCAGACGCGGCGTCAATCTGACTGGTCTGCGTTTTAGCGTTCCGGCGGCTTCATCGCCGAACCAGGCAATCAGCAGCGGTATCTCATCGCGCCTCTCGCGCAGCGGCGGCAACGTGACATGAATTACGCTGAGACGGTAGAACAGATCCTCGCGGAACTTGCCCTCTTCGCTGAGTTGCCGCAGATTGCGATTGGTCGCGGCGACGATGCGCGTATCGACAGCAATCGTTTCATCGGAGCCCACGCGCTGAATCTCGTGCGCTTCCAGTACACGCAGCAGCTTCACCTGACCGGCCAGCGGCAACTCGCCGATTTCGTCGAGAAAGATCGTGCCGGTATGCGCACTTTCGAATTTGCCCTTGCGGTCATTCGAAGCGCCCGTGAACGCGCCCTTGCGATGACCGAACAATTCCGACTCCAGCAGATTGTCCGGAATCGCACCGCAATTCACGGAGATAAAGGGCTTGTCCGAGCGCGAACCATTCGCGTGAATCACCTTCGCCATCAGCTCCTTACCGGTGCCGCTTTCGCCGTCGATCAACACCGGCAAATCGGTCGGTGCCGCCTTCTCGGCGATTTCGAGCGATTCGAGCAAACGCGGATTGTCGCCGAACGTCCCTTCGAAAATGAAGCTGCGCTCGATCAGCGCCTTTCTGCGCGCACCACGCGATTGATCGGCAGCCGCGGCAGGCTCAGCGGCCGTTGCGGCCTGTACGAAGCGCTCCTTGTGCGAAAGTTGCATGACTTCGTCGCGCAACGAGGTGGCTTGCCGGAGCAGCTTATCGATGTCGGCGCGCTCGAGCCGGGATGACCAACGCAGCGTCGAGCGCAAAATCTCGATGCGTTCGATCAAACCCGCGTATGAAATCGCCGGGCTGAGCTCTTCTACCTGGTCGAGTATCTTCATCACGCACTCAACTGTTTCTGGACCAACTGGTAGTACATGCCGCCGCGCTGGATCAGTTCATCGTGACGGCCCTGTTCGACAATCGCCCCTTCATACAGCACCAGAATCTTGTCCGCACGCATGATGGTGCTGAGCCGATGCGCAATGATCACCGCCGTTCGGCCCTTCAGAATGTCATGCATATTGCCGAGGATATTGCTTTCCGATTGCGAGTCCAGCGCCGAGGTCGCCTCGTCGAAAACCAGCAGACGCGGATCGTGATACAGCGCCCGCGCGATGCAAAGCCGCTGGATCTGCCCACCGGATAAGCCAATGCCGCGTTCGCCGACAATCTGCTCGTAGCCGAGCGGCATCTTGCTGATGAACGCGTGCGCGTCGGCCATTTTCGCGACCTCCTCGATGCGGCGCCGTTCGGGCGCGTCGTCACCGCTGGCAATGTTTTCGGCAATCGTGCCGGAAAACAGCAGATTGCTCTGCATCACATAGCCGATCTGCGCGCGGTAATAGGCTTTGTCGACCACGCCGAGGTCGTAGCCGTCGATGGTCATCTTGCCCTCGGTCGGCGCGTAAAAGCCGACCAGCAGCTTGGCGAGCGTCGTCTTGCCGGACCCGCTGCGGCCCACAATCGCCACCAGCTCGCCGGGCTTGATATCGAAGCTGATATTTTCCAGTACATAGGCCGAGTCGTCCTCGCCGTAGCGGAAGTAGACGCCGCTAAAACTGATTTCGCCCTGCAGTTCCGGCAGCATCACGCGCGAAGGTAAATCCTGCGGTTTCTGTTCCGGCTCGATATCAAGCACATCGCCGAGGCGTTCCATCGCCACGCCCGCGTCGTTCAGCATGCTCCATAAGCCGACCAGTCCCATCAGCGGACCCAGCACGCTGCCCATGAACGCATTGAACGCAATCAACTGACCAATGGTCATTTCGCGCGCCAGCACCAGATTCGCGCCGACCCAAAGGATGGCGATCGTCGTCGCCGCGTTCAGCAACTGGCTGCCAAGCCCAATGAGAATGTTGAAGGCGTGCGCGCGGTATTGCACTTCGAGCGCCTTTGCGTACTTCTTCTCCCAGCGCAACCGCACCGGCCGTTCGATGCCCATACCCTTGATGGTCTCGACACCGGCGAGCGCTTCCATCAAAAACGACTTCGACTCGGTCGAGGCCGTGAATACCTCACGCGCATAGTTCTTGATCTTCGGAGTGGCCAGCGCGGTCAACGCCATGATGGGTATCACGAACGCGATCAGCACCAGTGTCATCTTCACGTTGTAGACGAACATGATCGTGAAGTAGATGAACACCATCAGCAGATTCAACGCGGTGGTCACCGTGGATTCGGTGAGGAAGGCGCGGATCGTCTGGTTCTCCTGAAAGCGCGCGAAGATGTCGCCGGTCTTCCGCTTGGCGAAAAACGAGAACGGCAGCGACATGGTGTGCTTGAAGAACTGCGACATCATCGCGAAGTCCATGTTGCGCACCATGAAATTCGCCAGATACGCGCGAATCGTCGACATCAATTGCGAAAACACATTGGCGATAATCAGGCCGCCGATCAGCAGATGCAGCAGGCTGACGTTCTGATGCACGATCACGCCGTCGAGAATGTTCTGGATGATTAGCGGCGGAATCACGCCGAGAACCTGAATCACGAACGTGGCGAGGAACAGGTGACCGAGAATCTTCTTGTACGGCCTGAGGTAGCCGACAAAGCGTATCCACGGCGAACGCGCGGCGGACATCTGCATGAGATTCGGTCCGCCGGTAAAGAGCAGACACGTGCCGCTCCAGCCGCGTTCGAAATCCTCGACCGTCATTTTCCGGAAGCCGAGTGCCGGATCGGCGACCCACACGTAGTCCTTCGAGAGCCCGTACACCACAACATAGTGGTAGCCCTCCCAATGCACGATGAAGGGCAGATCGAAGCCGCGTAATGAATCGAATGTGCATTGCACGCCGCGTGCGGTAAAGCCGAGCGATTCGCCGGCGCGCGCGAGGCTGTCGAGCGTGGCGCCTTGCGTCGTGACGTTGGCGAGTTCGCGCAGTTTGCCGAGCGTCATCGGGATGCTGTAGTGGCGGCAGACCATGGCGAGACACGCGGCGCCGCAATCCATTTCTTCAGCCTGTTCGACCAGCGCAAAGCGCTTGATGACCTTTTCACCGAACTCGGGTTTAGTCTGCAGGTCGAGCATCAAAGGCAGTTTGCGCCGCTGCTCGAGGCGCTTTTGCCGCTGCAATTCGCGGTCGCCGTAACGAATCCGCTCATCCAGGACTTCGCGCAGCTTCGGATTGCGCTCCAGAATGAAATGGACGGTTCGCTCCGGGATCACCAGCAGCCGCGTATCGGTCGTCGCCACCACCGACGCCATTTGCTCCTGCCGCATCAAACACGCCTTTTCGCCGAAGATTTCGCCTTCGCCTAAGGTCGCAAGCGTGTAGTCGTGGCCTTCCTCATGACGGACGATGCGCACACCGCCTTGCCGCACCACGTAGAGCCGCCGATCGTCGCGCCCATCCTGTTTGAGAATTTCCTTGCCCTCGGCCACCCGCTTCACGCCGACGCTGCGCACATATTCTTCGAGTTCCGCCTTGTTGAGCTTGCCGCGCAGATCGAACAATTGAGCGACGAAACCGCCGGCCGAACTGATCGCTACATAGCTCGCGATAAATGCCAACGCGGCCTGATTGCCGGCGATCACCGGCTCGATCGCGGCACGAGGAATGAACAGCAGTTCGGTTTTCGCGGACGCCCGCACCGACGCCTCATGCACGTACGCACGCAACATCGCAATGTCGGCGAAAATCTCGCCGGTTTTGCGCACGCCCATGCTGGTTTCCTTGCCATGCTCCTCGGTGAAGATACGCACCGAGCCCGAGCGAACCACGTAAAGACCGTCAGCCGTCTCACCCGCCGAGCACACCGTTTCGCCGAACGAATAGAAGCGTGCCTGCGCATATTCGGCAAGACGCTCGATCTCGTCGCGCGAAAACGGCGAGAGAATTTCCACCGAGGTGAGAAACTCGGCAGCGGAGGGCGCGGTCTGGGGTGCATCCATGGGCTTGCGGACCTCGGTTCGGCTAGCGTGCTTCGATCACATGTTCCTGCGAGCGCGCAATCAGCCAGCTCTCGCGCAGCAGACGTCTCACTTCAGAGGCGACATCCGCGTCGAGCATCGCCGGATATTTCGCCGTCACGGCAAAAATCTCGAAGCACGAGCGATCCGCCGACGGAAATGGCCCAAGCAGATCGCCCACCGCCGCGTTGAAAATCTTCGCCTCGATGTCCGGCTTCAACGATCCGCGCAACACTTTGCCGATCACGCCGCCGGCTTCGCGCGTATCCGCAATCGAGTGCTCGCGCGCCATGTCGGCGAAACTGTCGGGATCGTCGTGCAGGTACGAGATCATTTCCTTCGCCTTGCCTTCGCTGTCGAGCACGATATGGCTCACCTCGATCGCGTCGAACTTCGGCGAATTCAGCGCGAAATAATCCTTGATCGCCGCCTCGTTGCCGACCACGTCGAGCATCTTCTCCTGATACAGCCCGTCCGTAATGAAGGCCTCGAACTCGTCGAGACTCACGCCGAGCGCATCGAGGTACTGATTCATATCCGTCGCGCGATGCAAGCCGCGCACACGGCGGAACTGATCGGCGCGCTGCTGGATTTCGTCGGCCGTGACGGCAATGCCCTGCTTCTTGGCCGCATGCACCGTGAGCTTGTCGCGCACGATCTGCTCGATCAGGCTATCGAACTGGCCGGTCAGTTTCAGAAGACGAATGAACTCGGAAACGTCCACGACTTCGTCATCGATTCGCACTATCGCGGTCATGTCATCCGCTCCTTTAATTGACGTGTGATCGGCGCGCTCATCCCGCCACCTGTCTGAATGGATCGAGCCCCAGATCGATCAGGCGCCGTTCGCGCACCACGATCTCCGCGCTCGCCGTCATGCCGTAGCGCAGCGGATAGCGGGTGTCGGCGATCTGGTAGTAGTTCTTGTCTAGCGTGACACGCCCTTCGTACACCGGCTGCTTGTCCTGCAAGGACGGCTTGGTGGCCGGTGAAATATAGGCGAGCGTGCCGCTGATCAGCCCATAGCGCTGATACGGGAACGCGTTGAATTTCAGCTTCACCGGCTGGCCCTCGTGCAGAAAAGCACGATCGTGTTCGGCGATTTCGATCTTCAGCACGGGCTTCGCATCTTTTGGCGCGATGCCGCCGAGCGGCGCGTTCGCCTGGATCTTGTCGCCCCGCTGCGTGGAGGTCACGTCGGTGATGACGCCGGAGACCGGCGCGAGGATCAGCAGGAAGTTGTCTTTGTCGATGTTCTCGAAACGGATCCGCGCGGCGGCTTCGGACACGAGGCGCGCGGTCTGAAGTTGCAGACGCAGTTTGTCTTCGGCGTCGGTGATGTCGCGGACTGCCGAGTCGTACTGGAGTTGCAGGTCGGTGGTCTGCTGTCCGCTGGTTTCGAGTTGCGCATTGGCCTGCGCGTATTCGTGGCTCAGGCGGAAATCCAGCTCCGCGAGTTTCGATTGAGCGACGCGATAGGCGTTATCCGCTTCCATCGCGGCGGTTCGCTTCTGCTCCACCTGCAACTCGGCGATGCCGCCGCCACCCGGCTGAGCGAACAGTCGCGAGTAACGATCCAGCTCCTGACGCGCCGCCTCACGCGTGCGGCGCGCGTTGTCGAGCACACTGCGCGCTTCGTCGAGTTCGGCCTTCTGGCCTTCGGCGAGCTTGGTTGTGCCCTCGGAGACGCGATTTTCGTGCAGGCGGGCTTCTACTTCCATCTGCGCCTTCAGCGCGGCCGCCTTGCGCTCCATCAGCGCCTTCTTCTCGGGGAACTGCTTCCAGTCGCGCTCGGCGTCTTCGAGTTTGAGCTGCGCTTGCAGCGCGTTGCTCGCTGCCTCGATCGCGCCGCGCGCATTCAGGCGCGCCAGCACGTCGCCCTTCGACACCGGCTGCCCCTCGGCGATGTACAGGTCGGCGAGCTCGCCATCGATCGGCGCATAGATGCGGCGCACCTCCGATTCCGGCGAGAGCGTGCCTTGCGCACTGACGATCACATCCGCGCGCCCCACGAACGACCACAGCAAGCCGGCCACCACCAGCGCGACCATCGCCCAGATCAGCGCGCGAGCAAGCCGCACCGGCTCGGCGGTCAGAATCGCGATGCCTTCGACGCTGTGATCCTCCAGCGCCTCCGACAACGGTCTAGGGTGATTGTCGCGCTTCACTCTGCTCGCCTCCGATCAACGCCAGCTTCGCCTTCAAGAGTCCGGGGTCCAGCACCATGCGCAATTCGGTCAGCGAGCGGCGCTGCAAATCCGCTTCGGCCTGGATATCCGCGAGCAGGCGGTCGAAGTCGGCTGGATGATCCGCCTTCAGTTGCGTATAGATGCGCATGCCTTGTTGCGCGGCGGACTGTGCATCGGAAAGCAGACGCGCCTCGCTGCGAAAGCCGGGCGAAATTCCCGCTTCCAGCCGCTGCGTGCCGCCGATCGGCCCGCTCGCCCGATATTGTTTCCACAGGCTCTGCGCGCGCAGCATCAGGTCCTGGGCGCGCGCCAGCGCTTTGTCGTGCAACGCGGCGACGTCTTTCTGGATCGATTGCACGAACCACCCATCCGCCACCGGATCGAGACTGGCGTAGAACGACAGCAGGCGCTCGTCATAATCTTTGCCGCCGCGCGTCTTCTGCAAGTCGGCGAACTGGTCAAGCTGCGCTCTCTTGTGCACCAGTTCCGCGGCGATCACGTCGGACCACGGCCCGGCAGGCATGGCCTGCAAATCCGCCAGCGCCTGCTGGGTGTCGCCGCGCTGCCAGGCAGCGGTCGCCGCGTCATGACGCTGGATAACGTCCGCGGACGGCAGACGGCTTGCGGACAGTTGCTGAAACTGCGCCTGAAACGGCGGGGTGTTGAAACGCACCGTCTTCAGCAAGGCGAGCAATGGCGTCAGTTGCCGGCTGAGCGCCGCGTTCAGCACATCGGTGTAATGGTGCAAATCTTCCCGCACACGATCGAGGCCGGCGAGGCGCGGATAGCGCTGCGCGTAATCGTCAAGAATGGCTGGCAGCGCTGCGGGTTTGTCGCGCGCCAGTTCGGTGCGAATGGTGCCGTTCAGGCGGTCGATGGCGGCGAGATAGACCGAGTCGTCGCTTTCCAGTTTGCGCAGATGGCTCAACGCCTGCGCGTACGGCTCCGCAAAAATGGGCACATACGAGGCAATACGGTCGAGTGCGCGCTGATGGCCCCTGGCGTCGTCGTCCCAGCGTTGCAGCAGGCCGCCGATAGTCGCCTCGTCGGCGTACATGCGGATTGGTGCGTCCACCCCGCCGCGTCCCGCCACGAAGCGCTCCAGGTCGCCCACCCACTGCAATTCGCCGACCAGAGAAGTGGCGTCCGCATTGTTCGCACTCAACGCTCTCATCTCCTTGAGCAGCGTGTCGGCCTGATCGAACTGCGCCTTTTGCAGCGTACTCAGCCAGCCGGGGAGTTTCGCCTTCAGTAGCGCTTCGCTCGCCAACGCACTGACTTTCGTGTCGGCGGGGTGCTGCGCCAGATAGCCGTTTGCCGCCGTCACCGCGCTGGTGTAATCGCCGCTCGCCAGCAGGTTTCTCAACTCGCGCTCTGACGAACCGCGCAAGTAGAGCGTCAGCGCAATGGCCACCAAAAGGGCGCAAGCCGCGCCACTCCACCATACGGCGCGACGCGACAGGGTGTGATCGCCACCCGCAAAGGCCTTGCTGAGTTCTCCCGCGAGCAGCCGCCAACGCTGCGGCCGGCTCTGTGCTGCGTTCGTGCCATGTGCGCCGTTTGCGCTTTGCTTGCCATGAGTGCCGTTTGCGCCATGCGTGCCGTTAGTTCCGTTCGCGGTATTCGCACCGCCTGTCGGCGTGTCGCGTTTCGCGTGCGCGGACGCGGTCTGCGCCGCTTCGTTGACTTCGTCTTCGCGTTGTAGCCCTGGGTCCACGCAAAAGATATCGAGGAACGAATGCGCGGCGCCAACGAACGTGGTCTTGTCCGTGTCGGCGGCCTCGTCAGTAGCGGGATTGAGGAATAGCTGGGTCACGGTCGGCTCGACTTCGGGGGGTTTCTGCAGCGTCACCCTGTAGACGAAGTGGTCGCCGCCAAATGCAAGGAGGTCCCCCTCCACAAGCGGCACCGCGGTTTCGTCGAGCCGCTTTCCGCCGACGAATGTGCCGTTGGTGCTGCCGAGATCTTCGAGGTAGAGCTCACCGCCCTTCAGAAAGATGTGGGCATGACGCCGCGAGATGTAGTTGACCTGATGTGGATAGCGATCCTTGTAGCGCGAGAAAACCTCGTCAGCCTTGCTGATGAGAAAGGGGAACGCCTGCACGTCGATCGGCTGAAGCTCGAGGTCGTCGCGCTGCGGCACCAGCAGCAGGCCGGGTGCGGGCGCCGCGCGCGCGACGACGATCCGCGCGCGCGGCTCGATACTCACGCGGTAGCAAAGCTCGCCGCCGAAACATAGTTCGTCGCCGGCACGCAGCCGCGCGGGGGCTTGCCGCACCGCATTGCCGTTGAGCGTCGTGCCGTTCTTGCTGCCGAGGTCGGCAACATAGACGGCGCCGTGCTCCGTGAAAATCCGCGCATGGCGGCGCGACAGGCGGGTAAGGCGTTCGGCGGGATAGTCGGTGAATGGCGCTTCGCTGCGGCCGATCGCGAACAGGCTGTCGACGATCCGGATCGCGTCGAGTGCGGGACGCTGCGCGGACGCAACCGGCGACAGCACCACGTCGAACGCGGAGTCCTGTGTTGCACGCATCTCAGCAATCTGGGCTTCGCCGGTAGTCATTTTATCTGGATCACTAATCGTTTACCCGCTGCGACGAGCGCGCAACGGAAACGGCAAGAAGAGCTACGGCGAATTGCGGATATTTTAGCGAGCCCGGCAGAACCGGGCTCCTTACAAATTTTAAGTCACGCATGGCAAGTGTCAATTTTCTGATCGTCGGTTGAAAGGGCCATTCATGCGTCATATGCAGCCGATCGGATTAGCTCAGTGTTCCTTTACTTCCGCCTGCACATCCACGCTCGGCCAACCGCCGCCCAGCGCCTTATAAAGCAACACCGTGTCGGACAGAATCAACTGATGGTTAGAGAGCAGTTCCTGCTGCGCTTCCAGCAAGGTCCGCTCGGTTTCGAAAACTTCCAGTTGCGACACCACGCCGAGACGCAATTGCGACTGGATCTGCTCGGCGACGATTTGTAAACGCGACACCTCCTGCTGCAATTCCACCCGCTGCGCCTTGTGCGAATTCAGATTGACCAGCGCGTTCTCCACCTCCTCGAACGCACCCATGACGGCCACGCGGTACTGTTGTTCCGCGACCGTCGATTGCGCTTGCGTGACCTTCACATGAGCCCGCACGCCGGGATCGAGCAGGGGGATGTTGATGCTGGGCATGAATCCGTAGGTGAACGACTTCAGCAAATCGGTCAACGCGAAACTCGCGGTGCCACCGTGGCCGGTGAGGTTGATGGTGGGCAATTGCGCGAGCTTGGCCTGGCCGACCAGGTCGTAGGCTTCCAGCACTCTGAACTCGGCGGCCACCACGTCAGGCCGGCGCGCAAGCAGTTGCGCGGGCAAGCCGTCCGGCACCACGGGCAGTTGCACGCGTTGCTGCAAATGCCCCTTGGGCAACTGGAACTCACCTGCCGGCACACCGAGCAGCGTGCACAACGCGTTGTTCGCGACATCGCGCGAGCGGCGCAGTTCGAGCAACTGATTCGTTAGACGGTTGATCTCAGCTTGCTGGCGCAATACCTGGGTTTGCGGCACGAGGCCGTTGCGGCGTTGGCCGTCGTAGATGGTGAGAATCTGCCGGTTCGTGACCAGCGTTTGTTGCTGCTGCTCGATCTGGTCGTCGAATTGCAGGATCTGGAAGTAGGTACTCGAGACGTTCGCCACCAGTTCCAGATAGCCGGCGCGCCAATCCGCTTCGCTGGCGTGGAACTCGGCCTTCTGTGCCTGAACGCCCTTCTCCACTTTGCCCCAGATATCGATGTCCCAGCTCACCTGCGTCGCGACGTTGTACTGTTTGGAAAACGTCTGACGCGTAGTCTTTTCGAAATCGGCGCCGCCGCCGAGATCCATGGTCGGCAACGCGCCTGCCTTGGCCTCGCCGATCTGCGTGCCGGCCACGTCAATACGTGCGGCCAGCACCTTGATATCGAAGTTGCTCGCGATCGCCTTCGCGATCAGCGTGTCCAGATACGGATCGTGGAAGCCTTTCCACCAGTCCGGCTCGATGGTCGCGGCCGCCGATACCGGCGAGCCTTTCTGATCCGACCAGGACGCCTTGGCGGGCGTATCCGGCCGCTTGTAGTCGGGCATGCTGACATCGATACACGCACTCAGCGACAGTGCGCAAACCGTTGCAGCGCAGAGTCCGCGCAGCGCCGCTGCCATGCGGCTCGCACTCGCCGGCCGGTGGCCAGGACAGCACCGCGCTGTGGCGTTGAAAAAGCGCTGACGAACCATTGAATCAAGCAACGCTGACACGATTTTCTCCGATGACACCGGCTACGTTGCACGAGGAGAACGCGCTATTTAAGTAAAGCATGTCCTGCCCGGCTTCACCATCGAAGCGGTGCAGGAAGGTCGGCGCGGGGATCGGGCGGTGACGCTGGGGTCGTGTGGAAAGAACGATTGGATGCGAAATCTTTTTGACGCGCGGGGGTTGCCTGAGCTTGCGCGTCCCGCGGAGGCCTGAGAGCCTCCGCGGCGGCTTACGCCGTTCAATACACGTTGATGTTGTTGCTCGAGGTCACATGCGGGTCGATCGTGGTGGTGACGCCGGCGACGAACGCTGCGTTGTTGCCGTTGGCGCTCTGAATGTTCATTTCGTTGCTGATCAACTGCGTGGCGCTGACATTCTTGCTGTTGTTCGGCGTATACACGGGCGAGTAGTTGAAGAACGAAGACGACGGATAGCCGTAGCCGAAGCCGCCACGCACGGCGCTCATGGCCTTGCTGTCGAGTTGAGCGGTGATGGACAGGTCTTTGATCATCAGCGTGTTCATGGTAAATCTCCTGGAAGGGAAACAGCACAGTCTTGCGGTTGGGTTCGAGCATCTTGTCTGCTCGAGTGTCACTAATGCATGGGCTGTGCCAGCTTTGCTTTCCGATCCTAAGAAATCTTGCGAACGGCCGTAGATAAAGGGTTTCGGGGATGATATGCCGCTAGTGGCAGCGCGACCGCGACGATGCGGCCGGTTGGAGCTGGTGGATCACAACCAACAACGCCTGCAACTGTGTTGGCTGTGACGTAACACCGAAGTGGAGCACCGCCTCAGCGTGCAATCACGGTGATCTTCTTCGAGTACACCGGCGGGTTGTGCGGTATATGCATGTCGTCGCCCATCAGCAGTTGCAACGTGTGCTTGCCGGGCGGGAGTTGAATCATCGTTTCCGTCTCACCCGCGCCGAAATGCAGATGATTGCGGTCTGACGGAATTTCCTGGTCCATCGGCGGCAGGTCGGTGTCGATCAGCAGATGATGGTGCCCGGTGTTCGGATACTTGACGCCTTTCGGCGCCACGCCCATATAGCGCAGGCCGAACCACACCCGAATCGCTTTGTTGGCCTGCACCACCTGGCCATCGTTCGGATAGCCGATATAGGCGTGCGCGCCGGCCGGCGACGGCGTCGTACCGGCCGTGGCGAGATTCGGCGAGGCCAGTGACGCCAATGTCGCAAGTGCCACGAGCGCCGCGAGCGCGATGATCTTGTACATGTTGGTCTCTCCGTCCTGACGGACCCGCTATGAATGAACGGGACGCGCTAGTCTTTTAGCACGGTGATGGTGATCTTCTTCGAATACACGGGCGGTACGTGCGGCACGTGGTTCTGGTCGCCGAGAATGAGTTGCAGGGTGTGCTTGCCCGGCGGCAACTCAACACGCGCGTCGGTCTCACCCGCACCGAAATGCAGATGATTGCGGTCCGACGGAATTTCCTGGTCGAGCGCCGGCAGGTCGGTGTCGATCAGCAGATGGTGATGCCCGGTGTTCGGAACCGCCACACCCTTCGGGCACACGCCCATGTTGCGCAGCCCCATGCGCACCCACAGCTTGCCACCGTGAATCACCGTGCCATCCGACGGCCAGATGATGTATTCCTCGGCGCCCGGTGGCGAAGGCGTTTGTTCGGCACGCGCGGACTCAGACGTAAGCGCGATACCGAGCAGGAGTGAACAGGCGGCGCACAAAGCCGTGCCGAGCGTGACAAGGCTCGCCTTCGTTCCACGACGTTTGTCGAGCACGCCAAGTGTGAGGGTTCTTCGCATTGCGCACTCTCCCGAAGAATAGCCGTCCCCGCCCCGGCTGCGCGAAGCGCAGGCTGGAGGCTCCGACTGGATGTCGCGGGCGCTCGCGTAGTTGCACGTGGGTTCACGTGACGGGCCGACGTCGATGAGCTGCCGCTTTATTAAAACGGCCGTACAGCGCTACTTTGTGAATTAGCTTAGGACGTAACTTGCCAAAAAGATACGCCACACTCGTTAACCGTATAACGCATTAACGATGTGCGGACCATTGTCACGCGCAAACCGCGTGCTATCGTTGTTCATAGGTTCTCGATGGAGAGTCGATCACGGCATCGATGCTGCGATCGGTTCGCGCCAAAGGCTGACGCGGGCGGCGCGGTCGTCGAAACCCTATGTTCTGTCCGGAACAAACAGGATACGAATATGTGGCGAACATTCCTGCTGGTGTGCATGGTCGGGGCGATTCAGGCGCACTCGGGCAGTGTTTATGCCGCGGCGCAGCGTGACGGCGCGGAACACGGCGCTGCCGCCGCGCGCACGACGGCCACGTCCAGCGCGCCGCTCACCCTGCAACAGGACAAGCCGCAACCGGCGCGTATCGCGCTGGTGATCGGCAACGGCGCATACGGCGATCATGCAGACCCGCTTCGTGGCAATGCGCCACGCGACGCAGAAGCCATGCGTGACACACTGCGTGCGCACGGCTTCGACGTCATCATGCGCACCGATGCGACGCCGCAGCAAATGCAGCAGGCGATTGGCGAATTCCGCCAACGTCTGCGTGAAGGCGGCATTGGGCTCTTCTATTTCGCGGGACACGGCATGCAAATCGGACGGCAGACACTGCTCGTGCCCGCTGGTCTCGACGCACGCGCGCCGGCTCGGCTGGTCAGCGAAGGCGTCGATCTGAATACCGTATTGCAGGCGATGCGTGCACCGCGTGCCGGCGCGCTCAATCTCGTGATTCTCGATACTTGCCTGAACAACCCGTTCTCCGCTGATGTGTCAGTCGATAAAGCCACGTTGCCCGCCAATACCCTCCTCGCCTACGCAACGGCGCCGGGCGGCTTTGCAGCGGACGGCATGCGGCACGGTGTCTATACGGGCGCATTGCTGCGCGCGTTCAACGAGGCGTCTTCATCGCAGGAACTTGCGGGCTTGTTTCAACGTGTCGCGGCGAGAGTTAGCGGGGTGACTGGCGGCGAGCAAACGCCGTGGATTGCCTCTTCGCTTGCCAGGGACGTGAGCCTGAGCGCGCCGGTATCTCGCGGCGCTGGTGCAGCGCTCCTCGCCGCTGCCAGCGACGATGCAATTGCCGCGCTGCACAGTAGAGGCATTCTGCCTAAGGACAGCAGCGAGCAATATGAGATCACCTTCTGGGACTCCATCAAGGACAGTAACTACCCAAGCGACTACGAGGCCTATTTGAAGGCCTATCCGAACGGCCGCTTCGCCGCGCTCGCCCACGCGCGCATCGACCGGCTACGCGCTGCTGCAGCGGCGAGTGCGCCATCTGCTGCACCGCCGGTTGCACCATCGCCTCAAGCCGCGCGGCCAGCCGCACCGGCCAGCGTCGCGCCACAAGACCACCCGCGCCCCGCCACGCCGACGCCACCCACGCCACCTGCAACGACCACCCCACCCGCTGCACCTGCCGCGCAAGCAGTCGCACAAAAGCCCACGACGCATCCGCCGAGCGCCGGCGAAAGCCGCGACTGCGCCACCTGCCCGATCATGATCGCCTTGCCCGCGGGCTCGTTTTCGATGGGCAGCAGCACCGACGACCCCTCCGAAAAGCCCGTTCATCACGTGACCATCGGCGCGCCGTTCGCGATCGGTAAATACGAAGTGACCGTCGAGCAATGGAATGCGTGCGCCGCGGCAAACGCCTGTCAAAAGCTGACACCCGAAAGCAATACGAACAAGGCTGCACCGGCACGCGACCTCAGTTGGGAGGACGCACAGCAGTACGTGAAGTGGTTGAGCAAGACGACCGGCAAACCGTATCGCTTGCCCACCGAGGCCGAATGGGAATACGCGGACCGTGGCGGCACCACGACGGCATACTGGTGGGGCGATCAGATGCGCAAGGGTAACGCCAATTGCAAGGACTGCGGCGATCCATGGCACAAGGAAGGGCCCGAATCCGCCGGCTCGTTCGCGCCGAATCCGGTGGGCCTGTATGACATGAACGGCAGCGTTTGGGAGTGGGTCGCCGATTGCTGGCATAACTCCTACCAGGGTGCGCCCGCCGACGGCCACGCATGGGACAGTCCCACCTGCGACATGCGAGTGATTCGCGGCGGTTCGTGGCGCGAAGGCGGGAGCTACATGCTGAGCGCGACACGCTTCAAATACAGCGCGAGCGTGCGCCAGTCGCAGGATGGCTTCAGGGTAGTTAAGGATCTTAAGTAAAGCGTAGGCTGCTGGGGCGGCGGGAGCTTCTATCGAACAGCGCGCGCTTGTGGGGCTGCGCGCTGCTCCAGGGCTGCGCGTGATTCCACGCCATGCGTGCTTCCTGGCCTGCGAGCATTTCACGGGCGTTGTGAGTGATCCTGACGCGTCGCTTAAGGCGTGCGGGGCTTCGTCGTGATCGGCGCGAAATCCGCGACGATATGATCCTGACCGTATTTGCCGCCGATCTGCGCGAGTCGCGTCTCCAGTGCGCGCAGATAGTCCGCACGTGATTCGCTTTCGGGCCGCGGCTTGTCGAATAGCTGCGCCGGCGTAATCAACAACACCACCATCTCCGATCCAAACGGCTTCGAGATGATCCAGTCACCCGCGCTGCCGATCGTGGCTGCATAGTGCGGGGGCGCCTGATTGTCCTTCGCACGCGGACTCGGCACCATGTGCACGACGCTACCGTCGAGCTGGTAGTAATCGAGGTTCACGTACGAGTCGAATGCGGGCGTGGTGACGTCGACGATAAGCGGATCGCCTTCGCTCAACAGGCCACCGGGCGGCCGCACATGCAGCGACGCAACGTGGCCCGCTTGCCAGTTGTGGGTCCAATAGGGTGCGAGCGCTTTGATCGTGTCGCATTTGTCGTCGGCTATTGGCTCGACCTGGAGCGCGAGCGTATCGACACCCGGCAATGCTGTCAGCGTGTCCTTCAGATGCGCTGCGCCGTAGTGTTGCGAGACGTAGCCGCGCACTGTCAACGAATGGTCCCGCGCCGAAGCGGACAGCGCCGAACACGGTACTTGCGCCAAAACCGGCGCGATGGCGGCTAAGGTCAACGCGGGTTTGGGCGCGGGCTGCGCGGGCGGTGGTGCGCCGGGCGCTGCGGCGGTTGGCGCGGCGGTTAGCGCTGTGGTTGTCGCGGCAGATGAGCCGGCGGCCGACCTTGCGGTGCCTCCAGCGACCGGTCCGGCAGTTGCGGATGACTCCGGCGCATTCGCCGCCGCCGAAGCGGCCTGATCCGCCGACGCCTCCGAAGCCGCCACAGCCGGCTGCTGGCCATCCTGACGATTCGGAGCCGAACGGAAAGCAAACACGCCGACAGCCGCGGCACACACCACCGCAAAACCCGCGAATCCCGCCTTGACCAACGTCCCCGACTTCTCCGCGCGGGCTTCGTTATCGAATTCCGCGATGAAACGCACGACACTCGGCATGCGCGTGTTGCGATCGAACGAAAGCGTAGCCCGCAACGCGCGCCACTGCTTCGCATCGAGATTGGGCGGACGCTGCGGTTTGAAGTCCGCGTTGCGAGCCTGCGTCGCCGACAAACGGTCGAACGGATGATGGCCCGTCAACAGCTCGTAGGTAATGCAGCCGAGCGCGTAGATATCGTCGCGCGGGTCCGGCTCGCGATGCTCGATCATCTCCGGACTCGCATACGCGGGCGTCAACGCGCCGAGACTGCCGGGGTCGAAGACAGTTGCATCGCTCTCCTCCTCCGGCCGCTGGAACACGCGGGCAATGCCGAAGTCGATCACCTTCACTTCAGCATTCGTCGTGAGAAAGACGTTGGCGGGTTTGAAATCGCAATGCACGAAGCCGTGTTCATGCGCATAGGCGAGCGCATTGCACATGCCGCGCACAATCGGCAGCGCGGCTCGAACCGGCATGCCCTTATAGCCCGGCGTGCGCAAAAGCTGGCTCAGCGGCTTGCCGGTCAGGTACTCCATCGTCAGGTAGACGATCGGTCCGTCCCGGTCGAAGTCGTACACCGTGATGATGTTGCGGTGTGCGAGCACCTGCGCCTTGCGCGCCTCGCGTTGCAGTGCGACGAGCGAATTCGGATTGCCGCGGAACTGGACGTTGAGCACCTTGATCGCGAGATACGGTTTGCGATCCGACGCTTCGAGCTTGCGCAAATCGAGCGCCTTGTACACCGTACCCATCCCGCCGACGCCCAGACATTCCTCGAGGACGAAGCGGTTGTTCAGCGTGTCGCCGGTGCCTTTGATCTGATCATGTCCTGGCGCGCCGGCGGCGCTCGCTGCGCCTACCGAGCTTGCAGCGTTGGCCGCACTGGCGGAGCGTACCGACGGTATCTCGACGGTGGTCTGCATGCCGGTTTCCTCGCCGCCCGCCGCCACGTTCGAGACGCGCAACTGTTCGATGCGCCGCCGCACTTCGGCATAGAGATCGTCGGGTAGAGGGGCTTTGCGATGCGCTGCGCCAAGCATTTCCAGCAGCTGCGTGCGATCGAGTCCGTCGGTCGTCAACGTGCTGTCAAGTTGAGCCACGAACTCGTCACGTGACAGCTCGCCGCTCTGATAGTCGCGAATCACATGCGCAAGGCTAGCCATTTGTGCGAAGCGCCCCCGCTGCCGTTGGGCCGGATCGCAAGCGACCGGAGCCTTTCGGGCTGATAGAAAACCTGTCGTAACCAGTTACATGCGCCGCTTCGATACTAGCTCCCGACCCGGTCTTTCGCAAACCAGGATTGCCCCGCTGCGTGCACGGCCGGCGAGTGTCTTGCGACATCCAACAGAATCCGATGCGTTGTTGGGTACGCGCCATCAGCCGCGAGTCGTTCGCTAGCGACCTTGTTGCTACTTCGATGCGGCGACATGGCGTGAAAGCCTTGTGCATCAGGCGTTCGTCAATTTTCTTAGGATGCACGAGTAAAACTGGCACAGCCCATGCATTAGTGACACTCGAGCAGACAAGATGCTCGAACCCAACCGCAAGACTGTGACGTTCCCTTCCAGGAGATTTACCATGAACACGCTGATGATCAAAGACCTGTCCATCACCGAACAACTCGACAGCAAGGCCATGCGCGCCGTGCGTGGCGGCTGGGGCTACGGCTTCCCCAGCACGTCGTACACCAACATCAGCCCGGTCTTCGCGCCGAACAACAGCAAGAATGTCAGCGCCACGCAGTTGATCAGCAACGAAATGAACATCCAGAACGCCAACGGCAACAACGTTGCGTTCGCTGCCGGCCTCACTTCGACGATCAACCCCAGCGTCACGTCGAGCAACAACATCAACGTCTAAAGCCTGATTCGGCGAAGCGGAGAGGCCCTTGGCAATTTCCGCTTCGCTCCGATCACGCCCGTCTTCCGCGCACCTTTGGAGAATCACCATGTCATCCCTCATGATTCGCGATCTATCCCGCACCCGCGAGCTCGACCGCCGCGCAATGTCGGCGGTGGCCGGCGGCACCGGCAGCAGCGTGCCCGGCCTGCCCTCGGTGGCCGGCCTTAGCGGCATCGCCAATGTCAACGTCTCGGTGAACCAGAACCTCAGCCAGATTCAAACCGTCAATGTTGCCGCTCTCAACAACATTGGCGTGATCGGCGCCGGCTTCGTGCCGTTGAATCTGAATGTCAGCCCGTCGCTGTGGGGCGCCAATTACGCCAACGTTTAACGGCATGCAGTAGCGAAGGACCGGGGGCTTCCCTACTGCTGCCTGCTCACATCCGGCAGGCGAGCCGTAAGCAGATTTCCTATACTGATAGTGCGACGAGACCTCAGCACAGTTAAAGACACTCCCGAGCGACGGCTGGCCAATCGCGCCAGCCGCCGGCTCGATCGCTTCCCCGGAGCCACCATGGCAAAGCTCGCTATCAAAGACCTCACCGACAGCGTCGAACTCGACCGCCAGGCGATGGCCGCCATTGTCGGCGGCGCACGCATCGGTGCACGTGCGAGCATCGCCGTGCAGGTGGTGCCGAGATCCGCACGCGTCGTCGACTATCCGCCGGGTTTTCCCGCAGCGCACCAGGCCATTGTCGATGTGCGCGTTGATGCGGTGCCGCGCAATTCGTCGCGCAGCTAGGCCTTTGATCAGACATTCGCAGCAACGGCACGCGCTTAACGCGCGTGCCGTTTGCGTTTGATGCATTGGCGTTTGTTCTGCTTGCCATTCGCATGCGTGCCGGTGGTGCGGGCACACTGCATGGCGCGCTTCGAACCAGATCGATACCGACATCTTCGACAACCGTTTTAAAAGGTCCTTCTTATAGGACGCACGAGAGGTCCGCAATTGGAAACGAGCGCAACCGCCAGGCTATTCCTGCGACGGATGAATTTGTTCGATTAACCTGGTGAATGTCCGCACGCAGCGACGTTAGCGACCGTGCACTCACCTATGATGGTTAGGACGCCACGTGGTTTTATGCCGTCCGCCGATAGCACCTGCCATCCGGACAGCATCCTGGCGCAGAAGCGTTGGCGGCGGCGAGGCACGCAAAAGCGTCGCACAGCGCGAACGGCGATCACGACCCGCCACGAGCCGGCATCGCCAAACCATATTGGAGACACACAATGAAATTCATCGTGCAATGGGATGGCCTGCCGACCGCGGAAAACTCCGTCATCGAGCGCTTCATGAAAACCGGCGGCCAGGCGCCTGAAGGCGTCAAATTGCTGGGACGTTGGCATGCGATCGGCGGATTGCATGGCTTTGCAGTCGTCGAGGCGGACGATTCGCGCGGACTGTCGGCGCTGGCGCTCGAATGGGGCGATTTGCTGACCATGAGCATCTTCCCCGCGGCGACTGACGAAGACCTCGGCGCGGCATTGGGTGCGTATCAGGCCACGCGAAAATAAGTCCGCAAGTAAGACAGCCATGACGCCCGACCTTGACACGCCCCTACCCACCGGACAACTGCTGCCGTTTCGCGAGTCGCTGCTGGCGATGCTTGGCGTTGCCTTCGTCTCGATGCTGGTGGCGCTCGATCAAACCATTGTCGGCACCGCACTGCCGCGCATCGTCGCCGATCTGAAGGGATTCGATCTGTACGCATGGGTCGCGACGGCTTATATGCTGGCTTCAGTGATCACCATTCCGATCTTTGGGCGGCTGGGGGATCTGTTCGGCCGCAAGCCGTTTCTGATCGCCGCGATTCTGTTGTTTACCGGCGCGTCGGTACTGTGCGGATTCGCCACCAGCATGCTGTTGCTGGTAATTTCGCGCGGTTTGCAGGGGATAGGCGGCGGCATTCTGATCGGCACGGTGTTCGCCACCGTTGCCGATCTGTTTCCCAATCCGAAACTGCGGCTGCGCTGGCTCGTGTTCGTCACGTCCGCGTTCGGGGTCGCGAATATGGTCGGGCCGACGCTTGGGGGAGTGCTCACACAATACGGCGGCTGGCGGCTGGTGTTCTTCGTCAACGTGCCGGTCGGCCTCGTGTCGCTGCTGTTCGTCCAGCGCTTTTTGCCGCCACTGCATCATCTGAGACACAAGGGGCCCGTGCGGCTCGACTGGCTCGGCGCGTTCGTGGTCGCAGTCACGTTCGGTTCACTGCAATTGCTGATCGAATTGTTTCCGAAGTACGGCGTCAACACGGTAACGATCGTGCTGGCCGTCGTTGCGGCGAGTTTTGCAATGACGCTGTGGCTATGGGAGCGGAGGATGAAGTATCCGATCATTCCAGTGGATATGCTGATGGACCGTAAGCTGTCCGCGCTCTTCGCGATGTCTGTGCTTGGCGGTTTCGCGCTGTTTTCGCTGGTGTTTTACGTGCCGCTGCTGTTTCAGGGCGGCTATGCAATGTCCGCGCACGATTCCGGCATGCTGATCACGCCGCTGCTGCTCGGCACGACCGTCGGCAGCGTGGTGAACAATCGTATCGTCACGCGGATCCGTCGCGCGAACGGCATTATGTATGTCGGTTTCGCGCTCTCCGCGTTGGCATGTCTGGGCGTGATCGTACTCAGAGGTACCGAGCCGCACCTGGTGTGGATGTCGTGCATGGGCATCAGCGGTCTCGGGCTCGGTCTCGTGGCGACCAGTCTGACCGTCTGTTCGCAGCAGATCGTCGCGCGTGATCAGATCGGCGCGGCAACGGCGTTGCTGCAATCGCTGCGTACTTTTGGGGGGATGCTGGGCACGGTCATGACCGGTGCGTTGCTCGGCCATCTCTATACCCAGGGGGTGCATCGCTCGCTTGCCTCGTATCAGGCGACGCAGTGGTTCAAATCGTTTGCGAGTCCCGAACTGCTGGTGGACCGCGCGGAGCAGGCGGCGTTGATCAATCGTCTGGTGAGCGCCGGGCATGCAGGCGATGCGATGATGAATTCTGCGCGGGATGCGCTCGTGCAGTCGATTCATATCGGCATTCTGGTGGCGGGTGCGGCGGCGTTGATCGGGTTGTGCCTGGCGTGGTTTGTGCCGCCGGTGAAGATCAGTTATTCGGAGGCGGAGTTGGTGGTGGGTGGGCCGGCGCAAGCGGATGCGATTCCGCCGCGGGGGAATGCGCTTTAGGTGGTTGTGGGGTTGGGCTCCTGGTCTGGTTTCGCCAGCTTGTCAGCACTCTCCCGACACCCTGATAGTGGTGCGCGCAACAAATGGCCTGACGCTACCGAGCCACCCAGCTTCCAACAGTCCTCTGCTTTTTCTGTCTGCTTCTTGAGGTTTGGAGGCACTAACTTGTGCCGTTTGACATGCATCATGTCGATGCGCTCTTGCGAGCAAAAGCGCCCTTATTGAAGACCCGGAAAGTTACTTCCTGAAGTCCTTCCGCGATCGAAATAGCCCTTAAATAAAGGACAATTCGACGCCCTGCTCGCACGAACGGTCATCAGAAAGCTTGACCGCACGATTGTGATTTCTTACCATAGGCGGCGCCGCTTGCGTACTTTAG
The DNA here is from genome assembly GCF_030511745.1 of Paraburkholderia sp. SECH4. Lineage (NCBI taxonomy): Bacteria > Pseudomonadati > Pseudomonadota > Betaproteobacteria > Burkholderiales > Burkholderiaceae > Paraburkholderia > Paraburkholderia sp. SECH4. The sequence goes on from NZ_JALOCP010000009.1 coordinate 172,878, forward strand.
ACCAACTTGTTTTCAACCAGGCGCGCGCATAGAACAAGGCCAAAACTAAACAACGAGGTCTTCCGGGGTTCTTGCATGACAATGGATGAAGACATCGCGCACGTGGCGCGTGTGATGGCGCCGTCTTTGCGCGCCTTTCGTGGTGAACCTGTGCTGCCACCAGCATATTGGCGAAAGCGACTACAGCGCATACAGGATGAATTCCCCCTGACCGAATTGCAAACGTTTCAGATCGAGCGTTTGCTTGGGGAGTTGGATCGGTTTGAGGCGGAAGCTCAAAGCCGCTCACTTACCTGAGCGCACAAAGAAACCACTAACCTCCTCCATGCTCTTCGCGGCTTGCGTGTTACGCGCAACGGGACGTAACGGAGCCCACGTGTTACGAGTTACGTCGCTGGAATACCACCGGAGAAAATGAGATGTCGCTGCCCACAGGCTCAGGTCGAGCCCGCGGGTAGCAGGCTGCACATCTGGCATAAATCTCGCTTGATCGCAGCGCGTCGTCACACAAGAGCGTGAGTCATAGGCGCGTCAAGAGAAAACAGATGCTGCAAGGTATACCAGCAGCCACACACGCTACGGGATCGTATGACAATCGGGTTGAATCTCATCCCCAAACTTTGTGTTTTGGGCGTCTTTTTCTACTTATATGTAAGCGTGAACACCGCCGCATGGGCTACAAGACGCCACGAGGGGAAGCTGCTGTTCCTGGAATGGCAACCGACGCGCGCACGTGGATCGCAGGAGCTGAAGCGGCTGAACCTGCTTAGGCGACTGCGTCTTTTTGCTTTCCTGACTGCAATCGTTGCAGTCGTTGCGCAAGCATTCATCTTTTTCCGCTAACAAGAACAGCACATGAAAATCGGATATACAAAGGGTAACTACCCCGAACAGCGCTGCGTTCTGGGAAAAGTGCCTGACAGCACATATCAAAAGACCGGCAATCCGATTTTCATCCGACTCCTCGCGAAGATCGAACGAAAGCTCAGCAGAAAACAATTGTCGTTCTTCGATTTTTTCCACGTCGAGAAAGGAACACCTGACGTTGACTGCTTCCATTTTTTCAATGACGTTTCGAACACCCGTAAACCTTGGGTGTCGACGTTCGAGTCGATTATTCCGCGCGAGAACTTCTATCTCGATGCCAAGCAATCTCACAACGCAGACGGCTCGCTTAGACATAGTCGGCTGGTCCGGTACAAACTTGGCCTGATCGCTCGAGACAATTGCAAAAAAATCATTGCACTTTCTCAGTGCAATATGCGAATGCAACTTCGCATGCTGGAGTCTTATCCGAAACTTAGGGACGCCATCGCGCGAAAAATGGTGGTTATTCCACCGCCTCAGGCGTTGATAAGTGGTTTCGCCGAAAAACCGGATGATGGCATTGTCCGTTTCACGTTCGTTGGCCGACAGTTTTTTCAGAAGGGAGGCTACGAGATCCTCGAAGCGTTTGCACGTCTTGAATCGGAGGGAACCACGGGGTTCGAACTGACGCTGGTAGGCGATCTTTCCGAGACCTGGAATCACGCGCACCGCGGAGCTCAGGATAAAAAGGAAACAGCGTCGCGCGCACACGCGTTAATTTCCAGTAGTCAGCGCATCACGCACAAAACGAATTTGCCGTACGCCGAAGTCATCGAACTATTGAGGCGCACGCACGTTGGCCTGTTACCGACATGGGCCGACACTTATGGGTACTCGGTCCTGGAGTTCCAGGCGGCGGGTTGCCCGGTCATTACGACAAATGTTCGCGCGCTGCCAGAGATCAACAACGGTTCGGTGGGATGGCTTGTGGATCTGCCACTCAACGAATCAGGCGAGCTCGACGTGAGTAACGAAACCGTCAAACGGCAGCTTCGTGATGGGATCATCGACGGCATCTACAAAGCAGCCCGCGATGCGATCGAGCATCCTGAAGCATTGCGCGAGCGGGGACAACGATGCATTGAACGCGTGGCCTCCGAGCACAGCCCGGCTACCTATGCGGATCAACTGAATCGGCTCTATGCCGCGTGATTCCCGGTGCCGATGAAAACCACCACCTTCAATTGATCCGCTAGCGCCGCATTTCAGCCTCGGATACGACAATCCGCGCGTTCACCGCATCAAGTGCGGTCATGACTTCTTCTGATCATATCAACGTGCCAGTTGCGGCCCCCGCATCACCTCTACGTGGTAAATACCATTCTGACCTCCGCTCCATCTCGATGGCTCGCAGCGCTTGCGAAGGAACGTTTGCCTGAAACCAAGGTCAGTGATCGTCAGCGAACATACGTATGATTCGTCAGCCTGTACACTCTGGAAACGTCGACAAAAGCCTGTCTGGTAAAACGGCGAGCATTTCAAATACATGGAGTTCGCATGCCCGTACGCTGGATTATCAATATCATGCTAATGCCACTTATACTAATTGCAGTGGTATGCGCTGCTTTAGTTGCAATATCCATAGCCAGCTATGACGAACTGCTCGAACGCACGCGCCGTTTCAGGCAGTCCTAGTGTTCTCGACTGGCAAAGACAGACTTCCGAATACCGAAAAACAACGCTCCGCCGGGTCCGCCACTATCAACAGCCGTGCGTGGATCCCGCCTAAATAATGCCTATCGGCCCAAATCAGAAAAACTCTGACTGCCCGTTATGCCACTCCCCGGCGTACTTCCGCCGAGATCAGATTGTAGTAACTCATCCGACGCGTCCGTATTCTCCGCACTGCCCATACCGCCCATACTGCTGGACACTTTGTTTCGCATAACCCTCATCGCAGTGCCACTTCCCATTCCGACGCCGGCCACTGCCGCCACACTGGTCCCCCTGGCCATGCTCAGACCGCCGGTCGCGCCGATACCGATTCGTGCACTGGCGCCGGCGCCCACGCCCATCCCCCCACTAGCACCCATACCCCGACTCATGCCGGCCATTAAACTGGAAGAGCCTGGTCTTTGCCCCAACCCTCGCTTCTGCCCGATGCCGCCTGCCAACATACCCGAAACTTGCTGGGTCTTTACGTTCGAAACCGCGGAAGGGTCTAGCGTATTCTCTACGAGTGCGCCTTGCTCACTATAGGACGGTGCCTGATATTCGGATTCTTCCTTTTCGGCCGCAATCCGGTTTTTTCGTCCCGCGTATCTAATACGATAGTGCCCCTTCAGGGCATCGGCCTCTGCTTTGCGTGCCGAAAAACTCGATACCGTAAAGGTACCTTCTCCGTAGCCGGCTTGATCGAAAGGCGCCACGGAAAGTGCATCACCTTCAACCTGAGCACACGCGCAGTTAGCCAAAAATAAGTAAGTTATCAAAGAAGCGATTTTTATTTTCATACACCAACCCCGGCAGTCGAAAAACTTCAAGATACTTCACAGTCTGGACGCAGCCGTCCCCAGTCGATCACATCTCATCGCCCTCGGGCATCGCGCCTTCTGCTCTGCCTGCCTGCACGGCGTATTTCGGATACCGCCTGGCGTATTTCTCCAGCAACCTCTCATACTCCGTGAGAATCTTGTTCCATTGAAATTCTTCTTCAAACCGCCTTAAGCTCGCCGAACTTAAACGATCGACAAGCTCGTCGTCGTCCAACAGTTCGGAGATACAGGCGTTGCATTCTTCGACCGTCGAGAAAAATCTGGCGCTATCTCCAGTCACCCAGCGGTTGAACCGATTGTTATGTGCGATCACCGCGCACCCGGCACCCAACGCTTCCACAAGAGATGGATTCGTGCCGCCCACCTGATGCCCGTGAAGGTAGAAGCGCGCATTTGCGCGAAGCGCGCTAACAGCGGCATGGTCATAGATTGCACCTGGAAAAATTACTTCCTCGCTTGCGGCGTCCAGGACCCTCTGGTGATACGCATTCTGCTGTCCGTTATAACTTCCCAACACCATCAGTTTGGCCTGCCGCCGGCGTTGTGAGAATGCGGTGACGATCTCCAGGATCGAGTTCTCGGCTTCCGGTCTCGCTATGAGGATGCCGTACGGCAAGCCTGCAAGATCATATTTGCTTAACACGGAATGCTGGCGATCGCGCGTTGCCCGGTCAGCGCCGTAGACAATCGTTGTGATCTTTTTTCTGGACACCCGTGTTGCCAGGTGATCGGCAATCGACGGATGGTCGGCTATCAGGTGGTTGCCAACGAGGCAACCAATCCGCTCGTTCAGCCATAGCCAAACTTTCGCCGGTGCGCTCCACTTTATTCGCTGCCACTCAAGTCCGTCCATGTTGAAAATATTGTTTATCCCAGACAGACGAAGCCAGCTTGAGAAAACCGCTGTGTTGTAACCGAGCGTCAACACCACATCGGGCCTCGCCTCGATTACATGACGCACAGCCTTAAAGTCGAACGCCATCGTGCCCCACGCGCCAAGCGCATTCGTGGAAATCGTAACGCGCCGCACGCCTTTCCATTCATCTATCTCGCAAAGGTTCTCGGCACTGTCCGCCTGGCAGTAAACGGTCACTCGCCACCCCTGCTTAACCAGATAAAGTGCCAAACGCTCCGCAAAAGTCTCAAAGCCACCATGCCGCGCGGGAATCCCGCGCGTCCCCAGAATAGCAAGGTCTTTTTTCATTATTTGATTAAGCCATTTAATTTTTAAAAAATCTAACGGAATCAATTTCCCCGAGCCCGCCCAAAAAGGCCTCGCAAATCAATTCTGCCCAATACCTAGATGTCTCGAAAAATTCTCCTGTATCCATTCAAAACCCCGCACATGGACAAAACTATTGAACGAAACAAGGAGAATCGCCCCATCAAATAGTTGAAGCCATCTTCGATAGGCTTATTACGGTCTTTAAAATTCTGGCTCATCAGCAAAGTCCTTTCAGCTTCGATGCTGCTGGCGGGATGCTGCGCCGGATGCGAGAGCACATCGCAAAAAAGCACTTCGCCTTTCGAGCATTTCAAGAGAGAGGCCCAATCGTCCGCCTTGTGCAACAGAGCGGATTGCCTAGCAAGCAAGTCAGCAGCCATGCCTCTAGACAATACATAACAGGCCGTTCGCCACATTTGCCGATAGGAATGCCCGTTGACCGTGAACACACCAGGTTCACTCGAATTTCGCTGCTTGCCGAAAAGCCACCTGCGTGAGCGCAGTCCATCCTGCGCGCCGCAGCAAAGCAAGAAGTCGTTATCCAGTTGCTCCGCAACGCGCCCAATTCGGCTGATGTCTTCGTCGCACCCCTCGACATCATCCTCAAGGATTAAAGCCATCTTTTCGCCGGTATTTAAAAACTGTCGATACGCGTCGAGATGGCTCAGCGCACAACCCACCTCCGCCGGACTCAGCAATTCACCTTTCGAACGATAAAGTGGAGCCGCAAGCTGAAAATACTCTCGCGCGCTCATCGAACGCCCGTCGACCGCGCTTACAATTTCAAATGCTTCTGACGCACGCGGAAATCTGCCTTTTAGCAGATTCCTCCGGGCTTCATCCTGTGGCAGTGAAATCAAAAATGTTTTCATCGTAGGTACTATTCGCACTCAATTCGCACGGCACGGGGATCTATTTGTTTTTTAAAGCACTAGTAATTGTGTTCATTCTGACGGTTCTCCCATTCGAGGCCATGCGTAAAGTCGCTTGCTGGGGATTCCAGACAGGATTTTCCTTAAATGCGTGGAAGGCCCAGCCAAACGAAAGCTGATCCATGACATCAAGCAGGTCGGCGAGATAACGATCGCCGTCATCACCCGATATGACGCTTGCACTAAACTCCCCAATGAAAATCGGAACATGATTTGCGTCACCGTATTGCCTCGCGACCACTAGGGTAGTCTGGATCTTCTTCGCGTCCCACTGCTCTCCCGAGATTTTCCCAGGGTAGTGAACCGCTGCAGAGAACTGCGGCAGTACGCCTTCATGTGTCAATTCCATTGGCGTGTACATATGAGGACTTACAACCATCCGATCCGTACGCGGAAGCTTGAGACGGCTCAATGCGGAAAAAAAACTGTCGTAGCCCCCCAGCGCGTTAAGCTGCCTCGCCGGCTCGATAACGATGTATGCCGTTTTATTGCTGACTCGGATTACCTTGACTAACGATTCGACAAACTTGTTCCAATCAAAATAGTTATTATCGGCTGAGGGTACCGCTGTTACAGGTTCGTTCAACAGGTCAAATCCCAACACTGCCTGGTCGTCGCTTCGATAGCGCTGCGCAATCTCAACCCAAAGCGACTTCAATCTGTTCTGAAGCAAATCGGATGACCAGAAAAGGTCATGCGGCGACGTCGTGTATCGATTCTTGAACCCCGGTAGCGCATGGGGATCAATAACAACGACTAGATGATTCTTCTTCGCAACCTCGATTATGTGGTCAAGTTTCTTAAAAGTCGCCTCATTGCTCTCATACGCGCCGGTCAGACTTAACAGCGGCGAGTCACCGAATGAAACGCGAATCACGCTACAGCCAACGCTCGCGATATATTCAAGATCCGCGTCGGACACATTTGGCGTCACATTAAAACCTCGAGCTGTTGCCCAATCGAATGCGACAGCCGGCATCGAGGTGAACGCCAGCAAGCAAAAGAAAATACCCGAAATTGATTTTTTCGAAATCATTTCACCAGCACTCCTCTCACACCGCAAAAAGCCGTCTTACATGAATTTATGACCTTTCTCCCAATGACAATTCTGGCGAAATCGACGACGAATTTCCTGACACTTACCGCACGAAGCAAAAGTGCGGCGATCAATATTCCAGCCGCCTTGACGCGCTCAGGAAACGGACCATTCGCCAATTCCGGAGCGATTATGATTGCCATGAATCCAAAAATCGCACCTTTCGACAAATGATTCCCATACCGCCTAATCCACTCTTTCGAACCGTCATTATCTACGAGCGAAGAAACACGATTCGTTTTAGTATCCTGATACCAGATCGTCTCAGCACTTTCAATAAACACAAATTCAGCGCCAATCAACTGCAACCGAATCGCCAGATCCCAATCCTGATGCTTTAGCAGTCTCGAGTCGAATAGACAGCTTTCGAAAAGCTCTTTCGACATGAATAGCGAGCTTGTCTGAATGTGCCCCGAATTTTTGAACAGGTAGTCGCCGACCTGTTCTCCACGCCCAATTCCACGGGCTGGTTCCATAAATTCTTTGCCGTTTCGCCTCACCAGCAGCCTTGTATAACAAACAACAGCCTTTGGATTCCCGCGTTCCAAAACGGCTTCCATTTGAGTTGCCAATTTCCCTGCCAACCACTCGTCATCTGAATCAAGAAATGCTATGTATTCGCCACGCGCCAACCTACCGCCTTTATTCCGCGAGGCGCCTCCCCTGAGATTCCTGTCATTTCTTAAGTATCGGACGCGAGGATCGTTTATCGCTCCGACGACTTCCTGCGTGCCGTCAGTTGAGCCGTCGTCTATTACTATTACTTCAATATCCGTCCAGGTTTGCTTAAGCGCACTTTCCACTGCGCGAGCGATAGTAGCCTCCCGGTTGTAGGTAGGAATGACGACACTGATAAGCGTATTGCTGTTCATCATTCCGCCTAGGCACGTTTCTCGGCAAATGTAGAAACTGTCTTTTTTATCCACCCAAAACCCATCAGCCCATAAACTGCCGCCCCTACGGCAGATACCAATATCGCGAGCGGCAACGCGCTCATTCCGATATCGATTAATTTCATCCGCAACATAGTCATGCAAACCATCATCATGGCGCAAATTGCGAGCGGCTTCGAAATTCTCGCAAGCAAATACGAGATGCCTGAATCCAGATGTTTCATGGTTGCGGTCATAGCCACGAAGAAATTAATCACATTTGCAATGGCATACATTGCAGCGACATGATTAACGTCCCTGAAGGAGCCAATAATGAACCCACCAACCTGAAGAACCGTCGCAATCAACCCGAGCTTCATCAATAATTTCGTGTTCCCGGTTGCCATAAAAACAGTGCCGGTGGTACTAACTACTGACTGTATAAATCCAACCGGCGCAAGCCAGGCAAGAACGGGAACTACCGCACTCCACTTCGCGCCGAATACGATGTGCACGAACTCGGACCTCAGGATCCAGATTCCGCACATCAGTGGGCCCGTGATCGTTACGACCATCATGACGGTCTTCAGGTACAGGTTCCGCAGGACAAGTGGCTCATTCTGATGCCGGCTTAATAACGGGAAGAGCGCCCGGGTGGCTACGAACGTCATGTTTTGCAAGGGAAATAACATGACACGATAGGCCTGGGAATAAACACCCAATTGCACCGCACCAAGCAGCTTGCCGACTACGATGCTATCGGCATTTCTGGCGAAATAATTGATCAGATTGAACGCCGTTAAATTTCCGCTATATGAAAATAAGGATTTGAAGGAATCGACGTTGAATTTCCTTACTGGGCACCACCGGCTCAATATCCAGAGTTGAGTCGATGACAGCGCAGCCGCAGAGAGTATCTGCGCCGGCAGGCAAAACACCCCAAACCCAAAATGGGCCAGGAGAATGGCCACAGAGAGGCCTGTTCCCGAAGATAGAATTTCAACCCTTGCAAGCAACTTGAACTGCGATTGACGCTCAAGCAAAGCTTGATGGACAGCGGAGCTCGCGGTGATAGGGAAGCCGAGGGCGAGCAGCCACAACACCTTCGGAAGATTCGGCGACACAAAAATGTATCCGATCAGTGTAGCCAAACCCGCGACCAGTGCTGAAAGTGTCAGCCCGACTCCGAAATTCAGCCAGAAGACCGTGGCTTTTGCATTCTCATCCAACTCATCTCTCTGAACAACAGCAGCCGACGTTCCCAGGTCTCGCAGAAGATTCGCGAGATTGACGACTATCATCGCCATCGCCATTACGCCGTAATCCGCGGGCCCAAGAAGCCTCGCCAGAAATAGCATGCCTAATAGCTGCAATCCCACGCGAGAAAATTGGGAAACGGCAACCCATTTTGTGTTGTTAATAAGTGTCATGGGCCGCCCATAAATCCATATTCTTTAATCATCGCCGCAATCTGCACGTCGTTCTCGTCGCTTCCGAGATTTGACTTCCACAGTGCGACCTCCTGGGAGCCGAGCCAGAATTTGACGGTTCCGCTTGATGGGACCTTTCTGACCAGAATGCCTCTGGCTCTCGCCATCCAGTAAAACCAGACGTCGTCAGCTTGCGGGCACAGGCTTTTCATCCTGTCCACGTTTGTTGCTTCGCCGTCGAAGACGTTAGGTGGATAAAGAACGCCGCCAACTCCAGTAGCAAAATTCAGTGGGTTCTTCTGCAAAGACTCCGAGCACCAATGCCAACTTCTGTATGTATCGGGCAGGCCGTCCGAGTTGGTTTTTACGACATGCATCCGGTGACAAAGGATTTCCGGCGAGCTCTCGTTGTATTGCACAAGCAAGTCAGTCAGCCATGTCCGCCAATAGACAACGTCGTCATCGGCCGTAACCACTGCCATGCCTTTATAGGCGGACAGAGCTGGCACCAGTTTCTTATATGACCTCAAGTTTTCGCAGAAATGAATCTCCAGCCCCCAGCTCTGTAGCGCCAGTACGTTGGCTGGCAAATTCTCCGAATCCTCCTCAGCTATCCAGAGGACCACCGCGGCCGGTCGCACGCTTTGTAAGAGAATCGTCTTGAGCGTTAGATGCAGGGTCCGGAACCTCGGCGGATACGAGGTAAGGCTGACGATAACTCGCCGGTCGAGTTGCCCAGTTCGGCGCATTGCACGGCAAAGAATCCATGTTATTTCTGTCGTTAAATGATCGACCAAGGCTCTCACGACGGAGAAAACCAACTTGACGTCTTGCTTTGCGGTTCGCAATCTGTCTTTCATGACATTACCGAGCGATACAGTGCAGACAACTTCTCGTAATGCGCGGGTCTGCTAAATTTCCTTTCCACATTCTTCCTGCCCGCACGCCCCATTTTTTCCAGATCGAGTTTTCCATATGCCATTTCTTCGACTGCCGTAATGAGCTCGTCGACGTTGCCGGCTTCGACAAGCGTCGAGTCATCTCCGGCACTCAATACTTCAGGTAGTCCGCCGATATCGGCAGCAATCACGGGTTTCCCGTACGCCAGCGACTCAGCAGCCGACAATCCAAAGGTTTCGTACCAAACAGATGGAACAATGCTTGCCGTCGCCCCTCTGACTAAACCGCCCATTTGGTCTCGAGTGGCAAATCCGAAGAATGTCACATTCGGCATAGCGTTCTTCCGGCAATATTCCTTTGCATCCTCATAGGCGCTGCCGACACCCACAATCAGCAGATTGATGTTTTTAATTTTTTTAAAGGCCGCCAGGAGCACCCAGATTCCCTTCTCTTTCTCCACGCGTCCGAAATATATGAAATAGCGGCCCACGCGGTAATCAGGAACTATTTCACCGATATCCACAAAATTATGTATGGTGGAGACCTTGTGCTCCGGAACACCCATACTGATGACCTTGTTTCGTTGAAAATCGCTAACGGCTATAAATCTGTCTATTTTCTCAACCGCCCCGAACATATAACTAACGTAACTTTCGACCATAGACGCGGCCGATCGCATTACGGACCCTCTGTTGCATCGATGTGTGAGAACATTGTGGAACTTAAAATTCGCACACTTTTCGCAAACAGAACCATTAGAGCTGAGTTGATACGTTGGACATACAACTTTGTATTCGTGAATTGTCTGCACCAGCGGTATGGCGTGACTTTTCACTTCAGCCAAAATAGAAGACGAAAGCTTTCCATAGTAAATGTGGCAATGAAATACATCAGGACTAAATTCCTGGATGAACCTCCGAACGGCTTTCTTCGCATCGAAGTTGTAGACGTATCGGAAAACATCGTTCAACCGCGGGGACGAGATTGATACTTCCTTTTTCGGGAAAAATTCCAGCCATTCGCTTGCCTGGTTATCCTTATCCGCACCACAAAACGGTGCAACTTCATGGCCGTAGGCACGAAGCATTTTCTCTGTTTCTATAAGAACCTTGTCAGATCCACCTCGTACGAAGTAGTTCTGGCCAGCCATGGCGATTTTCATGATGCTCCCAGGTAAACCGGTGCATTTGTTTTAGTTAGCGATCGCCGAACAACCTCCCCATTCATCGCCGCAGATATTTCAAACAAATATAGAAATACAATGAAATGGGAATTGAAGCTGACCATTCTCGACTCAAATGTATTTTCAAGAATGAAAATAAACATGTACCCAAAAAACAGGGTGAATGTCTTGTTATTTTTTAGATTCTTAACAAATACAGTGATCAACAGGAAAACAATCACCTCTCCGCACAACCCCAAAGAGTAAAGCGTCTCGATGAATCCGTTATGCGCCGAGGCCACCAGAAACCCGACCTGCGACGTAAAATCCGAACCATCAAGGCTATTCGCCACGCTCAACTGATCAAGTCCGTAGCCCCAGATCGGAGACGCGGCAACTTTCGCGAAGATATAAAGCCAGATTACATTCCGGTTTGAAAATGTTGCGTATTTTTCATCGGGAGAATCCATCCCCAGAGCGATGGCGGCATAGACCGCGAAAGCACTGAGCAACAACAAACCCAGCAGGATCAAAAGACGATAACGATAAATGAATTTTCTTATAAATTTGAAGGTGCATGCCGAATTGAATAGAAACAGCACGGCCACAATGCCGATTGCGGTCGTCGATTGACTTCCAATAGTCAATATAGCGGCAAGAATTGCACTCAAGGCAGCAAACTTGTTCTTCGAGATCAACCAGTACCAGAATGAAATCGAGAATGCGAGCGCCGAGAACGATCCGAGAGAATTTTTATGAGTAAAAATACCTTGCCACTTTCCCAGGTGCTCGCCAACCGCCACTCCATAGTGAGGAATCAGGAATATGTATATAAAACTCGACAACTCGAATATAAGAAATCCATTTATGGCAGCGCGGATCGTCCCGTCCCAGCCGGCCAATTTAATCTGTGTCGCAGCCAACAGATATGCTGCAATCAACAGCAAAGCCGCACCCAAAGATGCCTTGGGCACCTCTGCCCACAATGCGGAGCAGATCGATAGCGCGCCGAGACCCAGCAAGGCCCAATGCGGTCTGATTTTTAACCTACAGAAAATCCACACAAAAAATACAACGGCCAGTGTCACGCCTCCCCAAACAATGGGCAACGCATTCAGAGGGCCGTTATAGGGGATAGCATTGTCCAGGCCCTGATCGCGCGCCCCGCCATCTTTGATCAAACCGATGTATGCGCCGAACGACAGTATCGTCATTGCAAATGCCAAGAATCCAACTATTTTCTTAAGCATGTTTTATCTCAAGGGCCACGCTACCGTTTGCCGGCAGCATTCGATCTGACTTCGAAAGTCCACGCATTCGTGGCCTTCGCCATTTACACTCGTCCCGCTCGCCGCCACTATTTTTTGATGCGGCCGTATTGGTACGTGTAGTAACCGCCGTAATATCTGCCGTAGCCAATAACCCTGCGCGGAATGCCGTTGAAAATGGCCCCCTTCAGCACAGCGCCCCCTTGCCGCAGCCGTCTTACCGCTTCGGCAATTTCAGGCAACGGGTGCTGTCCGTGACGTAGCGCCATGAGCGTCGTGCCCGCCAGTTTCGCCACAATCGCCGCGTCCGTCACCGCAAGCACGGGTGGCGTGTCGACGAGGACAATGTCATACGAAGCAGCCAGTTGATGAAGCAGCTTGGCAAAACGGTCAGCAAGAAGCAATTCGGCTGGATTCGGCGGAACAGTTCCCGTTGTTATCAAGTCGAGGTTTTCCAGTACCTGCCGCCGGGTCGCCTGTTCCACCGTATGGGTACCCAGGATCAACTCCGACAATCCATTCTCCCGGGGCGTGCCGAAGAATTGGTGCAAGTGACCTCGCCGCATGTCCGCGTCGATCAACAGAACGCGCTTTCCTGTTGTAGCCAATACTGCCGCCAGGTTAGAGCCAATGAATGACTTTCCCACGCCCGGGCTTGGGCCGGTGACAACCACAATATTGTTCGTGCTATTGAGCATGGCGAATTGCAACGATGTCCGAAGGCTGCGGACGCTCTCTATTGTTGGATCGTCCGGCCGAACATTGGCAAGAGCAAATATCCCCTCTTCGCCTCTTCGCATTGCGTCTTCCAACGCTGACTGCTGTTCGCTTTGCGGAATTGCTGCGAAGATGCTCACGCCCGTTGCACGCTCAATGACGTCGCCGTCCTCTACACCGCGGACAATCGCCCGGTTGATAAAGGCCGCAACGGTACCAAGAATCAGACCCAGGACGACGCCAAGCACGACAACCAAAGGCCTCTTCGGCTTGACAGGTTTCTCCGGTTGGACGGCGCGGTCCACGATCCGAACGTTGCCGACTTTTCCTGCCTTAAGAACCTTGAGTTGCTGCGCGCTATTCAGTAAGCCGGTGTACAAGTCGGTATTGACAGTAACATCCCGCATGAGTCGCAAGGCGGATTGTTCAAGATCTGGCAGTGCCGTGATGCGGTGCGAGAGCACTCCGACTTGATCTTGCGCTGCGCTAATCTGGCTGTCGATAGTCGCGACGTTATGACTGGCGGGATTGAATCGCTGCAGGAGTTCCATGCGTTTCTGCTTCAACTCAAGCAGCGTAGCATTGGCATCCACCGATTGTTGCAGAACTAGCTTAGCCTCTTCGCTCAAACTAACCGTCCCGCTGCGGTTTCTAAAATTGTTATATCGCTCCTCTGACGACTCCAACTCCTTCTTCAGCGCAGGAAGTTGCTGGTCCAGAAAGACCAGTGTTTTCTCAGTCTCAGCGGTATTCAGTTGAACGTTTTGATACACGTACTCGTCGGCAATCGCGTTTAACGTGTCGGTGGTCTCTTCAGCATCGGTCCCGTCCAGGGTGGTCTCAAGAATGCCAGACTGCTTACCCTGCTCTGCGACAACCAGCTTGTCCTGGAGATCTTCAATGCGTTCCGATTCCGAATAGCGCAGGAGGTTAAATTTCGTGTTCTGGCGGGCATTGAGTGCGCTCACTAGAAACGTAACGGGACCATCATCCACTCGGCCATGAGCCTCATGGCCAACCACGCCATTGAGCACAACGTCGTTATCGTTGTCCAGCAGATGATATTTGTCTCCCCCGTCTGAAACCAACGTGAATTTGCTTTCCACATAGGTTTTCGGAACGTCGAAGCGTTCGACCTTTATTTTCTCGCCACCCCACGCGAAGCTTTCAAGATCAAGGAAGGGTTTGCCTAGAGAACCCACCGGCAAATTTGCCAGATCGTGATCTTCAGCGCGGCGTGCAAGCCAGCGACCGATGACTGGAAAGTATTTCGGCTTTGCATCGATGTACAACTTCAGCTTTGAGACAGTCTGCCCAAGTACCAGCCGCGACTTGAGGATCTCAATTTCCGCCGTCGTTTCAGACTTGGCACCAAGCAGAGGCGCCAAGTCTCCTAATAGCGCCGCGGAGGTATTCGAGTCCTCAACCTGAACAACCATGTTTGCACGGTAAACAGGCTTCGCAATGATCGCGTACGCCACGCTCAGGACCGTTACAACAAGTGTGACAATTAATATCAGTTTCCTGTTGTTCTGAAGCACAGCGATATACTCGCCGATGCTCAGATCATCGTCTGTTTTTTCCTCGATGAGCCGAATGTCTTTTAAATTTGTCATTTTCACATTACCGTTGCGTTCATTTCGCGCAGCGCCACATACCAGTCGTCGAGCGCAGTGTCGATCGTAGACAAGACGTGTTCGAAAACTGAACGGTCTTTACGATGCGGGTCGATCACGTCAATCCCGCGATGATGTCCAAGCCGAAAAACCCGTCCAGTAGAGAAGGGGTAACGAGACTCAAAGAATCGCTTCTGGACTTCGGTCATTACAAATATCACCGTTGCATCCGTGACCATGCTTAGGGTTACCTGACGAGCAATATGTCCATCAATGTCTATGCCTCGTTCCATTAGAAGCTCTCGCGCAAAAGGGTCGGCGCGGTGGCCCACTACCGCGCCAATGCCTGCTGACCTGACACTCAACCCAGGCAGATGATGTAAAAGGATTCCAGCGGCCATGGGGCTACGGCATAGGTTTCCATCGCAAAGGACAAGTACTGATGTGCTCATTTTTGCCTGAGGCATTTCGTTAGGTTTCGTAAACGTCCCATTGGCGCGACTATTTAGTCGCGATCGCAGCCGTCAGCCCCGCATTGATGGCCGGAATGAGCAAGCTCAGAACACGGCTAAATCTCACCAATCCATTGCCATCGACGTAGACAACGTCATTGATTTGCAGATTGAATTGATTAGCGAGAAGCATGGAAACCGGCGATTTTGCGTCAAGATGAAACACCTTAAAGTTTTTGTCGGCGGATCCCCGGATGACGTACACCTGCGACGGGTCGGAACTCGATGTGTTCAAACTACCCGCTTGCGCCAGGGCGTCGCTTAATGTTAGTTTTCCGTCGCGCAAGGGCACAGCAACAGTAGGCTTATTAACCTCACCCATTACGAAAACGCCGCTATCCTCGCGCGAGAGAACTCGCAGGAGGTCTCCTTGACGAAGGACGAGCTTGGCCGGGTTGTATCCTTCCTGAAGGATCCTCGGCAAGTTAATACGGAAGGACTCGCCGTTTCGAATGAGCATCAATCGGCTCTGGTCTGCGGTAGGGCTAAATCCGCCTGCGCGGTTAATCGCTTCGTACAAGTTCATTGGTACGTCATTCAGAACCTGAACACCGGGCGCCCGGACCTCGCCGTCTATGTACACCTGTTTCGAGCGGTACGACGACACACGCACCGTCACCTGCGGATCGTTGAAGGTCTTAGCCAATTCCGCAGTCAGCTTTGACTGAATCTCCTGCGGCGGTAACCCCTCAACGTGCAGACGACCCGCAAACGGAAATTGCAGATTGCCCGACTGATCCACTACGAAGCCGGCCCCGGGATCCGCCGCCTTTTGCGTCGTAGCTGGCGGCTGCGCGCCCTGCGCAAGAGCTAGCTCGGGGTGGTCCCATACAGTGATTTGAAGCACGTCCCCACGGCCGACTGTATAGAGATCGGCCGCGCCACTCGAGTTTTCCAACCGCAAGAACGCCGGGTTCTCTTCTGCTTCGCGCGCCGCCAGGATCGTCGAAAGATCGATGTCAGTGATCGGAATCTTGAGATCGGTAGTGGGTGTTTGAGCGTCACTGCCGTCTTTGAGTGCGACCACGGCCGGGGTGGACATCTTCATCCCCGGGGCAACACTACACGCGGACAACATAGCGAAGGCCGGCAGTACTATCAGGCCGAGACGCACGAATAGTCGTTGGAATCCTCTTTGGCTTTGCGTAAAGCATATGGAACGCATGGACATACGATGTTTCCCCGTGTATCCCGCACTCGCGGGACAATTTATTTTTCGAATGAGGCTTAAACTGTGCTCCATGGCTGCGATCGGGACAAACGGGTCCCACAGGTCAACCAGCCGTCACCTCAATGAACTGCCGTTTCCGAACTAGTCGGCTCACTCGGAAAGCGCCGTCTATCAATTCTGTTGTGCCCACAACAACTACCGATCACGATATAACCTGTTGAGTCATCTCTCGCGGAAGACGACCTGCCGGCGCCGTTACGGTGCTGAAGCTTCGCGTACAGTTCATCGTCACATTGCGCTGAGGCCGCATTTCGCCGCCCCTGCGACACTTCACGATGACTGACTTTATTGAGCATTAACCGTGCCAAAAAATTCATCCGCTTTCCCCATCGCTTCCGAGAACGTTTACGTGGGTAAGTGCTGCTATAAGCGGGTCCCCTTCCTATACCGTGTCCAATTTGATTTGACAGGAAGGAGGACCCCGACCGGCGTTACGTAACGTCTTACCGTAACGTGTGGATACGATCGAATGCCTTGCATCTCAACCACTGACGCGCTGCGCTCATTTGGTCGTAGTGCCCGTACCGCCAGTGCCGCCCGTGCCCCCAGTTGATCCGTTGCTACCGCTTCCGCTGGAAATCGGTGCTGCTGCACCCGCTGCCGTTGCGGCGCTCGAGAGCGACGCCGCCGGTTGACCATTACTGGTAATCGCCCCAGCCGCCAACAACGTATCGAGATCTGCATCCGCGCCTGGAGCGCCCGGCGTAAACGAAACCGTCAAGAACGATGAGGAAGAAAGCGTGATCCCATAGGTGTTCTTGATCAGCGTCACAACTGCCGCCTGAGCATTCGCAATCACCGTGCTATTCGACAGGGCGCTCTGATACGACGGATTAGAAGTAATCCCCGCGAGCAACCCACTAACCGTCGTGCCCAACTGCCCCGCGAGGTAGTCCAGCAGCAACTCTGTCAACGGCGTCACGTTGTACGTACCCGCGCCGGCCGCAAACGAATGAATCGTGATCGCGCCGCCGGTCGCCGTAATCGCACACGGTCCGTCAAACTTAAAGGTTGCAGAATACGCGCCGCTTGCGTTAGCCGTCGCACTACCCGTGCCGTTCTTGCAAGTCAGGACAATGCTTGCGTTTGCCATTGCTACACCCACCGCGGCCGTACCACTCACCGTCGCGCCCGGCGAGTCGCCGCTGCCACCGCATGCGACCAGCACACTGGTCGCAAGCACTATCGATCCGAACTGCAGCGTGCGCAGCGTGGCGCCGTTTAGAAGCTTCATCGCCTATCTCCAAAGAAAGTCATTCACAATTGACCGGCACCAATGCCCGTCCGTCGCTTACACCCTGCAAACCGTTTCCGCAGACGCCATGTGAAAGCGCAGCGCCCGTCGATACAGCCGGTACACCCGCTTGCGGCTTCGGCTTCGTTTCGCCACTACCGGGGCGCCCATAACGCAGGTACGCATCACGCATCCGGTAAAGCTGGGTCGAGAAGTACTCGCCGCTAAAGCGGCCCTGATTCAGCAGGAACTGCTGCGTGCTATACGGGAAGGTCATGTTCTCGGCCGCATTGGCCGACAGATAATTCGTCGACCCGACTCGCGTGCGGAAGTCGAGCTGGAACTGTTCCGAGCCATAAACCTGACTGATCCCCGGCTTCATCCCCTGACGCAACGTCAGCGGGAAGCTGATTGCGGCGCCCACGAACGTGCCCTGCCCGCTATGTTCGCCGTGCACGCTCACCGAAACGTCGTCGAACCAGCGCGTCAGTGTCGCAACCGGCCCCTTGTCTCCACCCACAAAACGCGCCACGCCCGCTTCGATCCACAGCTTCCAGGACGGCTGCACCCAGCGGTAAGTCAGCTCGGCATTCTTCTCACTCGGCAACGCGTCATGACCCGGCTCATGGTGCAAATAGGCAAGCCGCAAGCGGATCAGGTCGGGGCGGCCCGGCACGAACACCGTTGTTTCGTTTTGCACGCCCACATACGAGTAGTCGAACTTGCCGACCGATGCCACGTTGAACACTTGCGGAATGATCCAGAAGCTTTGTGCCAGCGCGACCGCATTCAGTCCACCGCGCAGACGGTAATTGCTGAACACGCGGCCCTCATCCATGTTCTTCGTGTTGTAGATCGGTGCGATGTAACTCGCGTACAGCTCCGCGCCGCGCCACAACGGCACGAACCCTTCAATGTTGGCGCCGAGCGAAATGTCGAAGTTGCCGTACTCGGTGCCGTACAGGTAACTGACGATCGGTTCGATCTGAATGCGCGTCAGCCCATGCGTGTGCTCGTTGCCATGCCATGCGATCGAATCCGCGTCGTAAGTCGGACGCGCGCGCATCGTCATTGATGCGCTTGCGGCCGTTGGCGCACCGCCCGCAACGAACTGCGCAAACGCATCGCGATCGACAATGACCTCGCCTAACGGCTCATTGGCCTTCTTGATCACCACATGAATCTTGTCCGTCCCGTGCGGCGCATTCACGCTTGCCACACCAAGCACAATGCCGAGCGCGTCCGCTTCGTTCTGGTTGTAGCGATGGTTCTCGTACTCGACCACCAGATCGCGACCGCTCATCCCGACACGCACACGCTCGAGGCCGGCGGCAAAGAGTTGCGCGGCGATTTCGTCGAGCGCGGAGGTGTCCAGCGCTTCCGGAATGGCGGGAGACTGCTCATCCGACGATTTGGCCGTCACATCACTCAGCATCACAGACGCATACGACTGCAGCGGTGGCACATACGTAATCGGTGCCGCAGCCAGCGCATTGTTGTTGGCTGTGGCTGCACGCATGTCCACTGGTTGCAGGCTGGCGAGACGGATCGGACCGTCATCGTCGGCGTCCGCAGTCTGGGCGACCGGCACCTGCGGGCCCTCGCACAAACCGTCTGCACACCGCGCACTGCTAAAGCGTTTGCCCAGCGGAATCTGAATGCCCACCGAGAACGACGTCCGCGGCGACACACCATCCGTCGAGCGGATCGAACGCATGAACGTGCCGATCACGTTCGCATCGGCGAGCCAGCTAATCCGCGGAGACTGATAGCGCACGCCGGCGTAAGGTGTCTTCGAATCGTCTTCCGCGAGCAGCGACAAGCCGGTGTTCCACAGCGAGACCTGCACGCCGCCGAACAGACCATCGAGGCGATCGCCCTGGCCATAGCCAGCGGTCAACGTCACCGGTCCAAATGCCTGCGACACCACGCCGTACTTCGAACGGAAGAAATGCGTCTGGCCACCAATATCAGTTACACCGAATGCGATGCTCGGCTGGTACTTGAAGAACTTCGGTACTTCGACCTTGACATTGGCCATCAAATGGCGGAACAGGAAATGTTCCTCGCCGGAAAATTGGACTGCCTTCACCGTCGGATAATTGGCCAGCCCTCCCGAAACTTCAACGTAAGGCAGCAGTCCGACAGCGCCCCAATAAACTTCAGAACCGGTCGCCTGCTTTCCGTATCGTGGGTCGATATAGTTGTTGTACTGTGCCTCTCCAGTCCCCTCCGGCAAAGCAAATGCATACGGAACAACCAAGCCGCCGGCTTGACCTAGCGCGTTCAACGCTGGCTCCGTCGCTTGCACTGAAACTGAAAACGCCAGAGCAGAAGCGAATGCAGTGGCCGTTGGCGCCGAGGCGAATTGCCGTACCCGTAATTTCATGGCCATGTGTTTTTTATTGTGTGCAGGTGTCAGTACGCGTTGCTATGAACCAGACCCTTCGCTATCGTCGCCGCGACAATCCGCATGTCGAGCCCGAACGACCAATTGCGCAGGTAGTACAGATCGTGTTCGACGCGTCCTTGCATCTTCTCGATCTGGTTTGTCTCCCCTCTGAATCCGTTGATCTGTGCCCATCCTGTGATCCCCGGCTTTATCCGGTACCGATGGATGTAGCCGTTCACCACTTTCTGATAAAGCTCGTCGTGCTCAATCGCATGAGGCCGCGGCCCCACTACCGACATATCGCCGCGCAGTACATTGAAGAACTGCGGCAACTCATCCAGGCTAGTACGTCTGAGAAACGCACCCACTCGTGTAATACGCGGGTCCCCTCGCGTGGCCTGTTTCACCACGCCCGTTTCTACGGCGTGAGGACGCATCGAGCGAAACTTATAGATCTTGAAGATGCGTCCATCCGCACCCTTGCGCTTCTGCGTGAAGAACACGGGTCCACGCGAAGACAGCTTGACGGCAATCGCAATCGCGATCAGCACCGGGGCAAGCGCAACCAGCGCGCAAGCGGCGAACGCGCGATCGAAAATCTCTTTCTTCACCAAGGCGCGAGCCGGCACCGGCGACGCAACCAGGTTGATCGCGGGCATACCGATCAGATCGATCATGCCGCTATCGAACAGCGCAACGCTGCGCATATCAGGTACAAAGCGCACGTTCACGAGGTCGTCGCGAAACTCAGCCACAAAGCGCGACAGCGTGCGTTCCTCGGAAAGCGGTAACGCAAGCCACAACTCCTGCACATCGTTAGATCTCACGTAGGCGGCGAACTTGGTGATGTCGTCGTACACCGGCACACCTGAACCTATCGTTCCCATCACCGGCCGCACATCAAAGGCCGCCACTGCACGAAATCCACTAGTCGTCGAGCCCTCGATATTGCGCACGACCTGGTGGCAATGCGACCCACATCCCACCACCGCAACCCGGCGGAGATTCATCCCTGCGTGCCGGACGCGTGCGAGCACGGCGCGCACAGCCAGACGCGACCCAATCAGCGCACCGCCCGTCATTGCCATCCAATAGGCAAACCAGAGGCGCGAGATGAAATCCGTACGATGCAGCGAGAACATCAGTGCGAGACCACAGCCTTGAACCACGAACCACGCTAGCGATACCTGACCGGCCATGCGCAGCATTGCCCGTCCACGCCATGAGCCGTACACGCCGAATGCGGGGAACAGAACCAACGTAAACGCCGCAGCAAACGCAACGAAGGCGGTATCGATACGGCTTTGCATGAGATCTTCAAATCGCACTTGCGAAGCGGCCACCGCCCCGGCGACGACGAGCATCACGTCGAGCAAGCGCGCGATCAGGCTTTGCAACCCCGGTATCGTTCTTCTTTGCTGCGCAAAATTCGCCGTATCCATTTTTATCCCCCACGCTGGTCTCTCGCGCCAAACGTTCTTGTCGAGCTGCTCAACTTGTGTTCGCTTCAACAGCTCATGTCGCTCGTACTTCCACCACCACGCTCTTCGCAACAACACCACCCCGGCACGCGAAGAAGCGCGCAATGCAAAACAACCTGGATGTCACTCATCCAGCGCGAAACCAAGCGACTGGACGTTCCTGAACAACGATGGGGGATTGACTACCAGCCATTCGCACCCGTCCAACCTGGGTACTCAGGCAAAACGCCGCCACGATGAATCCAAACAAAAAAAGGTCACATCGCTTGTGCGTTGAGGAAACCGACCTGATAACCCCCGACCAGGCCAGTCGTTGATTCGAACTTCACCAACACGTACTGCTTGTCTTGTCAGTCTTGTGCGCCGCACACCCTATAAAGCAGCAAGCATGCCAATCTTTAAATTTCTTTCACAATTGGTCCGGGCACATTGGGCAAGCGCTTGTTAGATATAAGTTTTCGTCCGAGCCCGTCGTTCGGAAAACAAGTGAAAAAAGACGCGGAATCGTGTGCGGTAACGCGCCCGTTACGTAACACCGCCCGTAACGGTCTCGATCGATTGGGGGACGTCAGTGGGAAGTTGCGAAGCGCGGTAAATGTCTGAGGAAAGGAGAGCAGAGAGGGGTTCTTGTGCAGCGCGAGCAGCGCTCCAGATGTAAGTCGAATCGTCTCGACGGTCGATTCATCAGAGCACCACGCGTCGATACGGTCGCGAGCAGTCACCGGTCGTTTTAAACAATTCGCGTCAAGATTTCTACTTTGGGCACATGGTTTGCTCACCCCAAGGCATCGATACTGCCTTTTCGCAAGCTCGCCTAAACCGCGTGCTCCATGGCTGTCGCGACAGGCGGATCCTGTGAACCTAAGCGGAGGTTATTAATATGTTGGGAACCATTCTTCTGATTGTGCTGATCCTTATCCTCATCGGTGCGTTTCCGACGTGGCCGCATAGCCGTTCATGGGGTTACGCACCGACCGGTGGTATTGGCATCGTGTTGATCATTGTGATCGTGTTGCTCGTCGCCGGCGTGATATAGCCGAATTGAAGTAGTCAGGTCAGCAGTAAAACTGAACGGGCACGCCGGATGCTGAGTCACCATCGTATTCAACCGTTGATACGAAAGGAGATCACATCATGCCGTACCTACTTGGCTGGCTTCTCGGCGTTCCGTTGATCGTACTGGTCATCCTGTACCTCATTTTCCACTAATCCTTTGCAACATAAGCAGTTCACCTGAAGATCAATCCGCGCGGCCCTGCCTGTCCCGGCGGCCGCGCGCCTCCCGAGACGTTCGCACCCTGCGTGTCACCCTCCTCCCGTCAGCGCAAAAATCACGCGTCGACATACCTGCCTTTTCACTTGCGCTGTATAAAACGGTGCGTAAAACTAGGCCTGTTAGCCCGCGCAAAATGCCATATCTGCATACGCACGCACACGCTGCGTACGAGCAAGGAGGGACCGATGGCAAACAACGAATACACGCTGTCACACCAGGACGTGGTGAAGGCAGTGATCATTCATCAGAACATTCATGAGGGCTTCTGGACGCTGAACATCAATTTCAACGTCGCTGCCACTCATGGTCCGCTCGTGCCGGACCCCTGCCTCGCCGTAACGATCAAGGGCATCGGTATCATGCGGGCCTCGCCTGCCGATCCACTTGCCGTCGACGCCACCCTCGTCAATCCGACGGCGCCTGAACCTGTTGTGAGCGCTGTGCATATAGCGGCCGCCGTCAATGGCGCACACGAAGGCGGCATGCAGTTCTGTCGCGACGTGTATCGCAATGTCGCCGTACAAAGTGCGACCAGAGCGCCGACCAAGACAAGCTGAAGAGCGGGAGAAGTTGTTGATTTGCCGGCGTTGCGCGTCGCCGCCGCGGCACTCGAAGATCGTTCAAGGAACGCGTACGGACGGTTGGTGTCGGCAAGAATTCAGTTAAGAAAATGCACCATGCCCGGCGAGCGCGTCTTCCGGCGCGGGTAACACCGGAATCCGCCCGCGTGCTGCTTTTCCTGTGAAGGCAGCGAGACACCGGATGGCAGCTTGTGGCCGCGCAAGACCGCGGGCCCGAGGCCGGCGGCCCGGACGGTTGTCCCGGGCATGAATGCACCCTGAAAATATACCCGGACGCAGGCTGGATATGCTTCCTAAAGCGATACGCCCACCCGCCGACTGCAGGACGTTCTTCCGCTAAAATGGCATTTATCTGAACACAATTCCGAGAATGAATCGCGGTAGGAATGTCCATTACTGAACACCCCCCGCACAGATCCCGGCGTGCCCAATTCGGGCACCGGGCTCCTACCTTGGGTGCTTGACGGCAAAGCGCCGGTCCGGCCATGGATGAAGAATGCGAGGTTGAGGAAGCCAGGCATCCGCGATCCTCTCGACCCGCGTCCACGTCATATGGTCCTTCTGGCTGCGGCGCCGGAGCGCGCGCCGCCAGAGATCAACGATGTGATAGCGGAACGCGCCAAGTGCGCGCGAGTTCGTGGGTACTGCGTGGTACGCGAAGTAGCCGCGCACCACCTGCCCAAGCCATTTCCCTTGCACAGGAATCGGTTCGTGCATGCGTCGCCGAAGCTCCTCCTTGATCTGCCTGAGCTTCGCCCGCATGCGATCGCCCCGGGTCTTCCGCTGAAGCTGGAAGGCGCCACGGCGCGATTTGCCGCAGATAAAGATGAAGCCCAGAAAGGTAAAGGTCTCCGGCCGGCCAAGGCCGCGACGCCGGCGGTTGGCCGCCGCATAGCGACCAAACTCCAGCAGCCTCGTCTTATCCGGGTGAAGCGCAAGCGCGAACTCCTCCAACCGCGAACGCATCGCATCCCAGAAACGCCGCGCGTCGGCTTCATGCTCAAAGCCGACCACGACATCATCTGCGTATCGCAGAATGATGACGTTGCCTTTGGCTTCCCGCCGTCGCCACCGATTGGCCCAGAGGTCAAAAACGTAGTGCAGATACACGTTCGCGAACAGCGGTGAAGCCACTGATCCCTGCGGCGTACCTAGCTCACTCACGCTCAACACTCCATCTTCCAGCACGCCCGCCTTGAGCCATTTGTGCACAAGACGAATGATGCGTTGATCGCCGATCCGGTGTTCAATGAAACGGACTAGCCATTCCTGGCTGACCGAGTCGAAGAAGCTCCTGAGATCGGCGTCCAGAATCCAGTTCACCGGGGTACTGGTGATCGCTGTTGCCAATGCGTCCAGCGCATCGTGCTGACTGCGCCCGGGCCGGAACCCGTACGAGAAACCGAGGAAATCCCCCTCGTAGATCGCATTTAGCACGTCAACCACCGCACGCTGGACGATCTTGTCCTCCAGCGCGGCAATCCCCAACGGGCGCTGCTTACCGTCCGGCTTGGGTATGTACTGCCGTCGAACGGGCAATGCCCGATACGCTCCGCTGTGTACCTGCGCGTGCAAACGCTGGAGATGCTCGTCCAGTCCTGCCTCGTAGTACCGCCATGCCATGCCATCCACTCCCGGCGACGCATTGCGTTTGAGCGCAAAGAACGACTCCCGGAGCCGGTCGACAGTGACATGGTGCAGAAGCGCGGTGAACCGCTCCTTCTTCCTCTGCCTTGCAGCTTGCCGTACACGTTCCAGCCCCTGTGACACGCTTGCCCGGTTCTGCGCCCGGCGCGTGCTGGACTGACCCGTGTTCCCCTTGGTCCCCGCCCTTCGCTCCGCCTGCTCCGCATCCGGTCTCCCGGCGTTGTTCGCAGGCTTCCTCGCTAATACGGCGGAGTCTGACTTCTCCCGTCCGTTCATCATCGGCTACGGCTCCTCGCCTTCCCGACGCGGACCAGCCCGTGCTGCGACTGGCCAGACGAGAGATCTCCCGGTTCCCGCACAAGGAGCGTCCGTGCGTGCCAGGGTCTCTGACCACGCCGGGTCGTCGGGGCGCTCGCGCTTGCGCGCCCCTTCATGTTGCCTTCCGCGTTCTGAACCGCGTCGGCACCCGGAATAACACAACTATCGCGGCTCAATGGCTGGCCCGCACGCTCCCCTACCGACGCTTCGCCGACCGCCTCGCGGCGGCCTGCGCACGGCTCGGGGCCGATGTGGCTCGCTATTCCTTCATCGCAGTGGACTTGCACCACTTACTCCTTGCCGGTCTCCCGGCGCACTCAGAACTTGTGACGGATGCCCGTGACGGCAATAAATTGCGTGTGGCTACTCGACGGGCCGGATGCCCCCTCGATCTGCGCAACTGCGTTCGTGGCGCGCTGATACAGCAAATCGATGTAGACGTCAGTCGATTTGGACAGGAAGTATTGAAGCCCTGCCGTCGTCTGCCAGTAGTGCCACGAGTCCACCTTTCCGTTCGTCGATACATTCGTATAGGTTTCGCCGACCGCCGCATGCAAGGTGGGTGTGATGCGGTAGCGCAGGCTCGCTTCAGCGTTCTGGTAGGTCTGGTACTGGCTCGCGGGCGTCAGCTCGAAGCGCGTGTTCGTGTACATCAACCCGACACTTGCATTGCCGATGTCGTACAGTCCGCCCGCGCCGTAAATGCGCTGCTTGCTGATGCCCTTGAGAAACGTGAAGTAGTTATCGGATGGAATCGCGCCGGTTGTGTCGGTGGCCGGACGATCCAGCATCACGTAGGCCGCACCCAGATGCCACGGACCATTCGCGTAGGTCGCGCCAACGCTGTATGAACGGTTCGTAGCGAAATTGCCTGCATTGCCCGACAGCGCATACATCGTGTTGATCTGCAGGCCGTAGAAGGTCGGCGTCACGTATTTGATCGAGTTGTCGGTGCGAAACGTGTTGTTGATATCGTCGACATCGAACGGATGCGTGCCGTACTGCACGGTATCGGCGGCGAGTTGCAGCGGCTCCAGCGAATCCTGCGACGCGTTGTACTGACGGCCGAACGTCAACGTGCCATAGCGATCGCTCGACAAACCGACCCATGCCTGTCGTCCAAAGATGCGTCCATTCGCGCTGGCCGTGCCATTCATCACATTGAAGCCGTTCTCGAGCCGGAATACTGCATGATTACCGCCGCCGAGGTCTTCGCTGCCGAGCAGACCCCAGCGCGAGCCCTGTTCGTTGCCGGACGTCGCCTGATAATTCGACTTGCCGCCCTGATTGCTGGTGTAGGCGAAACCACCGTCGACGATGCCGTACAGCGTGACGCTCGACTGTGCGTGTGCCACGCCGGCCGATAGGCCGATTCCGCCCATGACGAGCAGCGTCGCCGGAAGTGTCTGTTTGCGCATGGTGCTTTTTCCTCTTGGAGTGGGACTTGCTGTTGAAAATCGGCGTGCAACGAACGGAAAGCAGTCGTGCTGTTTCGGGTCGCTTCGGGGCGTTCGCAAAAAATTCGGGCAAAAAGGGGCCTCGGACGTCGCGCTGAACGCGACGCCTCAATGACCGGCAACGGAGTGATGCGGAGGTGCCGCTAGCTTCTTCTAGCTAGCGTTGCGGCTATCCGCCGGAGTTCGGCGGCATTGCTTCGAGCGACGCCGCCGGGACAAGCGGCAGCACGACATGCGACGCCTGACCGGCGCCGAAATGCACATGGTTCACGGCGACGCGTGGCGTGCGCGCCAGCGCGGGCGCCTCGCCGCTATTCGGGTTGACGTCGAAGTGTGGAAAATTGCTGCTTGAAACATCGAGACGGATGCGATGGCCGCGTCTGAACAGATTCGCCGTGGCGAACGGTTCGATTTCGATCGCGTAGACCCGGCCCTTTTCGAGCATGCGCGGCTCGGTCCACGATTCGTGAAAGCGACAACGAAAAATGCCGTCGGTCAGATTCATCGCGTAGCCATGCGGGTAATCTGCATTGGGCGGATAGACGTCGATCAGCTTCGCGGTGAAATCGGTATCGGGCGCGTCGGACGAAATCCAGAGCTTCACGACAATCGGTCCGACCACGGCGACCTCTTCTTCGAGCGCCTCCGTCTGGAACACGAGAACGTCGGAGCGTGCCGAGAGCGGCATGCCCGCGTACCGCGTGCCGAAGAAGCGCGCGTCTTCGCGCTGGTCGAACGCGCCGCCCTCGAAAACCGGCGCGCCCGAGGTCAGCGCGCCGCCGATCGTCGGCACCGGATTCGACGGATCGAACGCATACGCGGTTGCAGCGGGCTCGCTATGCAATGCGTCGTCCGAGGCTAAGAGCGAGCCGTTCGCGCTCAGGTAAAACGGCGTGAAGCGCGTGCCGGGCAGCGGCCATTGCGATGAACTAACCCAGCGTCCGCCGTGCTCCATGCGGCCCTGTGAATTGCGCGCCCCGCTACCGCCACCCATCACGAAGATGCGCGCGACGGCATCGGCGGATTCACGCGACGCCTCGTGCGGTTTCAGCCAGCGGTCGAACCAGTCGGTGCGGAACGCCAGCCAGTCTTTTGCAATCTGGCCTTCGATCACCGCCTCCGGTCCGAATTCAACGTCGCCGCTGTATGACAGATTGCGGTCACCATGCAGCCATGGGCCCATGATCAGATAGACAGGAGCACCCGAGGTGCCGGAGAGCGCGGCGAAGTTATCCAGCGTGCTGCGCACATACGCGTCGTACCAGCTCGACATCAGCACCGTGGGCACACGCGTCATGGTGTCGTAGTAGCCCTCGGCATAGATGCCAGGCTGTTTCCAGTAGTCGTCGAATACGTCACGCGTCCATTGCTCGAACAGATAGCGCTCGTATTCCGGCACTGTCGCGAGCGGCGAGTGACCGGGCCGCCACGGCATCCGTGCAAACCATTGGCGCAGATCGCTTGCGTCCAGCGCCGCCGCGACTAGCGGATTCTCAGCGGCTGCGGCACTGTTTTTCGCGCGATTGAACGCCCACGTTGCCTGCTTCAGTTCGAAGGCGCCACCCTGGCGGATGCCGCAGCGATACCCGTTGGCGAAGCCGCCCGAGTCGAGCACCATGCACGCGAGCCCCGCCGGATTCAGGCAGGCTGCCGCGAGCTGCGTGTGGGCCGCGTACGACAGTCCCATGGTGCCGACCTTGCCGTTCGACCACGGCTGTTGCGTGATCCATTCGATCGTGTCGAAGCCGTCCGGCCCTTCGGCGACATATTTTGTGAACGTGCCCTCGGAGTTGTAGCGCCCGCGGCAGTCCTGCAGCACGACAGCATAGCCGCGCGCGGCGAAATGACGTGCCACGTCGGCGCGATTCGCGGGCGGCTGGCCGTGATGGATTTCCGAACGCGAGATATCGGATTTTCCATACGGTGTGCGTTCGAGTATCGCGGGCAGCGGCGCATCGATGCCGGCGCGGTAACCAGCGGGGAAATACACGTCGGTGGCGAGGCGCACGCCATCACGCATTGGCACCATCGCGTCAGAAAGCGGGTTGGACGTCGAATCAGCGGCAAGCGCTCCGCTACGGGAAAAAGCATCGTTCATGGTTGAGTCTCGATGAAGAGCAGCGAGGTGCGTTCAGATTTGTTCGGATGGAAGATCACGCCCTTGCGTGTCGCCCAGTAGTCCACCGGGAAATAGAGCGGCACGATGCCGTAGTCGCCGAATCCCGCGCGCGCCGCCTTTTGCAGCAACTGGTTGCGGCGCGCCGGATCGAAGCTTGTCGCGGCTTCGCGCAACAGCCGGTCGAGCGTCGGGTTCGAATAGCGCGTGCGGTTGAAGGCGCCCGTGCCGCCCTCGCGTGAATAGCTTTCGAGCACGTTGGTCAGTGCAATCGCGGAATCGCTCGTCGTATTGCCGAAACTGAAGACGAATGCGCTGTAGCTGCGCCGTGCAGCCGCGCCTGCATACACGTTGTAGGGCTGCGTGACGACGTCGTTCACGGCGATGCCGCCGCGCGCCAGCATCTGGCCGAGCGCCTGACCGAGATCGCCGTCGCTCGCGAAGCGGTCGTTCGACGAATGGATCGTCAGCCGGAAACCGTCCGGATAGCCGGCGGCAACAAGCAGGCGTCGCGCGCCAACGGGGTCGTACCGGTCCGGTTGGAGCTGCGGGTCGTAGCCGCCCATGCCCGGCGGCACGATTTGCGCAGCCGGTAGTCCGGCGCCGTTCAGGAGATGCTGGGTAATCGCATCGCGGTCGATCATCTTCGAGATGGCTTCGCGCACGCGCACGTCGCGCAGCGGATTGCGCGCGATCGTCGAGCCGTCGGCGGCCGCGACAAACGGCGAAGCGTCGCGCGACGAATCGAGCGCGAGATAGATGAGGCGTGCGGACGGACCGGAAAACAGCGTCACGTTGGGTTCGCGGCGCAGGCGGCCGATCGTGATAGGCGGTACGTTGTCGATCAGATCAACTGAGCCGGAGAGCAACGCCGACAGCCGTGCGGCGTCGTTCGACACGAAGCGGATGGTGCACGTGTCGAAAATAGGCCGCTTGCCCCAGTAATGCTCGTTGCGCACGAGTTCAAGACGGTCACCCGGAATCCAGCGCGCAAGGCGATACGGACCGGTGCCGACCGCGACGGCGGGCAGACGGAAGTCGTTGCTCGCGTGACCCACCGTCGTATGCTGCGACACGATATAAACGAGCCCGATCTGTTCGACGAAAGCAGGTGACGGCGTCTTCGTCACAATGCGCAGCGTGAGCGGGTCGACGACCTCGATGCGCTCGATGTTCGCGACCGCGCCCGAATACGGCGCGGGGCTGTTCGGCACGGACCGCGCGCGGCGCAACGAATACGCGACGTCGTCGGCACTCATCGGCGAGTTGTCCGAGAAGCGCACGTTCGCGCGCAAATGGAATTCCCACGTCAGCGGATCGACCGCCCGCCACGACACCGCAAGGCCTGGCCGGACCTGCAGGTTGTCGTCCTGTTCGATCAGCCGCTCGAACATGTTTTCGGCGGTCTGCATATTGTTCTGCGTACGCGAGAACAGCGGATCGAGTGATTGCGGCTCGGAGGCGAGCGCCATCGTTAGCGAGCGCGCCTGCGCGCTGGTGGCTGCGCCGGCGAAGCTCAGCCCGCACGCGAGCGCGATTGCCGCCGTGCGTTTGAGGCCGCGTCGGCGCATGGATGAAATCACCGCCGTCATTGCACCTCCACCAGATGACACGCGACCTGATGAGCGGGGCCGCTTGAGCGCAACAGAGGGCGCTCGGTGCGGCAACGCTGCGTTGCGTGGGGGCAGCGTGGATGGAAATGACAGCCGTCAGGAGGCGCGAGCGGCGACGGAATTTCGCCTTGAATCGATTCGAACTGCCGTTTGCGGTTCGACAGGCGCGGCACCTGCGCAAGGAGCGCGATCGTGTAGGGATGCTGCGGATTGGCAAACAGCACGGCGGTCGGCGCGGTTTCGACGATACGGCCCAGATACATGATGGCGACGCGATCGCTGATGTGCTCGACAACACCGAGATCGTGGCTGATGAACAGATAGGTGAGACCGAGATCACGGCGCAGTTGCATGAAGAGATTGATGATCTGCGCCTGGATCGACACGTCGAGTGCCGCGATCGATTCGTCGCAGATCAGAAAATCCGGCTTGACCGCCAGCGCGCGTCCGATGCCGACGCGCTGACGCTGGCCGCCGGAAAACTGATGCGGAAAGCGTGTGCGGAAATCGGGATTCAGGCCAACGCGTTCCATCACGTCGACGACATAAGCATCCAGTTGTTTGCGCTCCACAATTCCGTGCACGAGCGGTGCCTCGCCAATGATGTCGCGCACCCGTTTGCGGGGATTCAGCGACGACAGCGGGTCCTGGAAGATCATCTGGGTGGCGAGCCGGTGGCGCGGTGCACGATGTCCAGCGCGAATGCCGGCATGCTCACTGCCCGGCGCCGATGGCTCGGCGGTCTTCTCAATGGTACGGATCGAGCCGCTCGACGGCGCCACGATCCCGGCCAGCATCCGGCCGAGCGTCGATTTCCCACAGCCGGACTCGCCGACGAGGCCGACCACTTCACCGCGATGAACCGTCAGGCTGACATCGTCCACTGCATGCACGATCTGTTCTTCTGCGCGCGCGCCGAGCCAGCCGGCGATCCGCTCCGCGTAGTTCAGGCGACGAACGAAGCGGCGCGACACGTGATCGACTTCGACCAGCGGCGCCATGACATGGGGTGCGTTCATACGGGCGCTCCGGAACGTGGGTGGAAGCAACGGTACAGATGCGTGCCGTCGCCGGTGACGGGAGGTTCGGCACTCCGGCACAACGAGGTGGCGTACGCGCAGCGTGGTGCGAACGCGCAGCCCACCGGCAGCTTGAGTGCGCTCGGCGCAATACCCGGAATCTGTTTGAGCGGTTCGCCGCGCCGGGCCTTTTCGGGCACGGAGTCGATCAGCCCGATCGTGTAGGGATGGCGCGGTCGTTCGAGAATCTCGTCGACACTGCCCGTTTCGACGACCCGGCCGGCGTACATCACGCAAATGCGGTCCGCCAGCCCCGCCACCACCGCGAGATCGTGGCTGACCCACACCATCGCTGTATGCGAGCGGGCACACAGCTTCTGCATTTCCGCGAGGATCTGCGCCTGGATCGTGACGTCGAGCGCGGTGGTCGGTTCGTCGGCGATGATCAGTTCCGGGTCGTGCAGCAGCGCGATCGCGATCGCCACACGCTGCCGCATGCCGCCCGACAACTGGTGCGGATAGGCGCGCAAGCGTTCGTCCGGTGAAGGAATGCCGACCAACGCGAGGGCATCGCGCGCCCGTTGCCGCGCCGCGTGCTTCGATACGCGCGTGTGGGCCTGGACCGCCTCGATCATCTGTGTGTCGATACGCAGTACCGGGTTCAGCGTCATCATCGGATCCTGGAAGATCATCGCGATGCGGTTGCCACGCAGCCGGCGCAGCGCTTCAGGCGTGAGCGTCGTCAAGTCTTCGCCTTTGAACAGCACGCGCCCGCCGACGATGCGTCCCGGCGCGTCGATCAAGCCGAGCACGGAGAAGCCCGTAATCGATTTGCCGGAACCGGATTCGCCGACGAGGCCGACGATCTCGCCAGGCGCCACGTCGAAGCTCGCGTCGTCGACGGCTTTCGCGACGCCCGCGCCGGTGAAGAAATGCGTGCGCAAATTCTGCACGGACAAGGTAGGGGTGGACATGCGGAATCCTATTTCTGCAGACGCGGGTTCAATGCTTCGCGCAGACTGTCGCCGACGATATTCATGCTGAACACGAGCACGAGCAGCAACAGGCCTGGGAAAACACTGATCCAGTAGAAACCCGCGATCAGTTGCTGATAGCCGTTCGCGATCAGCAGACCCAGCGAGGGCTGCGTAACCGGCAGGCCGATGCCGAGAAAGCTCAAGGTCGCTTCGGCTGAAATGGCGGCGGCGATCTGTACGAGGGCAATCACGATGACGGGCGGAAGGCAGTTCGGCAGCAACTGGCTGAACAACGCGCGCCGGTGGCTCAAGCCGAGGCACAGCGCGGCCTCCATATACTCCTTGCGGCGTTCGACGGCGGCGACTGCTCGCACGGTGCGGGCAAAATAGGCCCACTGCACGACCACCAGCGCGAGGATCACCTTGTCGACACCCTGGCCGAGAATCGCGAGCATCATCAGCGCGACGAGAATCGTCGGAAAGCCGAGCATCAGATCGACGGCACGCATGACGAGCGTATCGACGTGACGGCCGAAGTACGCGGCGACGAGGCCGAGCGTCGTGCCGAGCGTCATCGCGAAGACGCCGCTCAGCAGACCCACCCCAAGGCTGATGCGCAGCCCGTACATCATCGCGGCGAACATGTCGCGCCCAAGCGCATCGCTACCGAGCAGGTACAGATGACCATTCACGCCACGCGCGCCGGGTGCCAGGCGGCCATCGACGATATTGAGCGCGGCGAGATCATACGGATTCTGCGGCGCGATCCACGGCGCAAGCAGCGCGATCGCGACGAGCGCCAGACATACGCAGGTCGCGGCAGCGACGGCCGGCTTGCCGAACAGGCTGCGCAGTACGATGCCCAACGTCGTATTGCGATCAACCTGCCACGAAGAAAAGCTTGCGCTGCTTCTCATGCCGCCTCCAGCCGCACGCGCGGATCGAGCAGCGAATAGATGATGTCGACGGCGAGGTTGAGTAGCGTAAACATCGCGACCACGATCAGCAGATAGGCTACGATCACCGGACGGTCGAGCTTCGTGATGCTGTCGATGATCAGCTTGCCGACACCTGGCCACGCGAAGATTGTCTCCGTCACGGTGGCGAATGCGATCAACGAGCCGAATTCCATGCCGACAACCGTGACGATGGGAATCAGGATGTTCTTCAGGACATGCACGAAGATCACGCGCCGCTCCCGCAAGCCTTTGGCTCGGGCGAATTTCACGTAGTCGAGCGGCAGCGTTTCGCGCACACCAGCGCGCGTGAGGCGCGTGACGAGCGACATCTTGAAGAGCGACAGATTGAGTGCCGGCAGCAGCAGGTGCCGCAGGCCATCCCACGTCGCGAGGCTGGTGTGGATGCCGAACAGCATGCCGGGTTGGCCACGGCCGGCCGACGGCAGCCAGCCCAGCGTCACCGAAAAGATCAGCACGAGCATGATGCCTTGCCAGAAGTTCGGCAGGCTGAAGCCGAGGATCGAGCCCGTCATCACCGTGCGGTCGAGCACCGATCCCGCCTTCAGCCCGGCGATCAAGCCGAGCGGCAGACCGACTATCAGCGCAAGCACGAGCGCCACGAGCGCGAGTTCCAGCGTTGCTGGCAGGCGTTCAAGAATCAACTGGATCGACGGCTGGTTGAACACGAAGGAGCGCCCGAGATCGCCGTGCAGTGCTCGCCCGATGAAATGCAGATACTGTTGCCAGAGCGGCTGGTCGAGTCCGAGCGATTGCACGGCCTGTGCGATTTCGGCCGGGCTCGCGTCGGCCGGAACGAGGATCGCGATCGGGTCGCCGATGGCGAACACGCCGCAGAAGACGAGCACTGAAGTGAGCAGCAACACGCCGATGCTCTGGATGAGCCGCCGGATGATGAAGGCGATCATTGCGTGTGAAACCTCAAATGATGAAAATGCGGGGGGTCCGGAGGCGCAAACGGCACCGGGCTCATGGAACGCCCCGATCATTCGACGGCAAAAAACTGTCCGCAACCTTATGTCGAATCAACATAACCCTATGCAGAACCTGAAATGAACCTTAAGCAACTCGAAGCTTTTGTGGCGATTTCAACGCTGCATACGACGACGGCAGCCGCACAGCGGCTGGGATGCTCGCAGTCGGCGGTGAGTCGTCTGCTGAGCCAGTTGGAGGAGGATCTCGGCCTGAGCCTGTTTGTGCGCGAACAAGGCCGCCTGACGCCAACGCGTGAGGGCGACGCGCTGGTGCAGGAAGTGGAGACGATCGTCGAAGCGGCGCGGTGCCTCGAACGGCATGCCCAGCAACTGCGACTGGCCGGCACGCAGCGCAAGCTCGTGCGCATCATGGTTCCGAATACCTTTGCCCAGTTCCTGCTGCCCGCTGTGATGCAGCATTTCTACGAAACGCATCGCGACGCGGTATTGGAGGTGTTTTCGGGCACCTACGACGCTTCAGAACGCGCATTGCTGAGCCGGGAGGTTGATCTGGCGTTCGTTCGACTACCGACGCGCCTGTCCGGCTTTTCAGTCAAATGGCGGTTCAACAGTGAATCGGTGTGCGTGATACCACGCGCGCATCCGCTCACCCGGAACGCGACCGTCTCCCCGCGCGATCTGGACGGCGTACCGCTCGTGCTGCTATGGCGCCAGAGCGCGCTTCGTCACGAAGTGGACGCGGCGTTCCGCAGCGCGCGCGTGACGCCTAATGTGGTGGCTGAGGTGCATTCGGTGAGCGTCGCGTGCGCGATGGCGGCACGTGGGGTCGGCGCGGCGATCGTCAACCGGTTGATCGCGCAATGCTGCGACACCGAACAGTTCGTGATGAGGCCATTCGTGCCAACGATCAGCTTCGAGACCGGGATAGCATCCCTCGAATCCGATCCGATCAGCGGAACTTGCCATGCATTTGCCGCGTGCCTCGCCGAAGCGTTGGACAATCTCCATGCCCTGCGCGAGGCTGATTAGTGTTACTACGCGTCGCGATCACCTAAGGCTCCAATCCCTTGGTGAGACCCGGTTTTTCCATTGCCTCACGCGCATCGCACCCACACGGCATGTTCGACACAGTCGTAGAACTGGCCGGACGCAGGATGATCTTCCTTTAGAATGGCATTTATCTGAATAAACTTCCGAGAATGCCGTGACCACCCGAAATCGCCCACTGGACAACCAGGATCGGAAGATCATGCGCGAGTTGCAGAAGAACGCGCGCCTGAGCAACGCCGAACTCGCCGAACTGGTCGGCATGTCGACCACGGCGTGCTGGAATCGCACGCGTCAGTTGGAGACGGAGGGGTACATCCGCGGCTACGTCGCGTTGCTCGATCAGCAGAAGCTCGGCTTCGCCGACGTGGTGCTGCTCGAAGTCACGCTCGACCGTCACGACGACGACGCCCTTGCCCGCTTCGGCGCCGAACTGGCGACGTTGACTGAGGTGCTGGAGGCGTATCTGGTGTCAGGCGATTACGACTACCTGGTCAAAGTGGCAGTCGACGGGACGGCCGGCTACGAGCGGTTTCTGCGCGAGAAGCTCTATAAAATCGCGGGCATTCGCCATAGCCGCTCGATGTTTGCCCTCCGCTGCATGAAGAGCATTCCGTCGATTGCGATCTAGTTCGGTTTGCGGAAGAAACAGCATAGAAGCGCCGCGCAGTCCGATGTGGACCGCCACGCGATCGCTGCCTCCACAGCATTCGCGCGGCCCGGCGCTTCCAGACATCACGTTGCGCCATTCAGTGCTTATGGTGCAGCCAGTCCTTGATCGGATGCGTGTGCAGCCAGCGGGCGACCGGTCGGTCGTTGTGTTCCCGCCTGTAACGTATCGCGGTAAATATCACGATGCATAGCACCACCGCGATTCCCACTACAAAACTGGTCATCGACTCGGTCATGGCAACCTCCTTTGAGGTCAGAACCATGCCTGTATTTTAGGTGACCAGAGAAATAGCGACTGCCGTTCTCATTCGTCTGCGGAGACCGCGACTCGTCGCAGCACGGTCATCGGACCGAGCCTGTTGATGACTTCCATCTGTGCTGTGTCTCGCACGAAGAGCGATCCCGCGAACCCCAGCGCATTCACTGAAATTCCCTCGACACATTCCGAAGACCTTGGCACGAGCAGCATCCATCGAGGGGCGACAAGCAGGTTGTACGGTGCCGACTGATGAAGTTCTCCGTTCGCCTCAACCGCTTGCAGGCCAACCGCTTCGAGCAACGCGTGGTAGCAATCGAACGCGGCGTGTGCGGCGTGCCTTGAGGCGGCAGGCGCCTGCTCCAGATGGGCGACCGCGTGCCTGAAATCCAGACCGGGTACCTTGCCAATCGGACCGTCCATGCACGCGGATGCAAGAACGGACTCGATAGGGAGCGGCGGGCCTGATTCTCCAAGCGGCAGCGGCACGATCTGCAGATGCTTGTGGAGTTGACTCGCGCCGGCCTCCACGCCGCCGTTATAGAAACCCAGACCATCGAACTCAGCCATGCACTCGACCAATGCAGCAAAGTCCGTCAGATCGAGCAGCGTGTCCTGCGACTTGAAGCTGCGGGTGACGATCAGGAGATGATGGTCGATGACGTTGAACTTGTTGAGCAAGGCGACGTGAGTGTCCGAGATATCGGCCACAAAGAGGTCCGGGTCA
Organism: Paraburkholderia sp. SECH4; assembly: GCF_030511745.1. NCBI lineage: Bacteria > Pseudomonadati > Pseudomonadota > Betaproteobacteria > Burkholderiales > Burkholderiaceae > Paraburkholderia > Paraburkholderia sp. SECH4. The sequence continues at coordinate 209,926 of NZ_JALOCP010000009.1, forward strand.
TAAGGCAGGAACGGATTGAACGCACTGCGCGCCCCGGCGTTGGGCTTAGGCGCTTGTCGGGCTTCCTCCTTGCGAGTGAGGCTTGAGACCTCGCGGACCAGGAAGCGTACGCCACCTTCTTTGATCAGCGTCTGGGTTGTCTCGATCGGTCGCAGCGCACCACGACGCAGCGCATGCTCAGTCTGGCGCAGGATGGCCGGCCACAGGGTGCCGGGCTGGAGATGTAGGTGCTCCATGGATCACATCAACCGGCGTGCATCTCGCGAACGCGCACGTCGCAAACGCGCACGCCGCGGAATAAGCGTAACCACACCTACGCTTTGTAACCAATCGCGCGTAACAGGTCCTTGCGCCATTGAACGTCCTCCTCGTTTTCCACGCCGAGCGGCGGGAACCCGTCGACCACACCCAGGATACCGCGCCCCTGATCTGTCTCGGCAACCAGAATCTGCGTGGGATTCGCCGTCGCACAGAAGATCCGGCATACCTCCGGCACAGCCTTTATCGTGTTCAGCACATTGACCGGGAAAAAGCCATCGCCCAAAAAGATCAGGAAGCTATGGCCTGCTGCGATGGTCATGGCATTCCGGCACGCCATCTCGATCAGTTTGGCGTCGGTGCCGGACCGGCGCACGAGGCGCTTGCCCGATGCTTCACAAAAGGCCAAACCAAACTTGATGCCCGGAACGGTACCCACCAGCGCCTCGTGCAGATCCTCGACAGACTTGATGAAGTGGCTTTGCCCCAGGATGAAGTTCGTCGCTTCGGGTTTGTCGATTGTTACCGTAAGCATTTGCATATCGGACCTCGTTGTGTGGCGCCAGGAACACCGGGGGAAGGTTGCCTTCGTCAGCGAATGTCAACTCGTCCAATTTCGCCAGACAGCGGATGCCTTCCACAATCAAGCCTAGTACGAACCAGCCGCCAGCGGAAGCGCGGGTCGCGCCGTAGTACCAGCGCGCACTGGCTGCGATGAGGCGTATGTCTGCGCATTTGCTGCACTAGAATTAATTTTCAGACTACCGGAAAGCGTCGGCGAGCTGTAGCTGGCCAGCGCAGGTGGGATTCGAGTTGGAGAAGCGCAATGCCGACGTACCAATATCGTTGCGAGAAATGTGGCGAGTTGTTCGAACACGCTGAACATCTCGCGGAACATGAGATCGCCCGTCCGGTTTGCCCGAAATGCGGAAGCGAGGCGTGTCAGCACGTACCGACACCATTTGTCGCCAAGACGTCGAGAAAGAGCTGAGATCTGCTCCTTGAGCCCCCGCCAACGCTGGATGATTTTCGTCGCAAGCACAGGCGGCGCGCTCGAGGTATTCGATTTCGCCGTCTATGGTTTTTTCGCACAAAGCATTGGCCGCGAATTCTTCCCGGCACGAATGGGCGTGCCCGCAGAGACACTGTCGTTCGCGGTCCTGGCGGCCGGTTCCATGTCGAGGCTCGTGGGCGGCATCTTTCTCGGCCGGCTGGGCGACAGGTACGGCCGGCGCATTGTTTTCGCCTCGTCGGCGATGGTCGCTGCTGTGTCGACCTTGCTCATCGCAATACTTCCTTCATACGAATCACTGGGCGTTGCCGCGCCAATGCTCCTGGTTCTGCTACGAATCACACAGGGTCTGTGCCTGGGCGGTGAATTGCCGGGAGCAGTTATCTATGCCGTTGAAACAGCGCACGCGAAACCCGGGATCTTATGCGGCATGGTGTTTCTCGCTGTCAATATTGCGCTCATGCTTGCCATCAGCATCAATCTCGGCGTGCAGATGATTTTCACTTCGGATCAGGTCAGCGCTTTCGGATGGCGGATCGGCTTTCTGGTTGGCGGTCTTCTAGGTCTGCTGAGTTTCGTTGTGCGGCGCACGTTGGCGGAAACCGATGAATATGCGCGGAGAGTGAGCGCCCGGCACCGGGAGCCGCTTGCTGTTCTGTTCCGCAAGCATGCCGCGTCCGTGCTGACGGGCGTCGCTGCGGCATCACTGGTGGGGGCGTCCAGTGGTCTCTTCGTGGCGCACATGCCAGCCTATCTTCAGACGCTGCACTATGACCCGCGGAAGATTGCGAGCGCCCAGACCCTGTATGTAACCGCCATCTCGGGCTGCATCCTAGTCACAGCGTACTTAGGCGATCTGCTGTCGCGACGTTACGTCTTCATGTCGGGGGCCGTACTGTCAGCGCTGTTCGCCCCTTTCTTTTACGTTGCGGTGACGCGTCATCAGGCCAGCTTGCCCCTGCTGTTTCTGATGGCCGGTGTCGTCGCCTCGTTTGCAAATGGAACCTACGCGTGTGCGATTGCGGAGATGTTTCCCGTCGACGTGCGATTCAGCGGCCTCGCCACCACCATGAATGTCGGTCTGGCCGCGCCGATGGCAATAGCGCCGCTCGCCGCAAGCATTCTTGCATCCACAACGAACTGGGCATTCTCACCCGCGCTTGTCATGGTGCTTTGCGCGACATTCGCATTCGTTGCGTCGTTCCGAATGAAGCGTCACCGCCAGGAGGCCATAGGCGTCAAAATGGGCAATGAGTCGCTGTTGCAGGAGCGCAAATGAATCCTCAGGAGTTCGTCAGGATTGGCGACACCGAACTCGATATCCAGCGCTACGAATTGCGTCGGGCTGGACAGCAGATCCCTCTCGAGCGCCTGCCGATGGAGTTGCTGATCCTGATGGCGTCCCGCGACGGACAACTCGTGACGCGCGCAGACATCGTCAGGGCGCTATGGGGAGGTAACGCTTTTCGCGAAACGGACAACAGCATTAATACAGCAATTAGAAAAATCCGGATTGCGCTAGACGAAAATCCCGATCACCCATTGCATCTGACAACAGTCAAGGGGAAGGGGTATCGCCTGAACGGCACGCGGACGTTCTCCGAAGAGCCTTTGCATAGTCCCGCGGAAGCGGTCCGCGTGCTGGTGCTGCCCTTCGAAAACAAGACCGGCGATTCAAGCGAAGACAGTCTCTGCGACGCGCTCGCGGACGAGACCTCCGCCAACATCGGGGTGCTCAATCCCGAGCAGATTCTCGTCATTGCCAGGACAACGGCCGCCCGCTACCGGCGGGTAAATAAGAGCATCGCGGAAATCGCGCACGAGCTGTCAGTCGACTATGTGCTCGAAGGTTCGCTGACACGGGACGGAGGAAGGGTTCGCATCCTGGCGCACCTGATCCGCTGCGTCGATCAGGTGCAGATCTGGAGCCGTGCGCATGAACCAATGACACGGGGCGCACTGGATATCCAGAAAGAGGTCGGCACCGCCCTCGCTCAGGAAGTCTCGCCGGCGCTCGCGCAACAGCAGCAACACATGCTCGCAAGGCGTCTGCCGGTCGATCCGGTGGCGCACGACGCCTACCTGCGTGGCCGATATTACTGGACCCGGCGCGTTCATTTCGATGCGGGGTTCGCCGCACATCATGCGTTAAACGACGAGGACTTCATTCGCGCGCGGAACTACTTCGAAAGTGCTGTCGATCGGGACCCGACCTACGCGCTCGGCTACGTCGGCTTGTCGAATATCTTCGGCTCGACCGCCACGCATGGGTTCTACGCGCCGTCGCAGGGTTACCCCAAAGCGCGCGAATCGGCACTTCGCGCTCTGGAACTCGACGCAAATCTTCCGGAGGCTCACCAGGCGCTTGCCGGTGTGCACTACTTCTACGACTGGGACTGGCTCCGTGCGGAAGCCGAGTTTCTGAAGGCATTGCGGCTCAACCCGAGCCATGCGGAAACCAGCCGCCTGTACGGACGGCTTCTACTGGTGCTCGGGCGAGAAGCGGAGGGAAGAGCGCAGTTCGAGCTCGCCGAAAGTGTGGACCCACTGGGGTTCGAAGGTTCGCGCGTGTTCGGTCTTATACAGTCGGGCAGATACGAGGAGGTCATCCGCGAATATCTCGACACCGGGCACGGGAATAGATCGCCGTTGATCTACCAGTTGCTGGCTACTGCATTCGAAGTCCAGGGGCGGCACGAAGAGGCGATCGAAGCGACCGTCGATGCGTTGACACGGTGCAGCGAGTTCGCCCGGGCGGCGTCCATTCGGGCGATCTGGGACTCTGGTGGCTATCAGAAGGTTCTGCAGTGGTATCTGCAGGATTTACAGGCAAGGAGCCGAAAGCGCTATACATCGCCGCTCCTGTTTGCGGAATTGTACGCACGCCTCGCACAACCGGACGAGATGTTTCACTGGCTCGAGGCCGCGGTTGCCGAACGCTCGCCGCGATTGTGTGAACTGCGCACTAACCCATGGTTCCAGCACTATCGGTCGACGGGACGATTCCGGAAAGTCGAAAAGCATGTTGGTTACTGATCGGGCGGTCGTGGCAAAGCCCGGAAGAAGCCTATGCATGCGGCTTGTCGACTTGGTACCGTTGGGCCTCCACTTGCACCGTCATACGTTGCGCGTATTACGCCCTTCGACGTGAAGGCCGGCGGGCGGCGCACGGCGCCGGTTCTTCATTGGCCGTGGTAGAGGTCGCCCCACAGGCGGCTTTGTTCTCCGCTTTGCCGTGAACGAATAAGGTCCTGGTAAACCTGTTGTCGCGTGAGCTTCGCTGCGGATCCTGATTCGCCTGCCGACGAGCTGGTTGTGCCGCCGACGTCCTGAGCGGCAGGTGGTGTTGCAGACTGCACCGGGTTGTCTTGCGCCCACGCTTGTCCAAAAAAGAGGGCGACGGCGCACGTCGCCACGAGTCGAAGTGTTTTCATGTTGACTGACTCCAGCAAGGTAATGCGGACACGGTCAACAGACGAACAAACGGTTGGCCGCAATGGCGTTTCGAACGACTTCGCACGCGGCGTCTCGTTCGTAGCGCTTGTCTCATGTTGCGGTCGGACTACCGAAATCACTATCGAGGCAATCTGAAGAAATCGTTAACTTGCACGGGCCCGCGCACACCCGAGGCGGTAGGAGCGAAGCGTACGGGCGAAGCGCAGTCGTAAGCATGTGCTGACGACATAGTAAACTGCGTCAATCAGGAAGTGATCCTTGTCCGGCACGGCTGGCCGCGCCGGATATCGCATGTGAACGCAACAGCACAAGGACCTCATGAGTCGTCTCGTCGTCGTTTCAAATCGCACTGCCGACCCTCGCAAGCCTGCAGCCGGCGGACTCGCCGTAGCAGTACGAGAAAGCCTGCAACAAACTGGCGGGCTCTGGTTCGGCTGGAGCGGCAAGATCCGGGAAGCCGCGGATGGCGCGCAATCCAGCCACGGGGAAGTTCATGTCCAAACGGCCGGCAACGTCACGCTTGCGACGCTTGATCTGAGCCGCGAGGATCACGACACGTATTACCTGGGCTACTCCAACGATGTCCTGTGGCCGGTATTCCACTACCGGCTGGACCTGGCAAATTTCGACACGCGATTCGCAGCGGGCTATCGCAGGGTCAACCAGTTATTCGCGCAAAAACTGCTGCCGCTCCTGAAACCGGACGATCTCATCTGGGTTCACGATTACCAGTTGATCCCGCTCGCAGCCGAATTGCGCGCCATGGGATGCACCAACCGCATTGGCTTCTTCCTGCATATTCCGATGCCGCCGCCGCTGATCATGGCAGCGATTCCGGAACACGAATGGCTGATGCGCTCGCTCTTTGCATACGATCTGGTGGGCTTCCAGAGCGAAGCCGACCTGACGCATTTTTCTCACTACGTCGAATCGGAAGCGCACGCGCAACGCTTGAGTCCGGATCGCCTTCGGGCATTCAATCGAACGCTGCGGGTCGGCGCCTATCCCATCGGCATCGACGTCGACGATTTCAAGCGTCTTGCCGACTCGAAGGAAGGCCGCGACATGTTCGTCCGGATGCGTGACGAGTATTCGCGGCGGCGTTTGCTGGTAGGCGTCGACCGGCTGGACTACTCGAAGGGGCTGCCGCAACGCGTCCATGCTTTCCGCGAGCTGCTGACCTACTACCCGGAAAACCGCGATAGCGCGACGCTGATCCAGATCGCTTCCCCGAGCCGCGAGGACGTCGGTGCCTACGACGATCTGCGGCGTCAGATGGATAGCCTGTGCGGCGCGATCAACGGCGACTTTGGTGAACTGGACTGGATGCCGGTACGCTACATTCATCGGAACGTGGCCCGTAAGCGCCTGCCGGGTCTTTTTCGCGCGAGTCGCGTGGCGCTCGTCACGCCCTTGCGGGACGGCATGAATCTGGTCGCAAAGGAATTCGTCGCGGCGCAGGACGCTGCCGACCCGGGCATGCTGGTGCTTTCGCGTTTTGCCGGGGCCGCCGAGCAATTGAAGGAAGCGCTGCTGGTCAATCCCTACGATACGCAAGGCACGGCGCAGGCCATTCAGCGGGCGCTAACCATGTCGCTTGACGAGCGGATCAACCGGCATGAAGCACTTCTTAACCGCATCCGCAAGTTCGATGTGCACTGGTGGAGTTCGACGTTTCTGCAAGCTTTGGAAGACTGCGAGCCGAATGAAGTGGCGGCGAACGGCATAGGCCGGACATCCGGCTGAACACCGGCGACTACCAGACGCCAGATGTCGCGCCTGGCGGCCGCCTTCAACGCCTGTCGGGCAGCAGGATCCGCTCGTCCACCTGACGGATATCCGTGTGCCCGCAAAAGGCCATGGTGATGTCCAGCTCCTTCTGGATGATCTGCAGGCACCGGGTAACACCCTCCTCTCCCATTGCACCCAGCCCGTAGAGAAAGCTGCGGCCGATCAGCGTGCCTTTCGCGCCGAGCGCAACGGCTTTCAGCACGTCCTGTCCGCTGCGGATGCCGCCATCCATCCACACTTCGATACGCGAGCCGACCTCGCGTGCGATCTCGGGGAGCACCGAGATCGAAGAAGGCGCGCCGTCGAGTTGACGGCCGCCGTGGTTGGAGACGATCAACGCATCAGCGCCGCTATCGGCGGCAAGGCGCGCATCTTCGACATCCATGATGCCTTTCAGAATGAGTTTGCCGCCCCACATCTTCTTGACCCACTCGACATCTGCCCAGCTCAGCGCCGGATCGAACTGCTCGGCGGTCCACGAACTCAGGGACGACAGATCGCCCACGCCCTTCGCATGACCGACGATGTTGCCGAAGGTGCGCCGCCGGGTGCCGAGCATGCCGAGGCACCAGCGCGGTTTGGTCGCGAGGTTGATGAGGTTCGCAGGGGTCAATTTGGGCGGCGCCGACAACCCGTTCTTGATGTCCTTGTGGCGTTGGCCGAGGATCTGCAGGTCCAGTGTCAGCATCAAGGCGCTGCACCGTGCCGCGCGAGCACGCTCGATCAGCCGCATGATGAAATCGCGGTCGCGCATCATGTAAAGCTGGAACCAGAACGGTTGGGTGGTCTGGGCGGCCACGTCCTCGATCGAGCAGATGCTCATCGTGGACAAGGTGAACGGCACGCCGAACTTCTCCGCCGCGCGCGCAGCGAGGATTTCACCGTCGGCATGCTGCATGCCGGTCAACCCCGTCGGCGCGAGCGCCACGGGCATGGCGGCCGCCTGACCGATCATTTCCGTACGCGTGCTGCGGCCCGCCATGTTGACCGCCACGCGCTGGCGCAACTTCAGGCGTTGGAAGTCGCTTTCATTGGCGCGGTAGGTACTTTCGGTCCACGAGCCACTGTCGGCGTAGTCGTAGAACATGCGCGGCACACGCCGCTCGGCAAGCACGCGTAAATCTTCGATGCAGGTGATGACAGGCACGGTTTCTCTCAGCGCAGGGAACAAGCGATGAGTGTACGTGCTTAAGACACTCGCCTGGAACTCCGGGAATACCTGGGGATCGTTCAGTCAGGCTCCGCGTAACGGCTTCTGGCAAGCCGCCAGCACCGCGCCGGCCGCGAGCAGCAACGCGGAATAGACCAGCCCACGTGCGAGACCCGCGCCATCCGAGACCCAGCCGATCACCATCGGCCCGACGATCTGTCCGAACGCGAACACGATCGTGAATGCGCTTATGCCCTTGCCCCAGTGGCTCGCCGGCAGATTGTGGCGCACGAAAGCCGTGGTCGACGCCACGGCCGAGAGGAACGTCGCGCCGAACAGCACGCCGGAGACAAACGCCACCCACGGTTGCGTGAACAACGCGGGCAACAGCGTCGCCACCGCGAGCAACGCGTTGAGTATGGCGAGCGCGTGGCCGCCGCGCATGCGGTCGAGCAGACTGGACCACAAGCGTGCCGAAACGACCGTCGCCACGCCTAGCAACAGGTAGAAGCCTGTCACCACCACCGCGCTCATGCCCGCATTGCGCAGCAGCGCGACGATGAACGTCATGTAGCCGATATAGCCGACGCCGAACAGTCCATAGCCCGCCAGTGCGGGGCTGAAACGCGGCCAGCGTGGCGCCGCGGCGGTATCCGCAGCATGCGCGGTCGAGGAACCCATCGCGTGCACGCTTTCGATTTTTCTAGCGGCGCCGATGGCGATCGCGGAGAACACCGCGCACGCAACGGCCAGCGCGAACCACGCAAACTGCCAGCCATGCACGGCGTTGAAAATCGTCAACGGCACGAGTACCGACGAAGCGACGATGCCCCAACCGGTCCCGCCGTAATACAAGCCGAGGACAAGCCCCGCATCGTGCGGTCTCGCCGACGCAAGCCTCGCCGCCAGCACGCCGCCGCTGACGAAAACCGCCGCACTGCTCACGCCGGTGATCATGCGCAGCGCGAGTAGCGAATGCGTGTCGTCCAGCAAACCGCTGATGGCCATCAGAAGCGCAGTGGCCACGCAGCCCGCGCCGAACAATGCACCGGCCGACCAGCGGCGTGCGAGCCGCGGAAAAGCCAGCGCGCCCAGTAAATAGCCCAGCGCATTGGCGGTATTCATCGCGCCGGCTTGAGCAAAGCTCCAGCCGAGGTCGAATTTCATCGACGGCAACAGCAACGCGTAAGCGAAGCGCGCGAGGCCCAATGCGATCGCGCTGCCTAAGGACAGGCCGGCGGCCAGCATCAAGGTGGGGAGACGCTGCGCCGCTTCGGTGGGCGTGGCGGTCGATGCGGCGTCGAGAGATTTTGTCGGCATTGGCTAGCGTGGGTAGACAAGGATGCGGCAGGCTTGCTGCGGCATCTCGCCATCATATCTGGGGGCGCCCCGTTCGGCTGACGGTTAGTTGCGGATCAAACGCCCGACGCTTGGCTGCAAGGCCTTCTGGCCGCGCGCAGCCAGTACCAAGCCGCAGTTCAACGCTCTGTCAAATTCATTTTCTAAATGCGAATGATTTGCATTTACTAGAAAATTAGCTCATCATGGCACCCATGACACCCGCCGATTCCGAAATCATGATCACGCTAGATATCAGCCGCCCAGAAACCGAAAGCCAACGCACAGCCGCCACCGCGACGCCTGACACCGCCGCCGGATCCAAGACGACGGCCGCACTTGAAGTGCTGCTGTCGCGCCAGTCCCAATGGCCGCTCACCGAACCGGGCCCGGCCGACGCCGAGCTCGATCTGATCTTCGATGCCGCCTTGCGCGCGCCCGATCACGGCAATCTGCGGCCGTGGCGCTTCGTCACGATCCGCGGCGACGCACGCGGCCAGCTCGGCGACGTGCTGGTCGACCTCGCCTGCGCCCGTTCGCCGGGCGAGCCGCGCTCCGCGCATGCGCATCGGCGGCAGAAGGCTTACGCGGCGCCACTTGTGATCGCGCTCGGCGCGGCGCTGTCGGCCCATCCGAAGATACCCGAGGTCGAGCAATTGCTGGCGGTCGGCGCAGCCACGATGAACATGCTGAATGCGATCCACGCGCTCGGCTACGGCGGCTTCTGGTCCACGGGACCGGACAGCTATGAAGCGCAATTGCACGACGCGTTGGGCTTCGCACCGAATGAGCGGCTGCTCGGCTTCCTGTTTGTCGGCACGCCGAAAGACCCCGGGCAAGAAACGGCACGTCCGGCACGCAGCGAACATGTGCGCGAATGGGTGCCGCCGCAGCCGGCTAAAAATTGAAGCAAGCATCTGACGCAAGCACTGCGTCACCGCCTATCCGTCGCGAGCGACAAGCGCTGGCCTGCGACGTGGCCTCCTCCGATCAGGCCGGCGCGACTCATTGGACCGTGTCCATTCAGGAGCCTCGATGAACTTCCGCTCTCAATACAGCAGCCGTCCTGAACTGGTCGACGATCACGTCACGGATTCCACCGACGCGCCCGATCGCACGGTCCTCAGCGCCGTGCGCACCTGGCTGCGGCCGGCATGTGAAACCGTGCACGGCGGGGTGCACTGGCGCGACATCCTGATCGGCGTGGGCTTGCGGCAGGACGGCATCGAACATTTCGATCTGCTGATGCGCTCGCTGATGCACGTGTCCTATCGCCCACTCGACATGCGATGCCGCTGCGCCAGCGATCTCGGCAAGGACGAAGCCGTGATCCTGCAAACCATCGCGCTGCTGCAAAAGACGCATAGCGGCGCTGCATTGCGTATGCTGAGCGAATGGCTGCCGGCGCCGGCCGTCAGTGGCGTGTTGAAGCTGATCCGCTGGTTCGCTATCGATCTGCTCGACGCCGGTGTCGAACTCGACGTGCAAGCGCGCCGCGTCACCTATATGCATTGAGGACCCGAGCGTATGCCGTCGGAACTCGCTTATCTCGCGCCGTCGCGTGTGCGTGACAGCATCGACTCGCAGGCGACGAATAGCGCTAACGCCTTGCAGGCCGATCAACCTGCTCGACCGGTTCAACCTGCTCGGACCGCACACGCGATCGTCAGCGCGACCGCGCCGCAATTCGTGTCCCATCCGCTAACGCGCCACTATCCGCACAGCGTTGCCGCGCCACGCGCGGGTGAGTTGCATCTGTGGCGGTTCCGCTGCGAATGGTTGCCGGTGCCGGTGCAGGAAGGCGAGACGTGGCTGTCGAAGGGAGAGCGCGAACGCGCACGGCTTCACCCGAACGCGGCGTTACGCAAACGCTTTATCAGCGCACGCGTGGTGACTCGCTGGATAGTCGCGAATCTGTTCGACTGCGAGCCGCATGCGGTCGATCTGCAGGACGACGGCAACGAGAAGCTGCGCGCGCGACATCTGCACGACGGCCGCGGCATCACGATTGATATCGCGTACGCCGGCATCTGGATCGTGATCGGCATTGCGTCGACGACGCTTGGTCTGAGCGTCGCCGTACCCTCGCCGGGCGCCGCGCTTGACGACACGCGGGAAACCTCACGCCAACGCGTGCGTTATGGCAGCTTGTGCAATGCGTTGCGCTATGCGCCGGTCGGTATCGATCTGGATCTGCTCTCGAGCGATGCCGCATCCTGTGCGTTCGATCTTGCCGAACATGGCCGCTGGCATGTGCTCGATCTGCCGATGTCGGGCAAGATTCGTGCGGCGGTTGCACTCGCCCAGCCCGTCACGCAAGTGCATGCGGTTGGATGGCCGAAGGCGTTGGTGTTTGGCGAACGAAACGTTTAGCGGGTGAACGTTTTCGTCGACCACGCCACACATGCCGCATAGGCTTCAGGCGCCGCGATCCAGCGCGCGGCAATCGCGCGCATGTCCTCCGGAATCACATTGCGTAGCGTCACCTCGGCGCTGTCACGCGGCAGCACCGTCAGATGCTGCAAGCCGCGCGCGATGCCCACGCCCGTCGTTTTGACGAGCGCTTCTTTGGCGACCCATGCGTCGTAAAACGCGGCGCACTGCTCTTCAACATCGAGGTGGTCGATCCATGCCGCCTCGCTTGCGTCGAGCGTCAATGTCGCGATGGAATGCCAATCGAAGCTGTCGCTGCGATGTTCGATATCGACGCCGACACGCCGCTTAGGCGACATCGTGATGAGCCCATGCGAGCCTGCATGCGATACGTTGAAGTCGAGCGCGTTGGAATCGGCTAGATGCGGGCGATGGTTTTCGTCGAGTTCGAAGCGGACGGTGTGTGCCGCGATGCCGAGACACTGCGCGAGTTGCTCGCGCAGCGCCACGCGCACGGACGCGAAACGCAGCGCGTCTTCGTGGCGGAGAAATTTGCCGGCTCGCGCGCGTTCGTCGTCGCTGAGCGCGGCGAAGGCGGCATCCTCCAACGACGCGTCGAAAGCGAAATCGACTCGCCACAATGAAACGTCGGGCGGGCCGTCATGCGGCAAGGGAACAGGTTCGACGGAATGCATTGCAGGTTCGGGCCTCACTCGTAAGAGTCGCAAGGAATATGCGCGACTCTACCCGATATGACGTCCGAACCTCTTCGATCTTTAGATTCGCTTCGCTTCCTTCGGCACGCCAATCAGCAACGCCACGCCGCTGACGAACAATAGCGCGGTCAGTACATACAACGCATTGTCCATGCTGCCCGTGTGCGTCTTGATCAGACCGATCACCCACGGGCTGACAATCCCGCTCGTAATGCCGATGCTGCTGATCAACGCAATGCCGGCCGCCGCTGCAGTGCCGGACAGATAGCCCGATGGCACGGTCCAGAAAATCGGCAACGCGGCGAAGATCAGCACGGCCGCCAGCGAGAGAATCGCGAGCATCGCCGGGAAGCTGCTCAAATGCAGCGTTAGCAGAGACAACGCGATGCCGCCACCGATCGTGCACATCGCAAAGTGCCGGCGTCGTTCGCCATGACGATCCGAGTGCCGCGCAATCAGAATCAGCCCCATTGCGCCGACCGCATTCGGAATCACGGTGTACAGGCTGATCGCCAGCACATCGTGAACACCGAAGTCGCGAATCATCAACGGCATCTAGAAGTTCAGCGTCAGCGACGCGCAGGTCAGCGAAAAATAGATGAACGCGAAGAGATAAACCCGCGGATTGCGCAGCGCTTGCATGACGGCGCGCGATGAATGCGCGTCCGATGAAACGCGGCGGTCTTCATCGCGCTGCACGATCAGTTTCGCCTTCTCAGCGTCGTTGAGCCACGTTGCATGCTGCGGACCGTCAACCAGATAAAACGCGGCAAGCAGGCCGAGTACGATGGCCGGCGCACCTTCGATCACGAACATCCACTGCCAGCCGAACAGCCCCATCACGCCGCCCATATCGCGCATTATCCAGCCGGACACCAGGCCGCCGAGCACACCCGCCACTGCGACGCCCGCGAAGAAAATAGACAGCACGGCTGCGCGCCGCCGCGCCGGATACCAGTAGGTCAGATACAGCACGATGCCGGGGAAGAACCCCGCTTCGAACACGCCGAGCATAAAACGCAGCACGTAGAAGTGCGTGGGCTTCGACACCAGCATCATGCCGACCGATGCGATGCCCCACAGCAGCATGATCCGCGTGAAGGTGCGGCGCGCGCCGAAGCGCGCGAGCAGCATATTGCTTGGCACTTCACACAACACGTAACCGATATAGAAGACCGCTGCGCCCAAACCATACATGGCGTCACTGAAACCGAGGTCATGCTTCATCTGCAATTGCGCGAAGCCGATATTAATGCGGTCGAGAAACGACACCACGTAACACAGGAACAGAAACGGAATGATCCGCATCGAGACCTTGCGATATAACAGGTCGTCGTGCACAGCAGCGGATGCGCCCGGCGCGAGCGTGGGGGCGAGGGATTGGCTCATGGGTCATCTCCAAACGTGAGGGTCCAACGGACCCGCTGGGTCCGGCGTCTTGATGCGCCGCGTTTCGGTTTTCTACTGGAACGGCATGCGGCGGTATCGATACGCCGCGCGCCGTGGTGGATTGCGCGTGGCTCGAACGGCCACGCGCGTGCAGCGTTTTATCGTTACCGCTTGTCGTGATTCGTGTTCAGGCAGCCAGCGAATGCGTCTGCGCACCTCGCCCCGAAGCATCAGTCACGCCTTCACGTGCGTGACGCATCGCTTCGAGCAGCGTCGTGTGATCGCCGATATGGTTGGCGAGCAACAGGATCAGTTGCGCGTTGGCTGACTGACTCTGTGCCTCGTCCAGATCGCGGTGCATGTCGATCAGCGCCTCGTAGAAATCGTCGGGGCGGGCGAGATTGGGTTGCGTGTTCAATGCCATGACTGTCTCCTGCTATTTTCTTTTGCCGATGTGCTGCGTTTGCCCTGCCTTCAGGCCGTACCCTCAACGCACAACGCTCGCTTCAACGCACCTTCCACAAAGCTCGCGTCGAGTTGCCGACGACGCGCACACACATGCTGGTCCGGCCGGATCAAATAGAACGTGCCGGGTTTGCCGTCGTAACGAGCGGCTGCAAGACCGTCCACGTCGTGCACCACCTTCGCATCCGAAGCCGCAGCGACCTGCGCATCGCCACTTGCGACCACAACGAGCTTCAGCGGAATCGGCCCGCTTCGCAATGCATCCAACGCAGCTTGCGTCGCCTGATCGATACCTTCCGAGCCGCAGAACAACACGCCCGTGAACTGCTGACCGAGTTGCTGTAACAGCCATGCCGGTTGCCCGACGGCATGAACCGGCGCATCGACGCACGATGCCCCAGGCACCATCAGACCTTCAAAGCTGTCACTGTCCGCTGTGTTCAGCGGGGAATCACGCAACACCGCCGGCACCGACAGGCGGCCGCTGTTCGTCAACTGCCGCGCAAATGGGTGATGCCGCGCGAGCTTCAGCACAGCATCGCGAAACACGCGGCTAACCGGGCTCTTCGGCGTGATGAAATCGGTCGAGCGGGTGGAGTTGCGGATGTTTTCGTCGGCGGCGAATTCGCGCTCGCTTGCATACGTGTCGAGCAACGCGTCGGAGGCCTTGCCTTCGAGCACCATCGCCAGTTTCCATGCGAGGTTTTCCGCGTCCTGTACGCCGCTATTCGCGCCACGTGCGCCGAACGGCGACACGCCATGCGCGGAATCGCCCGCGAACAACACGTTGCCGTGCCGGAAACGATCCATCCGCAAACACGAAAACGTATAGACGCTGACCCATTCCAGCTCAAACTTCGCGTCCGGTCCGAGCAACGCACGCACGCGCGGGATCACGCGTTCCGGCGTTTTTTCCAGCACCGGATCGGCATCCCAGCCCAACTGGAAATCGATCCGCCACACGTTATCCGGCTGACGATGCAACAGCACGGATTGATTCGGATGGAACGGCGGATCGAACCAGAACCAACGCTCAGTCGGAAACTCCGCTTCCATCTTCACGTCCGCGATCAGGAAGCGATCTTTGAACGTGACGCCGTGGCTGTCGAGTCCCATCAGATTGCGCATCGGACTGCGCGAGCCGTCGGCGGCCACCACATAGCGGCCGCGTAACGGGTACTGGCCGTTCGGTGTATCGACGGTCAGCGTCACGCTGGCTTGCGCAGTGCCAGTCTTGCCGTTCTGCTGCACGCCGACCACTTTGCTCTTCCAGCGGATCTCGAGATTCGGCATCTCCTGCGCGCGTTCGAGCAGGAAGCCTTCGACGTAGTACTGCTGCAGGTTGATGAATGCGGGCCGGTTGTGGCCCGCTTCCGGTTGCAGATTGAACGTGTACACCAGTTCATCTTTCAGGAACACCTTGCCGACATTCCAACTGATGCCCTTGTCCACCATGCGCTGCCCGCAGCCGAGCCGGTCGAAAATATCGAGCGAGCGCTTCGAGAAGCAGATCGCTCGCGAACCGGTGGACAACGAACAATCGTCGTCGACCAGCACAACCGGCACGCCCTGTTGCGCGATATCGATCGCGGTAGCGAGGCCCACCGGCCCCGCGCCGACCACGATCACGGGATAGGCCACCTGTTCCGCATCGCCCTGCCCGGCCTGCTCCCGGCACGGCTTATAGTCGAACGACAGCGTCTGGTAGTTGATGCTCATCTTGTGTCTCCGTCCTTCTCCGCTCTGCCCTGCTTGACGCTTTCCGGCGTTTCGATGCTGTTATCAGGCTTGCAGCGCGTCCCACATTTCTTTGTCGCGTTGCGCGGTCCAGATGCGCGGATGCGTGATGCCGCTCGCTTCATCGAAAGCCCGCGAGACGTCGAACGGCAGGCAGTGTTCGTAGATGAACACATGGCCGAACTTCGGGTCCATTGCCTTGCGCGTGTGCGCCATCGCGGCCTTCAGATCGAGCTTCTGTTCGACGGCTTCGCGGCCCTGCTGCAACAGCGTAGTGACGAAGTCCTTCGTGTAGTCGAGGCCTTTGTTGACGTCTTCCGGCGTGGTCAATGCAGGACCGCGACCCGGCACCAGCTTTTCCGCCTTCAGCGCGCGCAGCGCTTCGAGCGTGGCCGGCCATTGTTCGAGTTGAGCATCGCCGCAATAGCAGGCTGCGTCGTATTCGACCAGGTCGCCGGAGAACAGCACCTTCTGCGACGGCAACCACACCACCGTATCGCCCTTCGTGTGGCCCGCGCCCAGATGCGCGATGCGCACTTCGAGCTTGCCGAGGAACAGCGTCATTTCTTTTTCGAACACGAGCGTCGGCCACGTCAGGCCCGGCACCGTTTCGACACCGGCGAAGAGACGCGGGAAGCGCTCGATTTCCGACTTCATGTCCTGCTCGCCGCGCTCGACGATCATCTCGTACGTGCCGCGGCTCGCGATCACCTGTTGGGCGCCTTCTTCGAAATACGCCGACGCGCCGAGCACGCGCACCGCGTGGTAGTGCGACAGCACGACGTATTTGATCGGCTTGTCGGTGACGCTGCGAATCTTCGCGATGAGGTCTTGCGCCATGGCCGGCGTGGCGGTGGTGTCGACGATCAGCACGCCGTCGTCGCCGATGATCACACCCGAGTTCGGATCGCCTTCAGCGGTGTACGCGTAGGCGTTCTCGGATAGCTTGGTCCACGTGACTTTCTTGACTTCCAGGTCGGCCTGGGATGCGAATGCCTTTGCCATGCTTGTCTCCCTCAAAAGTTGGACGTGAGGCGAGACGGCCGGCTGCGCGTTCAGATTTCAGAGGCGCGGGCTGACGGTATTGGAGGATTGTCTCGCCCCGTTTTGACTCTGTGACTGCACCGGTATGTCGGGGTGAATGCATCTTATGGCCGGGCCGGTTTATTTGTCAATAGCGAAATGTATCGCTATACGCAAATCTCAGGGCGCCTAAGATAAGGACAGGAAGGCGCGGTTTTCGCGCAGGGCTTCGGCTAACATGGACCCTTTTTACGGACGAGCGCGGGTGTGAGCAAAGCAGCGAAATCGGCCACCGGCAAAGGTGCGGGCGGCAGCGAGACGGCGGATGGCGGCAAGACCCAGCGCGGGATTCAAAGCGTCGAGGTGGGCGGCCGCGTGTTGCTGGCGCTCGCTCAGGCGCGCAGCCCGCTGGCTTTGTCCGATCTCGCCACCGCCGCGCAGATCGCGCCGGGGCAAGCGCACGCTTATCTGGTGAGCTTGAGCCGCTTAGGTCTGATCAAACGTGACGAATTGTCCGGCCGTTATGAACCGGGTCCGCTGTCGTTGCGGCTGGGTTTGATGCATCTGGAGAACCAGCCGGCGTTTCGCGCCGCCGTGCCGCGCGTCGCGGCTTTGGCCGAAGCGATCGGGTTCAGCGTCGCAATCTGTATTGCCGGGCCGCAAGGGCCGACTATCGTCCGCTATGAGCATGCCGGATTTCCGTTGCATGTGAATCTGCATGTGGGCACGGTGATGTCGCTGCCGGCGACGTCGACGGGTCGCGTGTTTTGCGCTTATCTGCCACGGGAGGCGTTGGCGGGGATGTGGGCGAATCAGTCGGGTGCTGCGAGTAGCGCGATGACGCCGCCTGATGAACGTGCCACGTTCGAAGCGGCT
Organism: Paraburkholderia sp. SECH4; assembly: GCF_030511745.1. Taxonomy (NCBI): domain Bacteria; kingdom Pseudomonadati; phylum Pseudomonadota; class Betaproteobacteria; order Burkholderiales; family Burkholderiaceae; genus Paraburkholderia; species Paraburkholderia sp. SECH4. Next base: position 227,510 of record NZ_JALOCP010000009.1, read on the forward strand.
TTAGATGCTATCCGCGCACGCAGATTGGAATGCAGCGTCGATGCGCCGAGTCCGGGCATCAGCAGTTTGAGCACGCCGGTGCTCGATGCGGACGGCCGCTTGTGCCTCGCGCTGACCGTGATCGGCTCGACGGGCGCGATCGACGTCGCCGCCGATGGCCCGACGGCTCGCGCGCTGCTTGCCGCGGCTCATGACATTAGCGCTGAACTTGCGGCAGCGCCCTCCTTGTTAGCTTCTTCCGCATCGTGACCGACTCTCTCGACCCCTCTTACGCTGCCTCCGGCGCTTCCGCCGCTTCTGCCGCTTCTGCCGATGCGAAACCGCAGCGGGGCATCCAGTCGCTCGATAGCACCGGCGAATTGCTCGGCGCGCTGGTTGCGGCTGCGCGGCCGTTGAGCTTGCGCGATCTTGCGGCCGCTGCGGGCATGCCGCCGGCCAAAGCGTTTCCGCATCTGGTGAGTCTGCTCAAGATCGGTTTGCTGAACCGCGATGCTGCGGGTTGTTTCGAAGCCGGGCCTTTAGCGCTTGAGCTTGGGCTGATCGGCTTGCAGCGCTTGTCACCGACGCGGGAAGCCGAGCCGGAAGTGGTCGAACTGGCTGTATCGACGGGAATGAGTGTCGCGATGGCGGTGCTTGGGCCGCTCGGGCCGACCGTCGTGCGTCTGGAAGAGTCCGCGCGGCCGCTGCATGTGAGCTTGCGGGTCGGCACGGTGATGTCGCTGGTGAATACGGCGATCGGGCGGGTGTTTGCTGCTTATGTCGCGGATGATGTGCGCAATGGGCTGCTGGCGCAGGATCATTTGCGGTTGGCGGGGGCTGAGGCGGGGGAGACAAAGGCCTATGCGCAGCGGCTCGCGCAAATCCGCGCGGATGGCATCGATACCGCGTTAAGCCGGCCTGTGCCGGGTATCAACACCTTGGCTGCGCCGGTGTTGGACCATACCGGCAGCATCTGTCTGGTGCTCGCGCTGATGGGGCCGAGCGGCAGCTTCGATAGCGAGCTCACAGGCGGCCCCGCGCAGACTTTGCGCGCGGCGACCCTGAGGTTGTCCCGGCGGTTTGGGTGGATGGCGATGGCGGACGAGACCTGAAAAAGCGGCCTCAACAAGGGATAAGTAATCGTTTTTCCAGAAAACTGGCACTTTGTAATCGTTTTACCCGCCCAGTAATCGAAATACCGCGCAGACGCCGTATAATCGTTTTTCCAGAAAACACGCGTTTTGTAATCGTTTTGCGAGCCGAGTAATCGAAACTACGCAAAACTCAGCGAAACAACGTGTCCTCGCGCGCGTCCCCGCCACCCCGGATCGAAAAATCATGCCGCAGATCGGTTATCAATGGCTATCCAACACGTACGGCGTCGTACCGGTCCACCCGTTCGCCATTCAAAGTGAAATCGGCCGGATTCGCTCAACGTCCACCGACGGTGACATCCGCCGCGAGGTTTACCCCGAACGCTATCGTCCGGCCGCCAGCCTGACCGACAACCTGACTTTCGCCTTCCGGCACGAAGGCATTCACCTGGAATTCCTCGCGCGACTCTATGCGCTGCAACCGGTGCGCCACGAACTGGAGGCATGGATCGCCCGCGAACCCACAGGCGCGTATGCCCGCCGCGCCTGCTTCTTTTATGAGTGGTTGATGCCGGAGCCGTTAAACGCACTGGGCGTCTCCCGGGGAAACTACGTCGATGCACTGAATCCCGAGGACTTCATCGTAGGTACCCCGGTCAACAACGCGCGTTGGCGTGTGCGCGACAACCTGCCGGGCAATCGGGACTTCTGCCCGGTGATTCGACGTGTCGAAGCGGTTCAGTGCGCCGAAGCTTATAACCTTGCCGCACCGCTTGCCGAACTGGAAGCGGACTATGGCATCGATCTGATCATGCGCAGCGCCGTCTGGCTGACGGTCAAAGAGAGCCGTGCGAGCTTTCTGATCGAACACGAGCAGGACAAAGAGGATCGAATCCGCCGCTTTGCCGCAGTCATGGAAAGCGAATGCGGACAGCATGCGAATCCGTTCGACGCTGAAACGCTCGACGTCTTGCAACGCGGCATCCTGGGGCAGTCGGCCCTGCGTTACGGCATCCGCCGCTCCCCGGTGTACGTGGGACACATCGCACGTTATCAACCGGTGGTCGACTACATCGCGCCGCATTGGGAACACATCGAAGCGATGCTGGCAGGATTCAGCCGCTTTCTGGAACGGACCGAAGGGGGCGCGTCTATCGTGCGTGCTGCCGCGGCATCGTTCGGCTTCGTCTATGTGCACCCTATGGCCGACGGTAACGGCCGCATTTCACGCTTCCTGATCAACGACATTCTGCGTCGCGACGGCGCGGTGCCTGCGCCAATTATCTTGCCGGTATCCGCCACGATCACCCACAGCACGCGCGATCGCGCCGCTTACGACAAAGTGCTCGAACGCTTTTCGCGCCCGTTGATGAATCACTATGCCGACCAGTACACGTTCGGCAAGACCGAGATCGCGGACGACGGTGTCGAATACAACCTGCACTTCCGCGCCTATGACGACGCACTGCCCGCGTGGCGCTATCCGGATCTGACCGCGCACGTCACCTATCTTGCTGACGTGATCGACATGACGCTAACGCATGAAATGCGCACCGAAGCGCGCTTTCTGCACGCCAACGACTCAGCACGGCGCGCCATCAAGGAATTTCTCGAAGCGCCAGACAACGATCTGGACGGCATCATTCGAAGCGTCCGGCAGAACGGCAACAGCGTGTCGAACACCCTGCGCAAGCGCTATCCGCTGTTTGACGAGCGGCCAGAGTTGAGTGCGCAAATCGTGCAGGCGATTGCCGAAGCATTTTCAGACGAGAACAACCGTTAGCCGACGCCGAAGCAAGATCACTTGCCATCGGCGTCAGTCCGCTGCGCCTTCGCCGAACCTCAGCGTCGCGTAGCCTGTGCCGTTCGCCGGACCAACACTAAGAATCCGTTCAGAATCTGGCTGATTTGAGAAAGGCACAGTTTCAAGTAGCGAGAGATCGAGGCGTGCCAACAAGCTGGAGAATTCTGCTTCGAATCGCGGCTTCATTAGTTCGACGTGCGAATTGCATATCTCTTTATTCGACCTTTTCAAATCTTCACATTGTCCTCTTTCCGGTCACCCTCATATCTTCAATAATTAAGCGCGGGCTCAGGGAGTCTGATATTTCCCGCAGCGAGGCGCTGTTCCCGATCCTACAGTCGGGCGAGATATCAAGAGACAAGGTGTAAGCGTTCAGAAAAAACGGCCGGCCGATAATTCGCCCGGGAGAGAAAACAGTATGACGCGACGCCTATGCGCGTCTGTTCTAAACCCATCCGTCATGTTCAACCCCGTCCAGTCCCACACGCTGGCAGTGTCCGGCGCAGCGCTTCCCACTTATGGCTTTGACTGTCTTCCAGTCCTCACTCCTGTTCGTCTGAGCGGCACCGAGACGCTTGGCGAACTGTTCGAATACACGCTGGAACTCACGACACCTGACTCGCTGGCGTTTTCTCCCAGCGAAGCCGCAAATATCGAACTCGACAGGTTGCCTGGCACCGGAAATCGCACAGAAAATGGCGAGATTTGAAACCGGCTACAGGAGCCAGCTCCATGAAGAAGATGCCTACGCTTGCGCGGAAGTGGTTCAAGCATACTGGCAGAACCCTGATGATCCTCTGGTGCGCAATCCCGGTACATGCACAGCCGATTATGAAGCAGCCCTCCGGACAATCGGTACAAGGAGCTGACATGAGGCCGGCGATTACCGACGAGCAGCGCGCAATGGCGCTCAGGATGCTAACGACAGCGATGGCAATCCTGCGGGACGACCAGCCGTTCGATCCCGCCCAACTTGCCTTTGGCGGTAACTTTGCCACAGAGCCTATCAAGGGTTCCGTGGGTAAGGAATATTCCTTCGAGAATTCAGTTCTTCCTCGTACGCAAATCGTGTTGATGACGGAAGGCGATCCAGCCGACTACACGGCCAACCGCATGATGGTCAAGCCAGTTCCCACAATCATCACAATCCGGTTCAGTCCACTCATGGAGGGAATCAACCGATCAAGCCTAGAAGACATGCTTCATCTCGGTATCGGATACTGGATCGATGGAAATGGTAACCGGCGGCCCGGCAACGATATGGGAACAACGCCGCCGCCGATCTATCTGCACCACTATCGCTATCGCGCGCTGGACCGGCCAACGAGCCGATTCCCGGTAGACGTGGAACTGACTTTCGGCGATCCCGGTGCAAACCCAATGGAGGACGGCGGATCAACAACGCCAGTCCTGATGGATGTCATATTAAGCCGGGCCTATCCTGCACTGACTCGGGAGAAACGCGAGCAGCGTCGTCTCGACCAGCAAGCTGAGAAGCGTCAGAAATATGGAATGATGAACCTCTGCACCGGCATGCTCTGCCCGGAGACGGGGCTATGGGAAGGCTGGTCGGAAAACGGCGCGACGGACAAGTTATTCATACGAGCGGGCGCCAGATTTGACGAGGTGCGTCTGCATGCGTGGGAACCGGGCGTGTGCGAGCAATGGGTCAACGGGAAGTGGTTTTGGTTGGGCCCTTAAGCCCAGCCCTTTCAAGGTCTTTGCGCGGCAAACCTGGTAACCTGGCGACCTGTTCAAGGACGACGGGTACGAAGGGATGTTTGACGAGGTGATGAAGCGTTTCGAGCAGCAGGCACCGGTATGCGTGATGGCACGCCTGGCACTGCAGAGAGCCATCGCGCCGCAATGGGTCGACGAGGTGTTTGCCGGGCACCGGCAACGGCAATATGCACGTGAATTACTGTTCTCGACGGTGGTGGAACTGATGACGCTGGTGTCGCTGGGACTGAGTCCGTCGCTGCACGCTGCGGCGACGCAGACGAAGCATCTGCCAGTGTCGCTGGCCGCGCTGTACGAGAAGGTCAACCGCACCGAACCCGCGATCCTGCGTGCCCTGGTACAGGGTAGCGCACAGCGTCTGGAGCCGGTGCTGGCAGCATGGCCATGCCAGGCCAGCCTGCCTGGCTGGCGTGTGCGTGTGCTTGATGGCAATCACCTGCCGGCCAGTGAGAAACGGCTGGCGGCGCTGCGTGAACAGCGGGGCGCCGCCTTGCCCGGGCAGGCCCTGGTCGTCTACGAGCCGGATCTGGGACTGGTTACTGATCTGATCGCCGTTGAGGACGCGCACGCGCAGGAGCGTTCCGCGGTGGCCCCGCTGCTCGAATGTGCCGGCCCGGGAGAGCTGTGACTGGCCGACCGGAATTTCTGCACCAGCACGATCCTGCTGGGCTGGCATCAGGCGCAGGCCAGCTTCATCGTGCGCGAACATGGCCGCAGCAGCCCGCCGCTTGCCAGTAGCGGGCCATGGGTGGACGCTGCGCGCATCGAGACCGGACAGGTACGTGAGCAACGCATTGACCTGAAGTCCGGGCTGCAGGGCTGGCGGCGCATCGAACTGCAGTTGGACCAGCCCACCGAGGCGGGCGACACGGTGATCCGGCTGTGGAGCAATCTGCCTGCCGCGGTGGGCGCACACGAGATCGCCCGACTATATCGCAAGCGCTGGCGTATCGAAGGCATGTTCCAGCGACTCGAGTCGGTGCTGCAAAGCGAGATCCGCACCCTGGGTCATCCGCGGGCCGCGCTGCTGGGTTTTACCGTCGCGGTGCTGGCGTACAACGTGCTGGCCACGCTCAGGCGCAGTATTGAAACTGCCCATGCTGCAGCCGATGAAACCGGTGCAGCGCCACCCGAGGTCTCGACGTATTACCTTGCCTTGCAGATTCGCAGCCAGTATGAGGGCATGCTCATCGCGCTGCCGCCGAACGAATGGTCGCACTGGAGCGATGCTACGCCCGATGTGATTGCCGGCAAACTGCTCGAGCTGGCCCACTGCGTCGATCCGGCCCAGGTACGCACGCGCAGGCGTGGCCCCAAGACCCGCAAACCCGCACCCTATGTCGAAGGCGCGGTAGCCCGAGCCCATCACAGTACCGCCCGCCTGCTTAAACGCGCCAAAGGCGGGACATCTTGATCAAGACCTTGAAAGGGCTGGCCCTTAAGCCGCTGATTGCTGAGCTCCACTGCTACTTCTCGACTCCTGGTCGTCCTTGGCCTTCCAGGACTGCAAGAAACCTGTTGACTCGGCCCCAAGGGCCAACTCCATGATGCGAGTGGTCAGCAAACGAAGAGGTGACTCATGCGTTGTTCCACTCCATTTTTAAGTGCTTCCGAAGCGGCGAGACAGCTTGGCGTCTCGACCAAGGCCCTGCGACTCTACGAACAGCGAGGCTTGGTGACGCCGGCACGCACGGTCGCCGGATATCGCACCTACGGTCCCAACGAGATGAATCGTGCTGCGGAGATCGTGGCCCTGCGTGCGCTTGGCCTCAGCCTCGCTCAAGTGGCACAGGTGTTGAAAGGCGACCCTCAGAGTCTGGAACCCGCGTTGGCTGCCCACGAGGCGACGCTTGAAGCGGAAATTCGCCAGCTCGTGGACACGATAGCCAAAGTCCGAGGGCTTCGCTCCGATCTTGCCCGAGGTCAGGCACCTGCCGATGGAGAGCTGGCACGCCTGCTCAATCCTTCCTCGGAATTCACCACAGCTTTTGATCTCCCGTGGCCGTGGGGTGGCGAACGGTTCAAACTTCGCGACATCCGACCGCTGAACTACATCATCGGTCCGTTGGGAAGCGGCAAGACGCGGCTGGCGAAATGCCTGGCTGAGAACATACCGAATGCCGCTTTCCTGGGCCTCGAGCGGCTAAACGATGGAAATGCCGCGACCGTAGCCCGCCTTGAAGCGGATGCAGCGCTCAAATCGCGAGTGGATCAGACTCTGGCGTGGCTTATCGGAGAAGGCGCGGGAGAATCGGAAGCGTTAATCGCTCTACTCGTCGAACTGGAATCCGAAGGTCCGGCTGCCCTCGTCGTCGACATGGTGGAGCAAGGGTTAGATCAGGCGACGCAGGAAGCATTAATCATCCATCTTCGCCAACGCACCAAAGTGGGTGGACGTCCGTTGTTTCTGATGACGCGCTCTTCAGCGATTCTGGATCTGGATGCAATCGGCCCTGACGAGTCAATCATTCTGTGCCCGGCGAATCACAGCCCGCCTACTGTCGTCGCCCCCTATCCAGGAACACCGGGCTACGAGGCCGTTGCGACCTGTTTAGCCTCGCCGGAGGTTCGTGCGCGGACGGCGGGCATGATCGCCTGGCGTCCTCAAGCAGCGTGACTGTTCACGCGTTCGTCGCAGGGCTCTTGAAGCGGACGCTCTTTCCCGCTCAATCCCCCGCCGCTTCCGGTTCATGCGACGCCAACCGCGCCTTCGCGTGCCGCATCTTTTCAAGCGTCTTGGGCCGCGCCTTCAACGCGACGCCGATCGCCAGCGCATCCATGATGCAAAGATGCACAAGCCGGGACACGCCTGGCGTATTTGGATCGATCGGACTCGGCACGCGCAGCAGCAGCGGAATATCGACCAACCACGCTAACCGCGAACCGACATTCGTCAGCGCAATCGTAGTAGCACCACGCTCCTTAGCGATCTGAATGCTTTCATTCACTTCGACGCTGCGCCCCGAATGCGAAATCGCAAACGCCACATCACCGGGTTCCATGAGCCCCGCATAAAGCCGCTGCAAATGACCATCAGTAAACGCAGTAGCCGCAATATCCAGCCGCAAAAACCTTAAAGCCGCATCTTGCGCAACGAGCCCCGAACCCGACCCAACGCCAAAGAAGAAAACCCTTCCCGCGCTCGACAACGCCGCAATCGCACTCTCAACCACCGCCGGATCCAACGCACTACACGCATGCGTGATCCCATCGACAGCAGCCTCACCCACCTTGTCCATCAACGTCTGCACGTCATCGTCACGCGCAACCGCCGTCGACGCATACGGCACCCCGCCCGCCACGCTCTGCGCCAATTGCATCTTGAAGTCGCGCAGACCATGCGCGCCGATCGCGCGGCAAAAGCGCGTGACGGAAGGCTCGGACACGTCCGCGCGCTGGGCGAGCTCGGTGATGCTCGCGCGCATCGCAAAGTCGACGTCGCTCAGCACCATCTCGGCGACCTTGCGCTCGGCGGGCCGCAGATTGGCCAGCGCGCCGCGGATGTGGGGAATCAAGTTCGGTGCGGACACCCGGTGTTCCTTAAGGGTTAAATGAATCCGCGTCGCATCGCAGCTTCAATCAGCTTGAATCAGCCTCAAGCGGCAACACGCGGTTCAGACCAGCCTGCGTCCACTCTCCGTATCGAACAGATGAATATGCTCGGCCGGCAGACGCAGCGTGACGCGCTGACCGGGCTCGACTTTCGAGCGCTGGCGAGTCGTCACGCACCACGTGTTGCCGCCTATTTTCCCGTACAAATGGGTCTCGGCGCCAGTCGGCTCGACCACTTCGACTTCCATCGTGGTGTCCGGCTTGTCAGCCATCGTTTCAATGTGTTCGGGACGCACACCAAGCGTGATTTTTGCGCCGACCACCGCCGAGGCCGGCGTGCCTTCCAGCACGATCTCGCCACCGTCCGTGAGTTTTAACGCGAAACCCTGTCCATCCGTGCGATTGACCAACACGCCTTCAGCGAAATTCATCGACGGCGAGCCGAGGAAACTCGCGACGAACAGATTCGCCGGACGGTCATACAGGTCGAGCGGACGGCCGACCTGCTCGATCCGCCCCGCGTTCATCACGACGATGCGGTCGGCCATCGTCATCGCTTCGATCTGATCGTGCGTGACGTAGATCACCGTATTCTTCAGACGCTGATGCAGCGCCTTGATTTCCGTGCGCATCTGCACGCGCAGTTTGGCGTCGAGATTGGACAGCGGTTCGTCGAAGAGGAACAGCGACGGCTCGCGCACCACCGCGCGGCCCATCGCCACCCGCTGACGTTGACCACCTGACAGCGCACGCGGCAAGCGATCCAGATACCCGCCGAGGTTCAACATCTTCGCCGCAGCTTCGATCCGCGGCTTGAAACTCGCCGACGATTCCTTGCGAATCCGCGGCCCGAACGCTATGTTTTCGTAGACCGACAGATGCGGATAAAGCGCGTAGCTCTGAAACACCATCGAAATATTGCGCTGCTGCGGTGCGAGCGTATTCGCGCGCGTGCCGCCAATCATCAGATCGCCGCCGCTGATTTCTTCGAGCCCCGCCACCATGCGCATCAGCGTGCTCTTGCCGCAGCCCGACGGGCCGACCAGCACGACGAACTCGCCGTCGTCGATGTGGAGATCGATGCCGTGCACCACTTGCGTGTCGCCATAGCGTTTGAAGATGCCGCTTAGTTGCACTGCTGCCATGCTGTCCTCATCGTCGTACTGTCATGCGAACGTGCTGCCTTGCTTCATCGAGCAAAAAACACGCCGCGCTATCGGGTCAAAGCAGTTCAAAGCGAATCCAATCCATTCAAAGCGATTCGAGCGTCAACTCTTCCGCCATCAAACGGTTGCCGGCCATCAGTCCACCGTCGACCGGCAACGCGACGCCGGTAATCACACGCGCCATCGGCGATGAGAGGAACAGCACCGCATCGGCGATGTCGTCCGGTGTCGCAAAGTCGCGCAACGGGTACCACTTCTTCAGATCCTCGAAGACCTGCGGATTCTTGTCGACACGCGCCTGCCACGCCTGCGTCTTCACCGTGCCCGGACAGACGATGTTCGCGCGGATGCCATAGCGGCCGAGTTCGATCGCCAGCGCTTTCGTGTAGCTGATGAGACCCGCTTTCGCCGCGCTATACGCCGGATGTCCGAGCGCGGCCATGCCGTTCACCGAGCCAATCAGCACCAGCACGCCCGTCTGCCGTTCGATCATCGACGCGCGCACCGCTTCCACCGAGTGATACGTGCCATTCAGATTCAGATGGATGTCGCGCTGCCAACTGGCGGCATCCGTCGTGGCGAGCGTCAAACCTTTGGCGGCACCCGCGTTGGCGACCAGCACGTCCACCGGACCGCGCGTTTTCACCGCCTCGGCAACCGCTTGCTGCACTGCGGCAGCATCACCCAGATCGACCGTGATCGGCGTGACATGCGCGACGCCGAGTTGTGCAACCAATCCGTGAAGCGCGACCGCGTCGACATCGAGCGCCAGCACCGTGTCGCCCTGCTCCACGAAACGCTTGCACAACACGCTGCCGATCCCACCGCAAGCGCCTGTCACCAACACCACACGATTCATGTCTACCCTCGCCTTTCAACCTCGTTGCAGCGCCGGTTTAGCGTGTAAATTTCCTACAAAACCGACATCGAACAGTTGTCTAGTCATCCCGAAGATTGGGTATCCGTGACTTCGCGTTATGCAGAATACCCCTGCTTTACAGCATCTTATGCACAAAACTGGCTGAGAAAAAATATGGCAGACCCTACGTGACAAGCTATTTTGCGTCATGTAGGATTTTTTCAAACAATTTAACCCAAAGCGGCCGGCGACGGCAGCAGACCACCCCCCACCATCGTTGGATGGGACCGGAGTAAGCGTAAAGCGCTAACTCCGATCGACACAGGAGAGAGAAATGTCGTTGCATGCCCGTGCTTCCCTCGCGCTAGGCAAAGTTGCCGTGGCGCTCGCGTTTGCAGGTATCGCCGTCGCGGCTCACGCCGACACGGTCCGCGTGACGGTCGCGCATTACAGCGATGCGACCGCGCCGTACTTCGAAAAGATGGCCCGTAACTTCGAGAAGGCCAATCCCGGCACCACGATCAAGATCGAAGACGTGAACTGGGACACGCTGCAACAGAAACTGCAAACGGACATCTCCGGCGGCGCCAACGCCGACCTGGCGATCGTCGGTACGCGCTGGCTGCTCGACTTCGTGAAGGACGACGTCGCCGAGCCGCTCGACGGCTACATGGACGCCAGCTTCAAGGGCCGCTTCATCGGCCCGTTCCTCGCACCGGGCGAAATCAACGGCAAGGTGTACGGCCTGCCGATCGCCGCTTCCGCACGCGCGCTCTACTACAACAAGGATCTGCTCGCGAAGGTTGGCTATCCCGACGGCCCGAAAACGTGGAATGACGTGATCGATGCGTCGAAGAAACTGAAGGCACAGGGCGTTGCCGGCTTCGGCCTGCAAGGCAAGGAAATCGAAACCGACGTCTACTATTACTACGCGCTGTGGACCAACGGCGGCGACGTCGTCGGCAAGGACGGCAAGGCCGCGTTCAATTCGCCGGCCGGCATCAAGGCGGCCACGCTGTACAAGACGCTGATCGACGACGGCCTGACGCAGCCTGGCGTGACCGGCTACAGTCGCGAAGATGTGCAGAACCTGTTCAAGCAGGGCCGCGTCGCGATGATGATCTCCGCGCCGTTCCTCGCCAAGCAGATCAAGAAGGAAGCGCCGAACCTGAAGTACGGCATCGATCCGATCCCGATGGGCACGACGCACGCCACGTATGCCGTGACCGACTCGATCGTGATGTTCAAGAACTCGAAGGTGAAGAAGTCGGCCTGGAAGTTCCTGGACTATCTGTTCACGAAGGAACCGCGCGTCGAGTTCACGACGACCGAAGGCTTCCTGCCGACCACCAAGGCTGAGGCGACCGATCCGGCGTTCAACGATCCGGATACCAAAGCTTTCGTCGCGCTGCTGCCGACCGCTCACTTCGCGCCGACCGTGACCGGTTGGGAAGACACCGCGAAGGCTGTGACCGATTCAATGCAATCGATCTACCTGGGCAAGGCGAAGCCGGCGGACGCGTTGACTGCCGCAGCGACGCAAGCGAATAAGTCGCTTGGCAAGTGATCGCGTAGTCTCGTAGTGATTTGCTGAACACGAAACGCGCGCCGCCGGTGCGAAGGCGGCGCGCGTTTCGGTTGTCATGTCCGTAATGCACTATCCGGCCCATCCCGTCGCGTCCGCTTCTTGAATGGGGACGCGTCTTACGATCGAGCACGCATGAGCCGTTCCGCTTCTTCGCGCCTCCAGGCGCCCTGGTTGCTGATTGCGCCGAGTCTGGTGTTGGCGCTCTTCATCATCAGCTATCCAATTTTCAACATCGTGTGGCAATCGCTGCACGAGGTCTCGCGCTTCGGCGCAATCCGCGATTTCACCGGTCTGCAGAACTTCTATACGATATTCACGGACCCCTCGTTCCTCGCTGCTGCTAAGCGGACGATTGTCTGGACCGTGTTCGTGGTGGGCGGCACGGTACTAATTTCGGTGCCGGTTGCACTGGTGCTGAATCAGGATTTCTATGGACGCGGCGTCGCGCGCACGATTGTGATGCTGCCGTGGTCCGTCTCGCTGACGATGACCGCCGTGGTGTGGCGCTGGGCCTTCAACGATGACTACGGCATGGTCAACGTCACGTTGCAGCGGCTTGGTTTGATCAACGGTCCGATACATTGGCTCGCGACGCCGGAGCTCGCGTTTCCGGTGGAGATCGCGGTTGGCATTCTGGTGTCGATTCCATTTACGGTGACGATTCTGCTGGGCGGGTTGTCGTCCGTGCCGGGTGACATTTATGAAGCGGCGCGGATGGATGGCGCCAGTGCGTGGCAACAGTTTCGCAAGCTGACGATGCCGCTCTTGCGGCCGTTTATCAACATGACGATTCTGTTGAACGTGATCTATGTGTTCAATTCTTTTCCGATCATCTGGGTGATGACGCAAGGCGGGCCGGATAACGGCACGCATATTCTCGTCACGTATCTCTATGAGCTTGGGTTCCGGCTGGGACGTCCCGGCGAAGCCGCGGCGGTGTCGCTGATCATGCTCGTCATGCTGTTCGTTTTCTCGATTGCCTATCTGCGCCTGCAGCCCGCGAAAGAAGGAGAGACGTCATGAGTCTCAGCGTCAAGATGAAGCGCTCGCTGTGGTGCTGGTTGGCACTTTCGCCACTGATTGTGGCCGTGCTGTTTCCGTTTGCTGTGATGTTGTTTACTGCGTTGAAACCGGCTACGGAGATTTTTGTTTATCCGGCAAGGTGGTTGCCGGTGCATTGGCAGTGGAGCAATTTTTCGGATATGTGGGTTGCGGCTAACTTTGGCGTGGCGCTGAGGAATAGTTGTGTGATCAGCTTTTTGTCGACTGCGTTGGCGCTGGCGGTGAGCTTGCCGGCGGCTTATGCGTTGGCGAGGTTTCCGTTTCGTGGGAAAGGGTTGTATTCGCAGTTTCTGCTGGTGACGCAGATGTTGTCGCCGATCTTGCTGGTTGTTGGGTTGTTCCGGCTCGCGGCGATGATTCCTTATGGGGATGGGAATCTGGTTGACTCCAAGATTGGCGTCATCGTTTCTTATGCTGCGTTCAATATCGCGTTCGCGGTTTGGATGTTGTCTTCTTACTTTCAGACGGTGCCGAGGGATCTTGAGGAGTCGGCCTGGTTGGAGGGGTGTGGGAGGACTCGGGCCGTTTTTAAGGTGTTTTTGCCGTTGGCTGTGCCGGCGATTGTTGTTACGGCGATCTTTACCTTCATTAATGCTTGGAATGAGTTTGCGGTTGTATATACGTTGATTCGGTCGCCGGAGAATAAGACTTTGACCGTGCAGGTGACGGATATGGTGGCTGGGAAGTATGTTGTGGAATGGCATTTGGTGATGGCCGCTACTCTTTGTGCGACGTTGCCGGTTTCGATTGTGTTTGCTTGGTTGCAGAGGTTCTTGGTTAAGGGGTTGGCGCTGGGGGCGGTGAAGTGAGGATTGGGAGTCAGGGAGGGAAGTTGGCCCGCCGCCGCGCAACCATTCTGAAGAACTAGCTCCGCCTCCCGCCGCCGCTATCTGTGGCACGAATCGTCAAGTCCATTCGAAGTTTGCGGACGGCTGATTCTCGGCCTTATGGAAAGCTTCACATAAGGCCGATGAACCGTCATCGACCGCTAAGTCCGAACATTGGCGAAGCCCAGATACGCCTGCGCACTGAGTGTGAACGTAGAGACGACTAACCGCGCGCCCTCTGCGACCTCTGAAGTCGCAGCTATGCAACCGGCAGTTGAGCCAACTCAACACATTGATCACACTTGCGTCCTCAATGTGTAGGAATCCTGCCATCACGAGCGACGAAAGACGACGTCAACAGACCATGCTTGAATTGCTTGTCGACACAGCAGAGCAATATCAGCGGGAGCTTGAGTGTGACCGTGAGCTATACCAGGTGATCGCGCTCGATGCGAAAGGCATCCCTCAAAGCCGCATCACCGCGAGCCGTGCAGCGCGCCTTCTTGCAGAGGCATCACAAATAGCGACGGCGGAAACACCAGCAGCCACGAAGCCGAGCCCGAGCAAACAAACGTCAGCCAATTCCGCGACAAACGAAGAAGCAGACGCTGCCCAACGGCCGGTTCCCGCGCAGCACTAACCATTGAGAACGTGAGCGACTTCAGTCGTTCAGATTTGTAGGATGCCTGCCCACAGTCACGAGCATGGGCGAGCGCCACAAGCAGATGTGGGCAGGCGTCGAATAAACCTAAACACTTTCAGACGTTCGACATCGGTGCGCACGTCGCCGACAATCGATAGCAGGTCTCGACGCCGTTGGCACGAACTGCGTCCGGGAAAAACCGTCAATCCTTCCCTTACGGCATGGCGCACGAATATCTCGTCATTTTCCAATACCACGAGCCTGAACGGCGTGAGCTATTTGAGCGCGGACTGATCGAAAATTACGAATCGTCATCGGGTGTATTTATCGAGACAAGGTCGGCGGAAGATGCCTTGATCTGGTGCGAGGTAATCGCACAGGAGCTTCTTCGACGCGTCAACGATGACAGACCGTTGGATTGGAAACGCTTGGGATATTCGTGCTGGATTGAATCCACACCAGAAAAATCCCCTTGGGGCCAGTGCTTGGGTTTTTTCAGCACGTTCGCGTCGGCGAGCTGCCGAACATCGACGCGATGAGTACTGCCGCGTACATTCGCTGGCAGGGTGGCGACGGCGCAAGTTAGCTAAAGCGAATGCGTTTGCTCGGCGCCCTCATCCAAACCGAACACAATATACCGGCGGCAAATGCGCTGAAATCAAATGCCAGCTTTCGCCGCCATCGTCGGATGTCCATAGCGCGCCAGTGGTCGACCCCATCGCGAGGCGCGTGCCGAAGTCGTCTACGGCGAGCCCGTGCCGATACACGAGGTCATAGGCCGGTGTAGGCGGCAACCCGTTCGAGAAGCGCTCGAACGTGCGGCCTCCGTCGCGTGTGCGCGTGACGACGAACTGGCCGTCTACCGGGATCCGGTACTGGTCTTTCACGGCGGGCACGAACCACGCGGTGTCCGGCTCGCGCGGGTGCACGGCAACCGCGAAGCCGAAACTCGATGGCTGCGCTTCGATCCGCTGCCAGTGGGCAGCGCCGTCGGTCGAGCGGAAGATCGCGCAGTGATGCTGCGTCCACAGCACATCGGGGTTTGCCGTGCATTGCACGACGCGGTGCGGGTCTTGCACGTTGGCATCGCCGCGCCGCTCTGGCGGCATATAGTCGGCCTCCATGCCCTCGGCACTCAGGCGCCAGGTCGCACCACCATCGGCCGTTTGCCAGACGCCGCCGCACGACACGCCGACCGTCACGTGCCGGCTGTTGCGCGGATCGACCATCACGGAATGGATGCCCGGCGCGTCGTAGCCGCCTCCGAGCCATTCGCGGCGCTCCGGGCGATCCCACAGCGCACGGTTGAGCACCCATGTGTCGCCACCATCGTCAGAACGGAAGAGCCCACCGGGGATCGTGCCGGCCCACAAGACGCCCGGCTCGTCCGGGCCGCCGGTTTCGAGCGACCAGATTTGCTGAAGCGTCCAAGGCGGCGACGGGCTGGGCGCGGCCGCGCTCGCATTGTCCGCGCCGTCACCGGTACGCGTCTCGTCAGCAGGCTGCGGCGGGTAGACGGGAACCGCGCACTCTTCCCAATCCGCCATGCCAGCGCGCCGGCGATGCAGCTTCACGCCGAAGTGGCCGAGATTGAGCGCGACATACAGCGATCCGTCGCGCGGATCAGGCAGCACCATGCTCACCGGCTCGCCGACGAAATACGGCTCACCGAGGGTCCAGCCACCCTCGTCGTCGGCTTGCAGAACGAACAGTCCCTTGCGGGTTGCAACAAGCAATCGATCGCTCATGTCGAGTGTCTCCAGGAGTACGAGTGGAACCTTCTTATCCGCCCGACAGCGCCTGTATGACGTAAACCCGGCTTTCCTCACCGAGCGCATCGGACAGATGTTGTCGGTCGCGCACCGGCCGGCCGTCGACAAACACGGCGAGATGCCTTCGCAGTGAGCCCTGATCGTCAACGATGTAGCCGCGCAGTCGAGGTTGCGCGGCAAAGACGGCCTCGAGTGCTTCGCCGAGCGTGCGCGCATCGATCTCGCGCTCGGGCGTTGCGATATGCCGTTGAATCGAAGCAGCGAAGAAGATGTGCGCCATGGCGAGGTAGCCGAACGGGAATGGCCTTGTTCGTCGATTCTGAAGTTTAGACGATCCGCCGTGTGCTTCGGAGCATCGCCATACACCAGACGAAAGGCTGCGCCCCCGAAGCGGCCGTTGCAGTGTCGCGAGTCCGAAAGGCGGCTCAGGGTCGGGCATCGCGTTCGCTCCAAAGCAGCCGTTCGCGAAGCATATGAAGTAATCCGGCCCGAAGGGCAGCCACACCGGCCGCCTACAACCGTGCAAAACTTCATTGTATCTGCGGTCCTGATGTCCTAGTGTCTTGTGACGCCGTGATTCAAGGCTGCACAAGGGCTTTCGCAGTGCGCGGCGCATCGAAATCCAACAGCACACAAGGAGACATCGATGAGAGACATGCGGATGGCAACCCGGAAAAAGGCAATGCTGCTCAGCGCCGCGATAGTGAGCGCAGTACTCGTCCCTGTTGCACGGGCCGACGATCACGAAGACCGCCGCCCAGGCCCGAATGGCCTGCCGTGGTTCGTCGTGGCGGACAGTCTCAGGACGACCACCTATGACGGCATCAGCGATGACCTGCTAACCGCCGGTCTCGGCAAAACCGGACTCGCAGGCCCAGCGCCCGCTATCGCGAACCCGGCGAGCCCGACGGCAGCCGAGTTGCGGCGGCTCGCGATCTGGGCAAATTACCGCGCGCTCGTCGACATGACGGCGAATGGCGGCTACGGTCGTTTCTGGGGATCCAATGTCGATCTGTATGGCAACGACACCCTTGGCGAAGGAAAAGTCCCCGGCACCGAATACCTCGCGTATGCCGACGACGGCAGGGGCCGGCAGAACGTCAGCCTTCTCGTCCAGGTGCCGGCGAGCTTCGATCCAGCGAACCCGTGCATCGTCACGGCCACGTCATCGGGCTCGCGCGGGGTTTACGGCGCAATTTCGGCGGCTGGCGAGTGGGGGCTCAAGCGCGGTTGCGCGGTAGCCTATACGGACAAAGACACC
Organism: Paraburkholderia sp. SECH4; assembly: GCF_030511745.1. NCBI lineage: Bacteria > Pseudomonadati > Pseudomonadota > Betaproteobacteria > Burkholderiales > Burkholderiaceae > Paraburkholderia > Paraburkholderia sp. SECH4. The sequence goes on from NZ_JALOCP010000009.1 coordinate 244,857, forward strand.
GGCAACGGGGCACACGAGCTGATGACCGGTGTCGTCACACTGATCGACGGCCGCCTCGCGGACGCCGCCACCGCCGGGCGCAACAGTCTTTTCACCGCCAACGTGCCTGGCAGCACGCTGTCGACCTACAACCAGAAGTTCCCGAACCGCTATGCGTTCAAGCACGCACATTCCCAGCAGAACCCTGAAGAGGACTGGGGCAAGGACACGCTCGAGGCTGTGCAGTTTGCATATTGGGCCTTGAACCGGCAGTTCGCATTGCCCGCCGGCTCATCGAAACACGGAGTGCGCTACAGCCCTGGTGGTATCACGACGATCGCGGCGTCCGTGAGCAACGGCGGCGGTGCGTCGCTCGCGGCCGCCGAGCAGGATACGAAGGGGTGGATTACGGCGGTGGTGGTTGGCGAACCGCAGGTCAACGTCCGCATGCCAGATAGTGCGCGAGTGATCGAGGGTGGCCAGCGCATCACGGCGGCCGGCAAACCGCTGGCGGATTACACAACGCTTGCCAACCTGCTCCAGCCGTGCGCTGCCCTCGCGGAGGCGGCCGCCGGCGCGCCGTATCTCACCGCGCTGCCCGTCGCGACGACGACGGCGATCCGCCAGGCTCGCTGCACGTCGCTCGCCGCGGCCGGATACGTGCACGGTAGCGACACGCAAACGCAGGCGAACGACGCGCTCGCGCAGCTGCACGAGGCTGGCTATGAAGCCGATTCCGACCTCCTGCACGCACCGATGTGGGACTCGCAGGCCGTGCCGGCCGTCGCGGTGACGTACGCCAACGCGTATACAAAGTCGAGCGTAATCGACAACCTGTGCGGTTTCAGTTTCGGCACGACGAATCCGGCAACGGGCGCTGCTGGTTTTACACCTGCCGTCTCGCCGATGGGGACCGTGTTCGGGCTGGGCAATGGTGTGCCGCCGACCAACGGTGTCAGCCTCGTCTATAACGTCACGCCACAAGGGGGAGCCGATCATCGGCTCGCGACACCCGATGCAAGCTTCGTGGGTGCGGCATGCGTGCGCGCGTTGTGGACGGATAGAGACCCGCGCATGCGAGCGAGTGTCGAGGCAATCCGTGTGAATGCGAACCTGCATGGAAAGCCCGCAATCATCGTTCAGGGCCGCAGCGATGCACTCGTACCAATCAATCATGCTTCACGCGCTTATCTTGCGGCAAACAGCGTGAGAGAAGGCTCGCGCAGCCAGTTGTCGTTCTACGAGGTGACGAACGGACAGCATTTCGACGCGTTCCTCGGCGTGCCGGGCTTCGACACCCGCTTCGTGCCGGTCCACTACTACAACATCCAGGCGCTCAACCTGATGTGGAGCCATCTGAAGAACGGCACACCGCTACCGCCGTCGCAGGTGATTCGCACGGTGCCGCGCGGCGGCAGCCCGGGCGCTGCACCGGCGTTAAGCGTGGCAAACCTCCCGGCCTTTGTGGCGAACCCCGGTAGCAATGCGATCGGGGTGAGCCATGGGGTGGTGAACGTGCCGCACTGAAGGCGCATGGTTTGATTCGGTCGGAGCTCGCTGCGCTCCACCGCTCTGAAGGAGCGCTCCGGCCGAACGCTGCCTGTGGAAAGAAACAAGGTCAATAAGTCGACATGACGTGAGGTGCTCGCCGGGGCGTAGCCGCGACGAGCACTGTCGATCAGTGTGTCCAGCGATAGATGATGACGCTGGCCCCGTTGTAGTTGTCCTTCGTGATCACGTACTCCCCGGTCGACCGACGGTACGATCGAAGGCCGTACATCGAATCCACGTCATTGCCGACGTACACGGTGTTGGGGTTGCTGTTGATCAACGTGGTGTCCAGGCTGCCTGTGGTGAGATTGAAGGCATCGATGTTGGGCACGGTGTGTACGTATCCGACGAAGAGATAGTTGCCGGCCGCCGTGATCGACTTGGGATTGGCGCTGGTGAGGTTGATCACCGGATTGGGAGCGGTCGTGTTGCCTGCGAGCCAGCCGTGATACACCTCGATCCGCGTTCCGATCGACGTCCAGTCTGCGCTCCCGACAACTCCCTGGGCCAGGATCATCGTGTCGCTTTCCGGCAGGTAGATGATCCGCGTCAATGGCGTGATCGTGCCCGGAATGGGCGTTGCAATTCCTGCTCCCCAACTCGGCTTCCCGTTGGCATCGAAGCCGGTCAGCGGATAGTGCCAGATGGCATTCGTCTTGTCCAAACCGGCCCAGACGTCCCCTTTGCTGTCGAGGCAGAATCCGTCCCTGACCGGTGCGGTCGTATTGAACGCCGCACCGGGAAGCGTGGCGTCCGGTATGGCGATGTAGCCATTCGCAGCATTGAAGTGGAAGAAGTAGAAGGTATCGGGATTCTGGCCGGACGCCACGAGGATCCGGTTGGCGCCGACGGTGGCAAGTTGGCCGAAGTGCTCATCCCGTGAGCGATCGTTGATGTTGATGCGTGGATCGGATGGATAGTCGATCGGATCGACCGTGTTCGCTACGAAGGTTCCCCCAGCGGTGCCGGTGTAGATGTTGGTCCCTCCATAGAAGTACGCGCCGTCGGTAGCCGGGTCCGGAGCGGCGACCCCCTCGAAGTTCAGAGACTGAAGCTTCCATTGCAGGTGGCCAGAACTGTCGTAGGAGTGAATGTCGGTGCCGCCGTCGCGGCCGAGGTCCCAGCTTCCGCCCCACGGGTTGTTGAGCACGTACAGGTTGCCGGCGGCGTCTTTGCCGATGCCGGTGACGCGGGTAAAACGCCTGTCGCCAACCTGGCCTTTGATTCCCGTTGTTGTATCGAGATATCCCCCCTGAATGCCAAATGTACTGATCAGAAATGGAATGACCAAAGTGTTATAGATCTTGATGTTCATGTCGGGGCCCGCGTCGCCGATCATGAGAAACCCGGTCGACGAATCGAGATACAGCGAGGACGGTCGAGAGGCGACGGACATCTGGATGGTGTTCACGAGCACGCCGGCCGGATTGAATTCGAGGATCGCGCCCGCGCTCTTCTGCGCCACCCAGATGTTTCCTGCGCTGTCCACCGCCAGCGCGCCAGGGCTTGAGACGGCGATATCCTGCCGCCAGACGCCGTCGGTGGTGTAGACGCGGATGCGATTTCCAGGCGAGTCGCTCGCATAAAGGAGCGAGCCCGACGTCGCGAGTCCCGTGATTACATCAGCCCGCTGCTCAGTCGTTGTCGCACTGACCGGGATGAGAAAGTCGCGAGTTTGAGTGGTTCGGTTGTACCGCCCGACCGTGCCGCTGCCGTAAGTGGCATTAAATTGCAGAGCGGCGAAGATCGAAGTTGCGTTACCCGTAATGGCGCTGCCCTGAAACTCGCCATGACCTCCTATGGATCCCAGGCTCTGGCCGTTCTGGTATATCGAGACGCCACCTTCGTTTTCGTCCCACATGGAAGCCGTGTAGATGACGCCCTCGGGCGCTATCCACATGGAGCGCGCGACGCTACCCACGTGGGTAGCGTTGGTCCCAGATGTGTTCGCCACCCAGTCGGTGGTGTACTGTCCGTAACACTCCGGCGCGAGCGTAGCGATCAGAAGGGCGGTGAGGAACGTGGCATAGATTCGTTTCATGATAGTGAAGCGTGCCCTCCTGAGGCACCTGAATCGGGGGATTGCGGTTTGGCCCATGCTCGCAGCGTTGACAACCTGACGGGCTTCACATGGGGAGCGACTGATGGTTCCTGTGGCTGCCTTCCTTGTCGTGCTGGCATGCGCGCTATGGGCCGGAAGATTCTTCGATCGGGAAGGGTCTTCTTCGAAGCGTGCCAGGCGCCGCTCGCCCGTTCGGCGAACGGCGTTTCGCAGGAAACTGTCCTTGTCCACTGGCCGCTCCAGCAAGCGTCGCGTCTGTCCAACTCGACGCTGCGTTAGAGCGGTATATCGGCGAGGCGCGGAAAAGGTTGAGCTGTTCGCATTCCCAGCACGGGCAAACGCGTTGGAGCCCAGCCCGAGCAGCGCTTTCAGCTGGTCCGCGAGGTGGATGAGCGTTCAGATGCCAACTGGCGGTTCGGGGTGGCAAGCGTGGCCCGCGAGCGGGTGATTTCTCGCGAGGCGAAGGTGCGGTGAGGGCCGACTAGCGAAGTTCGCGGCCGAGGGGCGTCTGACCGGACTCGGCCGGCTTCCGAAGTTCCGGGCTCGGCCAGGAACGGACGGTCATCGGCGAATACTGAATCGTCGACAATTTCGACGCTGCGGGCAGCTAGTAGAATGTGGCGGATTGCCCCGATACCCTTTCCCGCGTTTGCCTAGTTGGAAAAAACAATGGCTCATGTGATCCGCATCGTCCGATGGGAGGAGTTAAGTCCGACCCAGAAAATCGACGTTGAGAATTTGAAAATTTCCGATCAACAGATTGAATATGCCGGGCCGACTCACCGAGCAGTCGACGCTTGCGCATCCGATCTGACTGGCGACATTCAGGGTGCGGCTATCTTCGACGGAGACGTCACTGTAGGCTTCCTCGTTTTGAAGAGGCGAAGCGCCGCACCCAGTTGGGCTTTAACGGGAGCGGCCGTCATTTCGGCCCTACGTATCGACTTGCGCTTCCAAGGTTTGGGACTCGGAACGGCTGCGCTCCGGTATCTGCCGGAATGGCTCTTGATCCACTGGGTCGACACCTCGTCCATTATGCTTTCCGTCGACGAAGAGAATGAGGCTGGCCGCCGTTCGTATGCAAAAGCCGGCTGGTTGGATCTGGGAACTCGGGACAAAGGAAGAATCGGATGGGTTCGCTATATGAAGCGCGACCTCCAGGCAGTGTTTTCTGTTCCTGATTGAGAACGGCAAGGACGTGCTTCGGCCAATTTCGGACGTTGATCCGTCTCCACCAGATCGGCGACAATCCAGACCCCGCACACGCTGGAGGCAAACATTCAACCTGGGAACTCTGCATCGATCGCACTTGTGCGTCGGTTAGGTTTTAAACAGGAAGGTTTATCGCCACGCTATCTCCGCATAAATGGCGAATGGCGAGACCATGAGCGATGGGCGTTGCTTGCCGACATGCCTAGCTAAGCACGAGCCGGAGTCGTTCACGTCTCACATCCGAATCTCAGCGGTTAAATTTCGATATCAACTTCGCGTGATACTCACGTTGGATCGCTTGCCGCTGATAACCCATCGGTAAGGTCCGGCCAATTTGAGCCGCTCGTGGTGACTGCCTGAATCGGCGACAATTTCCAGATCGCTATTGACAGCTACGCTCTAGAACGGCAACCTCCGGTCATGAACTACGACACGCGCAATTTCATGATGTGCACCATGACCGCCACTGGCGAGTCGTGGGAATCGTGACGTTCATACATCGCACATAGATTTCCTCAACGGCCCCGCCAGTCATGACGGGGCCGTATCTTTTCAATCGCTCCGTTTTGTATTGGCACAAATAGGAGTGATTGCATGCACGACAAAGTATGTGTTTCCGATCTTCTGAGTCTTATCGACGCCTGGACCTGGCAGATCGTGCCGAGGAGCGCGGCATGCTGACGATACGGAAAGCTAGCAGTGGCGATGTGCTCGATGCGTGGGATATCCGCAAGGCTTCGGTACTTGCGGCGTGCGCTAAATATTATCCGGAAGCATCCTTGTCAGCGTGGGTTGATGGCTCGCCGACCGACAAATGGGCCAACGTTGTCGAACGCGACTTTTACGTAGCCGTCGATGAAGGATTTGTCGTTGGCACAGGGATGCTTACCGTCGCAAGTGGGCAAGTGGACGCCATCTTCGTCCGGCCGTCTCACATGGGGCGCGGTATTGGACGCAAGATGCTGCAGTCACTCGAAGCGTTGGCTCGCGATCACGGACTTGCCTCGATGCGGCTCGATGCCACGCTGAACGCGGCACCGTTTTATCGTTACTGTGGTTGGTCGGGGGATTCGATTTCGACGTACCGAACGTCGCGCGGACTGGAATTGCCTTGCGTACCGATGACTAAGTGCGTTGCCCTAGTGTAGCTTGATCCCGTGCTGACTGCTGCCGCCCGCAGTCGGCAAAACGCTAGGCTGAATGGCCGCAATCGGGAACCCTGTCAGTCCGCTGTGGGTCGGCTACGGCCGGTTGCACCAAATGGCGGTGCGGTGGCGGTCCCTTTGACAGCCTCCTTCCGATTATTCCGCCGCAGGTTTCGACCCGGCGCCTCCCGTTGCGCGCTCGTCGGCAAGCGGACAGTTCTCAACTTCGAGCGCCGACGGCAGCAGGTGATCGCAGAACTGCTCGCGCAGCTTCAGTTTGTGCAGCTTGCCAACGGCCGTATGCGGCAATTCGTTGACGAAGACAACGTCATCTGGCATCCACCACTTCGCGACCTTGCCCTCGTAGAACGCGAGCAGTTCGTCGCGCGTGATCTCCGCGTCCATGCGTTTGACGACGACGAGCAGCGGCCGCTGCAGCCACTTCGGATGGGCGCAGGCGATGCAGGCCGCCTCTGCGACGGCCGGATGCGCGATCGCGATGTTCTCGATTTCGATCGAACTGATCCACTCGCCTCCCGACTTGATCACATCCTTGCTGCGGTCGGTGATGCGCATGAAACCGTCCCGGTCGATCGTGGCCACGTCGCCGGTCGGAAACCAGCCGTCGACGAGCGGCGAGTCGTCCTGCTGGAAATACCGCTTGATCACCCACGGACCGCGCGTGTGCAGTTCGCCGAACGCGATGCCGTCCCACGGCAGATCGCGCCCATCGTCGCCGACGATCTTCATGTCCACGCCGTAGATCACGTGTCCCTGCTTTTCGCGCAGCCTGCGCTGCTCTTCCGGCGACCGCTGTGATTGTTCCCAGTTGAGTTTTGCGAGCGTGCCGAGCGGTGACATCTCTGTCATGCCCCATCCGTGAATGGCTTCGACGCCGTATTCCTCGAAGGTGCGCAGCATCGCCGGCGGGCACGCGGACCCGCCGATCACCGCGCGTTGCAGTGACGACAACCGCACGCCCGCTTCCTTCATGTAGTTGAGCAGGCCAAGCCAGACGGTTGGCACGCCGGCGGAATACGTAACGCGCTCCGCCTGCATCAGTTCGAACAGGGATTTTCCGTCGAGATCCTTGCCCGGAAGGACGAGTTTCGCGCCCGTGAGCGGCGCGGCATGCGGCATGCCCCATGCATTCGCATGAAACATCGGCACGACGGGCAACACCGAGTCGCGCGCCGATAGACACATCGCATCCGGCAGCGAACCGGCGTACGCGTGCAGCACCGTAGAGCGATGCGAATACAGCGCGCCCTTTGGATTGCCTGTCGTGCCCGAGGTGTAACAGAGGTACGATGCCTGGCGCTCGTCGAGGAGCGGCCAGTCGAATGCGCCGTCGTGCGGTTTGAGCAACGTCTCGTAGCTGATGAGCGGTATGGGCGTCTGCATCGCAGGCAGATGCGCGTCGTCGGCAAGCGCGATCCACCCACGCACCTTCGGGCAGAGGGGCGCAAGGCAATCGATCAGCTGCGCGAACGTCGTATCGAACAGCACGTAGCTGTCATCGGCGTCGTTGATGATCCATGCGATCTGCTCGGGGAAGAGCCGGGGGTTGATGGTATGGCAGACGGCCCCGAAGCCCGTCGTGCCGTAATAGGCTTCCAGATGGCGGTAACCGTTCCATGCCAGCGTGCCGATCCGTTCGCCCGGCTGCACATCCAGCGCGATAAGCGCCTGTGCCAGTTGCTTCGCGCGTTTTTCGCAGTCGCGATACGTGTAGCGATGCACGTCGCCTTCGATGCGCTTTGACACGATCTCGGTCGTGCCGAAGTGACGTGACGCATGGGCCAGCAGTGAGGAAACCGTCAGCGGCACGTCCATCATCTGTCCGAGCAGCGGTGTCGTCATAGCCGAGTCTCCCTGCTATTGTCGCGAACTCGGAATCGCGTAAGAGTGCTAGGAATATCGGACATGGCACCCGCCCGGCAGCCGAGCCTTCAGGCTATTCAACATAGTTGAGGCCTGCGAGTGTTGCAAATAGATAAGATGCATATTGCTCATGTCCCGCGTCTGTAGCACCCGCAATCCGCGCACGGAGACTAGCCACGCGCATGTCAGACCGTAGTCGGCCGATTGCGGACGTTGGCTGAAGGCACCTGGATTTTGCACCGCTTCTCATGTTTACTACGGCGGTACAGTTACTACACTTGGTATGGGTCGCGGAAGTCAGGTGCGCGGCCTTCTCAATTACTTCCACGCACTACACGCTGTCGGAAAGAGCAGTTACACGCTGCACACATTGTTCGTGCGGCATGCTCGTTTCGCTGGTCAAACAGGAGGATGCAATCATGCAAACTGTTATAAGGAGATTTTCCGGAAAGGGTGCAAAGGAGTTGTTCGATCTGCTGGAGAAGCGCACGGCTGACGTCGAAGAACTGATGCGTTCGGTCAAAGGCTTTGTCAGCTACACCCTCGCACGCAGCGGCGATGGCGGATTCTCGGTGACTGTTTGCCAGGACAAGACAGGCACTGACGAAAGCGTGCAGAAGGCGAAGGACTGGATCGCGAAAAACGCCGGAAACACGGGCGTGGGCGCGCCGGAGATATCGGAGGGATCAGTCCTCATTCACCTGAAGTAACTTTGCCTTGCGACTGGCAGCGCGTGAGTTCAGCGGGCGGATTGGGACGTGCGCCGCCGGTCTCACCGTCCACTCCTCACGCTCACGCTATTGCCAGTGGTTGCCGGGCCGATAAGTTGCGGTCCCGTCCAGTCGTACTGCCTTTGAAACGGACTGCTCGAGCAAACGTATTTCCACCGACTGGGTTATCAGTTCAAAACACAAGAGAAACGCCAACGTATAACCGCCCCCGGGAAATCTCTGAATCCATCCCAGTATCGGCACCGCAAAACGCGTTCTGACGGAGTCCCGTGTCATTACGTATGTGATGATAATCCCGATCGCCGCACCCGCGAGTATGTCGGTCGGATAGTGCAAGCCGAGATAAACGCGCGGCATGCATATGAAGATCGCGGTGTACAAAAGCGCAAGCACGCCCACGCGGCGCCAGACGAGAAAAATTCCTGTCGCGACTGACATCCACAGCATCGCGTGGTCGCTCGGAAAGGAACTCCAGGTTCGCACGTCTCGCAGACTGGCGGATGGAAAGTGCAGGTGCAGCTCGGGGTTATAGATTGGCCGCACCCGAAATGGCAAATAATCGGCGAGAAGCCTGCCGATTGCGAGCGCCAGAAGGCCGCCCACAATCGTTGCAATGACCATTTCACGCTCCCATTCGCCACGCTGACTGGGTTTGAACCACATCCACCACAAAATGGGTATGAGCACGAGGCCCTTGAATGTATACAGGTCCGCGATTACCCTTATCGCGTGGTTAATCAGGTCGGAGCTAAAAGCGTTGTGCGTCAGGAAAGCTAGGATTGCTGTATCGAAACTGTTCATTCGGCATGTCCTCTTGGATTCATGACTATAAAAATGCCTGGTTATCGGAAGCTGACGCGCGCTTTTCTCTCAACCGCGAATGAGCCAAGTATGCCACCCGGGACGTAAGGCACAAGACGAATGCAAAATAAGGGGTCCGGGGAGCAACGGCAGTGCCCCGACCTAAGGATCGGTTGAATCGCGCAGTGGGCGCAATTCACCGCGTGCGACGGCCACCGGCGCCGTGAACGAGTAGCGTACGAGCATGTTGACTTCGCGAGCGCGAAGTTAGAATGGCGCATGCAAGACATTGGGGCAAGCATCAATCGTTATCAGAAGTACGCGCGCTACTCGCCCATGATTGCGCTGATACGCCTCGCGGTAGACAGCATGCACCCGTTCGCAAGGGAGGCCGAGGCGCTCATGGCAGGGTACAGTGCAGCGGGTAGCGGATGACACGCTCGTCCCGCGAATGTACTAAAGGACGATGATTTCAAGCGATCCGTGGGTAGCTTCAGAAGCGGGTCAGGTTACCTTGAATCAATGTCCGCTTCGTAGAACGGTGAACGTCGGCTCAGGGTCGACTTGAGCCGGATGCAGCGCGATCAAAACCCGGCCCGCCACTGCGGTTCAGCATCGGACCGCGCTCGGCCAACTTCAGACGTTCGACATCTCCGCCAAGATCGTCGACTATCAACGGGACCGCACGCTACAGCCTATGCACTGTCCCTACTGTTCCGCACCGCTCGTTAATACCACTGGGGGAGAGCTCCGGTGCTCGTTTTCGGGCTCACTATTTAGCACCTCTGTTCGAGAGCAATTAGATACGCTCACGTTGAAAGGCCCTCCTTTGTCCTACAAGTTGGCGCAGTTCAATCTGGGACGGTGGTTTTGCCCTTGCTGCGGCAAGGAAACCGACAACGGAGTTTGCGCCAAATACGGCCTGGTGATCACCAGTCAGTTAGCACGCCAACTGCTGGAATTGAATCCACACGAGCGCAACTGAAATTCTCGCCAAAATGACAATATCGAAGGGCCGCAAGGGGTCGATACAAGGCCGAGCGCGCAGCAAACCGCTACCCATGTGCGTGAATGCATGTAAAGCGGCGGTACGTCGGGATCCTGGAGAGGGTCTTCCGTTAGGTGATTGATACTGGAGCAGCCAATGAACGCAATCAGAACACTCAAGCTCGCTGGTGCTGCATTGATTGTTGTCGCTTCCGTCAATGCGTGGGCACAGGAAAGCGAATCGTCTGCCATATCGGCGACAACGCAAGGGGCGTCGAAATCCGCCGTCAGAAAGGCGAATCGGGCATTAAGCAGAAAAGTGGTTCAGGCGCTTTCGAAGGGCGGTGTCGATACCACGGGCATCAATGTACTCGTAAAAGGTGGTGCAGTAACGCTAGCTGGAAGCGTCACCGATCCGGCACTGATCGACAAGGCGGTCTCGATAGCGAAAGGCGTTTCTGGCGTTACGTCCGTGAAGAATGCTCTGACGATTCGCGAAGGTGGGCCGTAATACCGCCCACGCGTCCATAGCTGCGACTCAGCACACCGGCAACAGACTGATCGTCAGTGTCATTCCTGCTTCGATTTCGGTTGTTGGGGTTGCTGTCGAGGCTCAGATCCGCGTTGTGTCGGCGCCCTCGTACATGCGTCCGGGGGCATTACGTAGGGCACGTCGTCGCAGCAGCACTTATACACCGGAAACCCGTGCGCGTTCGTGCGGATGATGGTCGTTGGCCCGTGCAGCGGGCACACCGCTTTCATGGTGTCTCCTGAGACTCATAAGTCAACTGGTCCTATCGTACACGCAGCTCGCCGGTCCGGTATGGCCCGATGCTGGCGAGCGCTATTGCAACAGTTTTGACCGACCGACAGGGTGCGTTAAGGGTTATTCGATGCCGTGTGCTACAGACCGAAGGCACGCAGTATGTGGTCGAGGCCCGCCACGAAAAGCTGCCCGTTCACGACCGTGGGCGACGTGAGGACGCCGCCCGCGGGCCGCTCCGCGACTGGAAGGTTATCGGTGCTCCAGAGTATCTGTCCGCTTTTTGCGTTCACCGCATACACCTGGCTGGCGATGCCGTCGGCGTAGTACACCACCCCGTTGGCGACGATGGGAGGGATGGACGGATTGTCGGAGATCGTGTTTTTGCCGACCGGTTGCTGCCAGGCCAGGCTGACGGTACACGTGCTATTGAAGGCCAGCGCGAGAAGCCCGTGCTTGTTGAAGCCGGTCGGCGAATCGGAGGGCGACCCGATGTATAGCTGTTTCAGTACCGGATCAAATGCAGGCAGACCGATGTTGGTTCCGGCATCCCTGGGCTGACTGATATCCAGTGTCTGAACGGGGCCGGACGGGATGGTGGCCTGGTTATAGAGGAACAGTTCGCCGGTCTTCTGGAACGCTGCCAGCATCGTTGGGCAACTACGCGGCTGGAACAGCGGTGCCGTCGCACCGAAGTCGGCGTCTTTGGTAGCCGGCGGCATCGGTGCGTTTGACGCAGTCACAGCGAGGCTGCTGGTGAGCTTGACGACGTGTTCTGCAAACGCGGTATTTTGCGGACTGGCGAACGCGTTGCCCGTCAGGGCGTACACCGCTGACCCGCCACGCACGACCGAGACGCCCCCAAACCCCCAGATACCACCGCCATTCGGTCCGGTTGCACCGTCCGGGTACCATTGCTGCAGGATCGCCCCGCTGGTAACCGAGACTTGCACGGCTTTTCCATGGTACGGCGTGAAATCGCAGGCACTGGCCGTCGTGACGTATAGCGACGTGCCGCTAAGCGTCGGGCCGCCGAAGACAAAGGTCCTTGACACATCGGCCTTATCCGGGATCAAGACGTGCAATGCCGGAAGGTCGGCGCCGGTTGCCAGGTCATACGCATGTAGAAACCCGTCCCCGCTCACGATGTACAGCCGGTTCCGGGTACGGTCGATGGCGGGCGTCCCGATGTACCCGATGTTGCCACCTGACATGTTGAAGTCGGCGCAGGTGGTATGCGCGGGCGTGACCTTTTGTTGCCAGATGACGGCACCGGTGGAAGCGTTAAGCGCGAACATGCTCCCCTGGAGGGTCGCGGCATAGACGACATCAGTCAGCGTGCCGTTGATGTTCACGCCCGCCGCCAGCGTCGGCTGGGTCAGGATGGGGCCGCCCAGATCCTTCGTCCAGTGAGTGTGCAAACTCGCCACGGTGGACGTCGTCAACACCGTCTCCACCGGGTTATTTCCGGTCCGCTGCGCGTTCATGCCGAACGTGGGCCAGTCGGTCGCGGTGAAGGATGGGGCGAGGGCGGCGCCAGGTGTCAGTGCGCGTGTCGCGGCACTAACAACCGCAGATGAGAGGTCCGGAGGATCCTCCGCTGGCTCCGACCCGTCTGCAACGTTGTCCGGATCGACGCCACTTAGCGGCTGCTGCTGGCTCACGGGCGAAGCACCGGGGGGCGCAGTCGCTTGCAACGTTTGCGCCTGCGCACTCGAGCCGCCGGCAACAGCGAGCATCACAGCGGCGACCAGTGTAAGGGGTTTGAGGGCGGGGCGGGCGTTCGTCATTACGACACCTCCTGCACGTCGACTAAAAATGAATGGCTGGTAGGGAAACGTAATAGGTCGAAAATGTGACTGTATGGTGATTGTTCATAGCGCAAAGCATAGTACTTCCGGAAGGACTCCATTAAGAATGCATCCGCTGCCGACGCTGTCCACTCTCATCAGGCACCAGCCGGCCACGAAGCCTCATTCGCCCGTCTTGCGGCTCGGGCGCTCACGGCGGTTGTCAACGTACTTGTCGCGTCACTTCATGCGGACTGCTTTAGTTCTTC